>JBJECE010000037.1:0-26071 GCA_051870755.1 Paludibacteraceae bacterium | reverse complement strand
TTTTGGGGGCACTTCAGATTTAGGGGTAATAAAACAAAACGCGGAGCAAGAAAAACTCCGCATTCCTAATTCCTAATTCCTAATTGTAGGGACGTGGCGCGCCGCGTCCCTACATTGTTTCTTGCGGACCTGCCTGCCGGTAGGCAGGGGACTGGGGGGCTTGGCTTATTCTCCAAGAACCGCGCGGACGGAATGACCGTCGTAACGGTAGTTGTAGTCCCTCTCCACGTAGTCCGAGCCGAAGTCCACGCTCCACGCGCCGATCGGATCTTCCGGGCCGCTCGACGCGTGGAGCGAACTCGACCAATAAATGCCGTAGTAGAACGCGGCGTCCAAGTCATCACGGCCGCGATAGCCCGCCGCAGGGAGGAAGATGAAGTTGCCGTTGAAACCGGTTACAACGTCTCCTGCTATGCCTGTACCATTATAATCATCCGTCCATTTCCATGCACAATTTTCACACAATTCAGTCCACTCTTCGTCGGTGGGCATGCGCCACTTACTACCCCAATTAGCACGAGCGGCATCGTCTTCGGGATCGAGTACGGTTTTGTTATCTACGATGCCTACGTTAGGATTAGTGTTGTACTTGGTTAGTTTGAAATCCCACTGATCATATTCTGCATTGTATGTAGCAGTTGCCCATTTGTAGGTACTACCATTGTAAGTCGTTTTTGGTTCGGTTTCGCCCCAAGCGTAGTAGTTGCCATACTCTTCGGGTTTGGTGGCGCCTACGTTGCAGGTTGCCCACTTAGTACCGCTGGGCAAGCCAAGGTCCACCCACTCGTGACCATTCTCGATGCCCGTAGCACCGGCTTGGATGTTGTTGGTCCCATTATTAGGGTCGTTTTTCTCGCAGGCGGCAAACACAGCCGCCATGCAGCACGCGGCTGCAAAAAATTTCATCTGTTTCATACTTTCTATTTTTTTGAGTTAGTTATTTCAATTAATTCAAATAAATCCTTCCAATACTCGCGTTCATTCTTTAGGTGTTGCATCAATGGCAGACAATTATCAACATTTTCGAGACGATAGCCAAACTGATTACGGAAATTATCCTTGGTAATGACACCATTCTTCAATAATATATTAAGTACTTCGAGCGTACCCAAATAGTTGTACAATGCCATTCTATTTTCATTCAAATAATTCATAATTGAAGAATCTGAGTCAGTCGATGTGGTAGTTTCCAATAATTGATGTATTTCCCGGTGTTCCGGCCGATTTAACTGTTGCCGAATATCGAGCAACAATTTAACTTCGTTCACCTTGCAATTACCTCGGTATGCCATCAAGGCAACGACAGCCGTAAGCACGAGTATGGTTACTTCGAACAACCAGCTGTAGTGGCGAAACCTATACAGAAAAAACCACCACCCTTTAATACTGATGGTTAATGTGGTATTAGCCATCAAATTGATGAGTATGCAAAAAATGCTGACCGTCAACGCCACACCAAGAACGATAGCAAGGAAGAATACAAAATAGTACAAAAGATCCGCTAATGTTAATTTTTTGTTGAATATCATATTTGTAGAAGCGTTTATTATTCCATATTAGATTATTTGAATACCGGACGAACGGATAGACCGAAGACGCGGTAGAAATCGTCGTCACTGTACACATAGTCCGAGGCGAAGCCCACGCTCCACGCGCCGCCCGGGCAGCCCGCGTCGAGCGAACTCGACCAATAGATGCCGTCGAGGCCAGCGCGGCGCAAATCGTCGCAGTCGCGCCAGCCCGCCGCAGGGAGAAAAATGGAGTTGCCGTTGGTCATGCTGGTTACAACTCGTCCGGCGACGCCTGTACCATTGTAATCATCCGTCCATTTCCACGCACAGTTTTCACGCAGTTCCGTCCATTCAGCCAAGGTAGGTATACGCCACTTACCGCCCCAATTAGCACGAGCTGCATCGTCTTCGGGGTCGAGTATGGTTTTGTTATCTGCAAAACCATCTTTGCCATAATAACTATCCGTGCAGTACTTGGTCAGTTCAGCATCATCAGAACTATATTTATAAGTACTCCAATCGTAATAGTCTTTTGGTTCGGTTTCTCCCCAAGCATAGTAGTTGCCATACTCTTCGGGTTTAGTGGCACCTACGTTGCAAGTTGCCCATTTCAGACCGCTCGGCAAACCAAGGTCAACGTATGCGTGGCCATTCTTGGTGCCGGATGCAGACTCTACATCGTTTTTCTCGCAAGCAGCAAAGGCTGCTGCTACGCAGCACAAGGCTGCAAAAAATTTCAGATGTTTCATAATAAAAAAATTAGTGTTAATAAATAAGTTGTATGTTACCATTATTAAAAACACAAAAATATGCTTTTTCGCCGGCAACAGATGATTTTTTGTAGTGCCTCATCGGCCACAAAAGTGTGCTGAATCGGCATCATTTTTTCAAAAAGGAAGAGTAAATTTGGAAGAAATCGACACCCAAAACCTTCGAAAGTGTCAACAATAATTCGGTGTCTAACGTTCGTTTTGCAAAAATTTTATAGACATTGCTCCTGTCGCAAGGCAGTTGTTGCGCCAGCCATGTAACTGTTCGTCCCTGCTTTTTCAGCGTTTGGCGAACTATTTGCCCAATGTGTGGGAGTTTTGAATCAGACATAAAAAAGGCGTAAACCGTTTTACTCATTTACGCAACCAAGGCATCGCCAAACGCCGTTTTACAAATAAATAAGTAGCAACAGCCCACGCCCACACGGGCATGGAACTTTGTTTACCGCTTTATTCTCTTGTAAAATTTTGGCGAATTTTAGGTTGCGAGAATAAAAACTACAAGTTCAAATAAATACTATTTCGCTTGCAAAATTACAAATAATATCCAAAACAAAAAAGGCCGGACTTATAGCCCGACCTTCTTTTAATGATTATCAATCAGTTATTTTACCAAAGCGGCAAATTCGGCATCTTCGGCAAAAGCCAAGAATTCGGCATCTTTAGCGGCTTTTTCTTTCCAAGCGCCGTCGGCTTCGATGGCTTTTTTCAAGTTGGCAACCACAGCAGCGCGGTCGTTCTGACGAGCGGCAACCACAGCCAACAAATAATTGGTGCGGGCATTCGGTTTTTCAACGCCTTCGAGTACCGAGCGTGCGCCGGCATAATCTTTTGTCAGAATTTTAGCCAAAGCAGCATTGTTCACTTTTGCTGCGCCAAACAGTTCTACGGCTTTCTTGTAGTCGGCACGACGGATGGCCAATACACCATTTACATGGTCAAGGCTTTCGCCTACGCCACCGGCGTTACCAAAATATTCTTCGGCTTTGGCATCATCGCCTTTCACAAGTGCCACTACACCGCAGTTGTAGTTTACGGCAGCATTTTTGGCGTTGAGTTCGAGTGCTTTGGCAAATGCGCGACCGGCAGCATCAATGTCGCCTTGCTCGTAGCGTACCACACCAAGGTTGTTGAATCCGCGATATTCATCGGCATAGAGTTCGGTAACTTTGGTGTAGATTTCGGCTTTACGTTCCAAATCGGCTGTCAAAGTAGCAGCGTAGAGCAGTTCTTCGAGCGACAAGGTGTCGGGGTTGGCTTTGGCCAGCGAGTCGATTTCGGCATCCGAACGACCGATAACGTTTATAGCCAACGTCATTTTCGAGCGACGCAGTTGCGGCAAAATCTCATCGGCAATGGCTTTGTAGGCAGCCGACAGGTTTTTGATTTCGGCTTCGCGTTGTTCGGGGTCGCTGTACATCGACAACACACGCAAGATAACCTCTTTGTCCTGAATGTTCGATTGTTCCATCAATGCTTGGAAACCTTCCCAGTCTTCGGCCGTGAATTTGCTGTCGATGGTAACGGTTGCTTTCAGTTTTTTCAACTCTTTGTTGATATATTTTTGCGAAGCTTGGTCGCGTTTTTCGGCCAATTTTTCGTTCAAATCCAAACCACCGTCGGGCGAAGCGTACGACGAAATTTCGAGACCTGTCATTTCGAGGTTGGCAGCTTTGTTGGCTTCGTCGATGCGTTTTGTCAGAGCCACAACAGCGTCGCTGCTGATTTCCGATTTACGCACTTCCGATTGTTGAATGAGGAATCGGATTTCGGCTTCTTGTTTCTCTTCGATGATGCGTTGGAAGTTGTCTTTTTCGATTTTTGTTTCAACTTCGCCGGCTTCTACAGCCACCAACAGCGGAGTAACAATCACACCATCAGCCACTTTAATCGGGTCGATGGTAAACTCTTTTTTACCGAGTTTGCCGGTGATTTCGAGCCACAGTTCCGAACTTTCCATTTCGGGATTGTAATCAAACGTGGCTACTTGTTTGTACTCGCCACCAACTTTGTATTTGATTACATCGTTGTTGTCTTTCACTTTTTCGCCTTGATAGGTTTTCGAATCGGCTCTCCATTCGGCAGACGAAATTTTCGATTTCAGCACCGGAGTAACAGTCATCACCATTTTCTTTTGGAAATACTTCACGGGGTAGGTGCCGTCGATGGTAACTTCCACCTTACCGGCGTGCATTTCCAACGGATTTACAGATACGTTGATCGGATCAACAAATTCTTTTGGCGGTTTGCACGCAAACAATACCAATGCGGCCACAGCCACAGTCAACAGAATTGATTTTTTGTTCATAGTATAAAAAATTAAGTAGTTAAAATAATCGCAATTTCCAAAAGGCAAAGTTACTAAAACTTTATTTTATAGGGTGTGTTTTGTCGAAAAAAAATAAATTTCAACGCATCAAAAAATATAATTTGTTGATAACTAATTTGTTAAATATAATCGCAATTCAATTTTTTCGCTGTAATTTTGCAAAAAATATTACAAAATCTATGCCGATACACGCATTTTTGACCACGCTGACCGCCAAAAAAATCAATAACTTGCTGAAAAATAGAGCAAGCTATTTGTGGGCGCGCATCACCAAAAATGCCAAAATCGGCGGTATGCCTGTAACGCTTTCGGTAGAACCGGCGGCCGTGTGTCAGCTCCATTGTCCGGAGTGTATGCTCGGGTCGGGACGTTTGCGCCGCACCAACCGATGGTTGCCACTCGAACTCTACAAAAAAATCATCGACGAAACTGCCGACACACTCTGTTATCTGATGCTCTACTTCCAAGGCGAACCATTTTTGTCGCCCAATATGTGTAGCATGATTGCCTATGCCCGCCAAAAAAATATCTACACAGCCACATCGACCAATGCACAAAATATCGATGCCGACTTGGCCGAACAGATTTGTCGTTCGGGTTTGAATAAAATAATCGTTTCGCTCGACGGCGTTACGCAAAAAACGTATGCCAAATATCGCGTCGGTGGCTGCATCGACAACGTATTTGCCGCTGTGAAACACATAAATAATGCAAAAAAAAAATTACAAATATCAACGCCCGAAATCGAAGTGCAGTTCATCGTGTTCAGCCACAACGAACACGAAATTCCGATTTTCAAACGCATGGCCCAAGAATTAGGTGTACAAAAAATCACGATTAAAACGGCACAAATTTACAATTACGACCAAAAACAAGCGCTTATTCCTACCGCTGAACGTTATAGTCGGTATATAAATAAACATGGTGTGCTGCAACCGAAACACAAAACGGGCAATCATTGTCTGCGTCAGTGGCAGGGTGGAGTAGTAACTTCCGACGGTGCATTTGTGCCGTGTTGTTTCGATAAAAACGCCGATTTTTTATTTGGTAATGTTCAACAAACTGACATCAACACGCTGTGGCACGGCGAGGCGGCGCACCGTTTTCGCCGGCAAATTTTGCAGGCACGCACGCGTGTAGCCATTTGTGCCGATTGTATCGAATGAAAAAAGTAATTTTTCGACCATTTCATCGGCTTTTTTCACTATTCATAAATAGATTATTTTTTTATTTTTCTAAAAAAGAAATATGGTGATTATTATTGGCTGTTGAAACCGTGAATAACCTTTTTATCATATTGATTTTTAGCGTTTTCATCGATATTTTTCACGTTTATAATAGTGTTAATAACTTTCAGTATTTTTTGTGTCTGTGTTGATTGTTATTTCAAAAAATGAATTATCACAAATTTGAATTGAAATTTGCAAGTATAAGTTTTCATTGTTTGTGAAAAACAAATAACAAGTTTTCAACCGATTTTTCACATTGCATGTTTCAAATAAAAAATGTAATTTTGTACACTATTTTTTCAGTGCTATGAATTGCCAATTTGATGTCATTGTAATAGGTGCCGGTCATGCCGGTTGCGAGGCGGCGTGTGCAGCAGCCAATATGGGTTCGCGCACGCTGTTGATTACAATGGATATGAACAAAATAGCCCAAATGAGTTGCAATCCGGCCATTGGCGGAATAGCTAAAGGTCAGATAGTCAGAGAGATAGATGCTCTTGGCGGCTATATGGGCATCGTTACCGATGCTACGGCTGTGCAGTTTCGCATGCTGAACCGTTCGAAAGGGCCGGCCATGTGGAGTCCGCGTTCGCAGAGCGACAGATTGAAATACATTGCCAAGTGGCGCGAAGTGATAGATGCCACACCTAATCTGCATGTTTGGCAGGATTCGGTTGTGAAACTTCAGTTCGACGGCGATAGGGTAGTGGGTTGCGTTACCACCATGCAGATGGAGTTCAAGGCAACGTGTGTGGTGCTTACGGCAGGCACTTTTTTAGGCGGTTTGATGCACATAGGCAAAACACAGATAGCCGGTGGCCGCATTGCCGAGCCGGCGTCGTATGGCATCACCGAACAACTGAAAGAAAAAGGTTTTTCGACATCGCGTATGAAAACCGGTACGCCTGTGCGTCTGAATGGTAACACCATCGATTTTACAAAAATGTCGGAACAGGTGGGCGAAAACGATTTTCATAAATTTTCGTTTTTACCGACTGCGACTCCGCGTCCGTTGAAGCAGCGCAGTTGTTGGATTACGTTTACAAATGCCGAAACGCATGCTATTTTGCGCGGCGGCCTGAAAGATTCACCCTTGTATAATGGTCAGATAAAAAGTATCGGACCGCGTTATTGTCCGAGCATCGAAACAAAAATTGTAACGTTTGCCGACAAGGAGCAGCACCAATTATTTTTGGAACCCGAAGGCGAAACCACGCAAGAATATTACTTGAACGGTTTTTCGTCGTCGCTGCCTGTTGATGTGCAATTTGCGGCGTTGAAAACTATTCCCGGTTTGGAGCATGCTGAACCTTATCGTCCGGGTTATGCCATCGAATACGACTTTTTCGACCCGACACAACTGCACCATACGTTGGAAACAAAGTTGGTGAAAAATCTGTTTTTTGCAGGACAAATCAACGGCACCACCGGCTACGAGGAGGCGGCCGGTCAGGGTTTGATAGCCGGCATCAATGCGCACCTGAAATGCAATGGTACTGACGAATTTATATTACAGCGCGACGAAGCCTATATTGGTGTGTTGATTGACGATTTGGTAACCAAAGGCGTCGATGAACCCTATCGCATGTTTACGTCGCGTGCTGAATATCGTATTCTGTTGCGACAGGACGATGCCGACAAACGTCTTACCGAAAAATCGTATTGCATCGGTTTGGCATCGCGCGAACGTTTTGAATTGATGCAAACAAAATATGCTGCGGTCGATGAGTTTATTGCTTATACACAAAATACATTGGTTAAGTGTTCTGAGGTTAATGATTATTTGGAACAAAACGAAATTTCGCCGCTAAAACATTCTACAAAACTGTTCGATTTAATTTTGCGTCCACAATTAAACATTGCTATTTTAGAAAATATTTTACCGGAATTACACGAAAAAATTCTCCAAATCGATCAACTTCGTCGCGACGAAATTTTAGAAGCGGCCGAAATTCAAATAAAATATTCCGGCTATATCGACCGCGAGCGCGCCATTGCCGATAAACTACATCGGCTCGAAGATATTCAGATTGAAAATAGATTCGATTACAAAAATATATTATCGCTTTCGACCGAAGCGCGCCAAAAACTGACTAAAATAAACCCAAAAACTATTGGGCAGGCGAGCCGCATTCCCGGTGTATCACCCAACGATATTAGTGTACTTTTGGTTTTACTTGGTCGATAATGTTCCACATGGAACAATTTATACGAAAACTTATTATTAACAATGTTCCACGTGGAACAATTTATAAAAACATAATTATGACAACGGAAGAAATTAAACAGCACATTCGTACAGTGCCCGATTTTCCTACGCAGGGAATCATGTTTAAGGATTTGACAACGGCTTTCAAAAATGCCGATTGTATGAAATTTTTCGAAGATGCCATGTATAATCTGTACAAAGATAAAAGCATCACGAAAATTATTGGTATCGAATCGCGCGGATTTATTATGGCACCGATTTTAGGTAATAAATTGGGTGTAGGATTTGTGCCTGTGCGAAAAAAAGGTAAATTGCCGGCCGAAACGGTGGAAGTGTCGTACACCAAAGAATATGGTGTGGATACTATTCAGTTACACAAAGATGCCCTCACGGCCGACGATGTAGTACTGATTCACGACGATTTGTTGGCAACAGGCGGAACAATGAAAGCCGCTTGCGAATTGGTACGGAAATTTGGCGTCAAAAAAATCTATGTGAATTTTTTGGTAGAACTCGATTTTTTGAACGGACGCAATGTGTTCGACGAAGATATTCAAGTCGATTCGCTGATACACTATTGATACGTTAGTGTCAATAAAAACACCCAACATTAAACGGAGCGCAGATAATTTGATTTGTCGGCACTTCGTTTTTTTTGGAATTCAAGCAGAAAAAATGCGATGAAAATTTATTTTTTTTGCCGATAAAATCGTTGAATGTTAAATAATTTAATCATTTTTGTACTTCGTTTCGTTGTATCAAAAAATAAAAAAACGTATTTTTGCGGCGTTAAATCAAAAATAGACGAACTATGTTTATATTAAACAGAATGTATTGCCGCACGTTTCAGGCGGCTTTCAAGGTGGCGATACCGTTTTTGCCGTATCGAAATCCGAAAATAGTGCCGTCGCTCAACGATGTGCCGAATGTGCTGAAACGCAAAAACATCACGTCAGTGATTATAATTACCGATGCCGGCATTCATAATTTGGGGCTGACCACGCCGCTTGAAGAAAAACTCGCCGACGCCGGCATCAAGTGTTGTGTGTACGACCGCACAGTGCCGAATCCGACTATTTGGAATGTGGAAGAGGCGCGCCAAATGTATTTGGATAACGACTGCAAGGCGTTGATTGCTTTTGGCGGCGGTTCGTCGATGGATTGCGCCAAAGCAACCGGCGCACGCATCGTGAAACCGAAACAGAAAGTGAGCCAGATGAAAGGCTTGTTGCGCGTGTGGAAAAAACTGCCGACGCTCATTGCTGTGCCAACAACTGCCGGCACGGGCAGCGAAACGACGTTGGCCGCCGTCATCACCGACAGCGAAAAACACCACAAATATCCGATAAACGACTTTTGCCTGATTCCGCATTATGCTGTGTTGGATTATCGTGTTACACTTGGTTTGCCCAAAAACATCACAGCCACTACCGGCATGGACGCGCTGACACACGCCGTCGAAGCCTATATCGGACGCTCGACTACACGCGAAACGCGCGCCATGGCCGAAGAGGCCGTCGCCATGATTCACCAACATCTGAAAAATGCGTACGACGATGGGTCGAATGCCGAAGCGCGCAACGCCATGTTGCGAGCCGCCTATTGCGCCGGCGTGGCGTTCACCAAATCGTATGTGGGCTATGTGCATGCTGTGGCGCATTCGCTAGGCGGACAGTATGGCACGCCACACGGGTTGGCCAACGCAGTGCTGTTGCCCATCGTGCTGAAGATGTATGGCAAAAGTTGTCAGCACAAATTGGCGATGTTGGCACGGCGGTCGGGCACCGTGTCGTGGGGACTCGATGATGCCGAAACAGCCAACCGCTTCATCGCATGGATAGAACAGATGAACGCATCGATGGGCATTCCGGCAAAATTGTCGGGCATAAAAGATGAGGATATTCCGCAAATGGCGCGCCATGCCAACCAAGAGGCCAATCCGCTCTATCCGGTGCCGATGTTGATGAGCCGGCGCGAATTGGAGAAAATTTATTATGCAGTACAAGAAAAATAAAAACTTAATAATATGATTATCAGCGAATTAGTTGAAAAACAACGCCAATTTTTCCGTACGGGACAAACCTTTTCGTTGGCGTATCGGGCGCGTGCGCTCGACAATCTGAAGCGTGCCATTCTGAAATACGAAGACGACTTGAAAACCGCTTTGTACGCCGATTTAGGCAAGTCGGCTGCCGAAGCCTATATGTGCGAAATCGGTTTGACGTTGGCCGAAATAGGATATGTGCGCAAGCACATGCGCCGTTGGAGCCGTAACAAACGTGTATGTACGTCGTTAGCCAATTTCCATGCCAAAAGTTTCACGGTGCAGGAACCTTACGGCGTAACGTTGATTATGTCGCCGTGGAATTACCCCGTGTTGCTGACACTCGAACCGTTGGTCGGAGCGTTGGCGGCCGGCAACTGCTGTGTGCTGAAACCTTCGGCCTATTCGCCGGAAACGTCGCGCGTGCTGTCGCAACTGATAAGCGAGATTTTTCCCGATGAATACGTGGCTGTGGTACAAGGCGGCCGACAGGAAAATCAGGATTTGTTGGAGCAAAAATTCGATTACATTTTCTTCACCGGTGGCGTGAATGTGGGCAAAACCGTGATGGCGAAGGCCGCCGCACACCTCACGCCCGTAACGCTCGAATTGGGCGGAAAAAGTCCGTGTATTGTCGATAAAACCGCCAATTTGCAACTTGCAGCGCGGCGCATCGTCTTCGGCAAATACCTGAATTGCGGACAAACCTGCGTGGCGCCCGATTATGTTTTGATCGACGAATCGGTAAAAGCGCGTTTCGTGCAGGCGGTCAAGGAGGAAATTGTGGCCATGTATGGCGAAAATGCGCTCGAAAATCCGGCCTACGGCAAAATCATCAACCGCAAACATTTCGACCGCATCGTGGGACTTATTCCCGATGAAAAGGTCGTTTTTGGCGGTCAAAGTTGTGCTGAAACCTTGCAAATAGCACCTACCGTTCTGGACAACGTAACGCCCGACGATGCTGTGATGCAGGAAGAAATTTTTGGTCCGATAATGCCGATTTTATCGGTAAAATCGATGGACGAAGCCTATGATTTTGTAAAAAATCGTCCACAGCCTTTGGCCTTGTACATTTTTACGAACGACAAAAAAACGGAACGCCGATTTGTGCGCGAAGTGCCGTTCGGTGGCGGCTGTGTCAACGATACGATAATCCACCTCGCCTCGTCGAATTTGGGCTTTGGCGGCGTGGGCAACAGCGGCATGGGCAGTTACCATGGCAAAAAAAGTTTCGAAACCTTCAGCCACGAAAAAAGCATCGTGAAAAAATACCAATGGATCGACCTGTCGATTCGTTATCAACCATACACCGCGCTGAAACAACGATTGGTGCGCTTGTTCGTACACTAATCGATATAGTCGATTTTTGCCGATTTCATCGAAAAAAAACGAAAAAGTACCCGATTGAAAAATCGGGCTTTTTTGTATGTCGATTTTTTTGTAATTTTGCATAACCGAAAACACTAAAAAACACACACTATGAAGTTCCCGGTTGAAGTGCGCCATTCCGACAAAGAGTTTTTGACCCGTCATATCGATTTGCGGGAGATTTGTGCCATTGTGCCCGATGGAGCCAACAAATCCAAAACGGCATTGATCTATCTGTTGAACGATTCGACACCGATAGCGACTAAAGAAAATTTTCGGTATTTTCAAAACTTCATCGACAGTACGACAGCCACCGAAAATCGCTACTTGACGATGTGCGGCAAACGCTGTCTCGTCAACCCCGACTACATCGAGTCGTATGGCGAAAACCTCATCGTGTTTTGCAACAAACAGCAGATAATGGTGTCGAAAGAGACGGCCAAATTTTGTGCCGAACTGCTGAACAAACAGCCGAAAGGTAAATCGTTAGACCTGCGCGAACAATTGCAACATGTGCGCGAACAACGCCGCAAACAGGAACTGCAAAAAGAAATAACGCCGATAATGGCCAAAATGTTTGCCGAAAAAATTCAAGAGTACCAAAAATCGGTTCAAAACATACTGAAACGCAACGAGGATTTCAACACGGGACTCTCTTGTTTGGCGTTTGTGTTGCTTTTTTTGCTCTTTCTGATAGCATCTCTGTTGCTCATCGTTGTGATTAAAATTTGGTGATTTTATCGATGAAACCGCCTTTTTTTGACTTTTGGAAAAAAATGGCGGCACGTTCGTAAATCGGTCGGTTTTTTTTCGGAAACCGGCTGATTTTTTTCCGCACGACCTACTATTTTTTCCCCACGACACCGACGACCGATTTTCCGTTTGGAATTGTTGTAATTTTGCAGTGGAAACAATTTTCCGATAATTTATTGTTTAACTCTTAAATTCTGTCATTATGCCACAACCAGCAAACGATCCGAATGGTGCCGGATGGCCTTCGAAAACAGGCAATCCGAGCGGAAAAGGACGCGGAAACAATTCCTCTAAATGCTAATCAACACTGCGCGGGCGCACCGGCTCTGACGAAATTTCGCTCAAATTTTTTGTAACGCCGGTGCGCTCGTTTGGTTTTTTTGAAAAAAAATTGTACTTTTGCAGCGACATAGCAGCCGTCGGCGGACGGTTTGTTTTTGCAGTGATTATTCTTGTCTGGTGAAACTTCGCAACTTTTAATCGGTAACCAAGAATATGAGTGCAATGTTTATGCTTATGGGCGTAAACTGTGCTTATATTTGGTTACAATGGTAAAGCGAAGACCACATCAGACAAATGAAGTGCGGTTTTCGCCTTTTTTATTGTGTAGAACTCAATTTTTATCATTTTATTCATTTTTCAAAAACTTATTTTTATGAGAACATCAAGAATTTTTGTTGCAAGCGTTTTCATGTTGGCCGTATTGACCTTGTTGCCATCGTGCATGACTACGCGCACAAGCGTTGGCTCCTATCGCGAAACCGAAGGCGACGAGTATGTTTACGCAAAAGGCAAACAATGTTATCTGTTTTGGGGCTTGGTTCCGCTTGGTCGTACGCGCGTGGCTACGCCGGCCGATGGTAATTGCGAAGTGCGCACGCGTTATGGTTTTTGGGATGCTTTTCTCTCGGTGATAACCGGCGGAATTTTCGAGATGCAGAGCATACGCGTGTATGCAAAACATCCGCAAAAAGCCGCTCCGGTCACCGACAAGCAAAAGTCGAAAAAATCCGCTCCGGCTGCCGACAAGCAACAGCAGCGACAAACAGTGTTGCCGCCCGACGCCGAAGACTAAGGCGGTAGCAACCGTTTTTTCCCGATGAAAGCGTCGATTTTCAGTATCGGCGCTTTTTTTGTGAACGGTTGTTTTTGCAAACGAGAAAAAATCGTTATTTTTGCACCGATGAACGACCACCTGAAACATACTATTGCCGCTTTGCCCGACAGCCCGGGTGTCTATCAGTACTTCAACGACGAAGGAACGATTATTTATGTCGGCAAGGCCAAAAACCTGAAACGCCGCGTGTCGTCGTATTTCAACCGCGAACACGACTCGGTGAAAACCAACATGTTGGTGCGCCACATCGCCGATTTGAAATACATCGTTGTCAATTCGGAACACGAGGCGTTGCTGCTCGAGAACAACCTCATCAAAAAATACCAGCCGCGCTACAACATTCTGCTCAAGGACGGCAAAACGTATCCGTGGCTCTGCATCACGCGCGAACCTTTTCCGCGTGTGTTCAAAACGCGTACCATCACCAAACATGCCGATTATTTCGGGCCGTACAGTTCTGTGTGGACGCTTGACACGCTGCTCGATTTGATTCACGAAATTTATCCCGTACGCACCTGTCGTCTGCCGCTCGACGAACACAACGTCGGCACCGGCAAATTTAAGGTCTGTCTTGAATATCACATCAAGAATTGTATGGGCGTGTGCGAAGGCTTGCAGTCATCGGCGGAATACCGAAAAAATATCGATGAAATCAAGGAAATTGCGCGCGGCAATAGTCATACCGTTACTGATTACTTGTTGGAGCAGATGCGTGCTTTGGCTGTCGAACAACGTTTCGAGGAGGCGCAAGTGCTGAAATTGAAATATGATGCCATTGTCAAATATCAAGCCAAAACCGTGATAACAACCACACACGATGATAACCTTGACGTTTATGCGTACGACGAGGACGACAATGCTGCTTACGTCAATGTGCTGAAAATCGTAAAAGGCTCTATTATTCAAGGACTTACAATCGAATACCAAAAAAAAATGGACGAGCCGAAAGAGGAGTTGTTGGCATTGGGTATTTTGGAATTGCGCGAGCGCTTGCACAGCGATTCACGGACGTTGGTAGTGCCTTTTTTGCCCGATGAAATGGGCGAAAATTTAGATTTCGTGGTGCCACAGCGTGGCGACAAAAAGAAATTGCTCGATCTGGCGGCGCAAAACGTGCGGCAATACAAGGTGGACAAATACAAACAGGCCGAAAAACTCAATCCCGACCAACGCGCCATGCGTTTGATGAAAGAGATTCAAACGGCACTGCATTTGCCGAAACTGCCCGAAACAATCGAGTGTTTCGACAACTCGAACATGGCCGGCACCGATGCTGTGTCGGCGTGTGTGGTGTTTCGCAAGTGCAAACCCTCGAAAAAGGATTATCGCAAATATATTCTGAAATCGGCCGATGGCAACGACGACTACGGCGCCATGCAGGAGGTGGTGCGCCGGCGTTACACGCGCATGATCGAAGAGGGCGTGCCGTTGCCCGACCTTATCATCACCGATGGCGGCAAAGGTCAGATGGAGATGGTGCGCCGCGTGGTTGAAGACGAACTGCATCTGTCGATTCCAATTGCCGGCCTGGCCAAGGACGACCGCCATCGCACGCACGAACTGCTGTTCGGATTTCCGCCGCAAGTGGTGGGTACCAAACCGACCGATGTGCTGTTTCGTTTTCTGGCGTCGGTGCAGGACGAGGTGCATCGCTTTGCCATCACTTTCCACCGCGACAAACGCAGCAAGCGCCAAACGGCTTCGGAACTCGACGGCATTGCCGGCATCGGCGAAAAGACCAAAAATGACCTGATTCGGCACTTCAAAAGCCTGAAACGTGCTAAAATGGCAGAATTGGACGAACTCGCGGCTGTCGTCGGAAAGTCCAAAGCATCAATACTTTACGCGCATTTTCGAGGCAAAAATGATTAAAAATTTGATTTTTTCTTTGTTATAAGGAAAAAATATACTATTTTTGTCCTTGTAAAAAGGAAATTTATGAACAAAGAGGTCATTAAAACTTTAATTGCGACCAAACAGAGCGAAATTCCTTTCAATGTTATTGAACGCGAATGGTCGTTGCCGATTAACAGTCGGCAAATTATAACTGTTTCCGGCGTGCGTCGTTGCGGTAAGTCAACTTTGTTGCATCTGACTATCAATCGGTTGGTGGCATCGGGTGTGCCGCGCAATCGTATTTTGTGGGTTGGTTTCGACGACGAGCGGTTGTTCGATATGCAGGCTGCCGATTTGAATGTGGTGATTGAAGCGTATTTAGAGATGTTCCCCGATATACCTTTGAGTGAGGTATATATGTTTTTTGACGAAATTCAAGTGATTAAAAATTGGGAACTGTTTGTATTGCGCGTGTACAAAAATCAGTGCAAAAATATTTATGTGTCGGGTAGCAATGCGCAGATGTTGTCCGAAGAATTGGCATCGGCATTACGCGGTTATCCTATCGAATTTCGTGCATATCCGTTGTCATTCAAAGAATATTGTCGATTTATCGGTGTCGATACCGAAAGTTTTTTGGAGCAGGATAAAGCCAAAGTGCGTAATGCGTTTTTTGAGTATTTACACGAAAGTTCCTTTCCGGAAATAACGCTGATGACAGACCGGTCGCTGAAAACGGCCAAAATACAAAGTTATTTCAATACAATGTTGTATCGCGATTTGGTGGAGCATTATATGGTAAAAGATAGCGAGATATTGCGGTTTTTCTTAAAACGTATTATGTCGAATCTGACGAAACCGACCTCGATAAATGCCATTTTCAACGATATTAAATCACGCGGATTCAAAATCGGGAAAGATGTGTTGTATAAATGGGCGGATTATGCGTGTTCTGTGTTTATGTTTTGTCGCATACCGAAATACGAACATTCGCTCATCAAAGAACAAACGTCGGCGTTTAAGTATTACATCATTGACAACGGACTCTATAAAAATGTGTTGATCCCGCAAAGCGACGACAATGGAAAATTGCTCGAAAATACGGTGTGTATGCACCTGCTGCGTACACTGCAACCGACAGATAAATTGTCGTATTTCAAAGAATCGGCCGAATGCGATTTTGTGGTGCAACGTCATACGCAGATACAACAACTGATTCAGGTAACGTGGCAAATGGCGGATGCCGTTACTCGTAAACGCGAGTTGGAGGGATTGGTGGCTGCATCAAAAGCCACCGGATGCGATAATTTGTTGGTTTTGACAACTGACGAAGAGGGAGAAACGGTTTACAAAGACAAAAAGATTACTATTTTGCCGACTTGGAAATTTTTGTTGCAGTAACCACAGTGTCGAGTGCCTAAAATCTCCCGATAGCGCTCCAATGCGATATGTCTAAAATTGTATTCAAATTCCAAAGAATCAATACTTTACGCGCATTTTCGAGGCGATTTCACCGCTTGAGAATCGTTTTTTTGCGATGACACGGATAGTTGTGCTGCTCTGAATGTTAATAAAGTGTTAATTTTTGGCGTACCATCGATGTCGTTCCGGATTTTTACCGATGAAATGGCGCAAAATTAACTTTTGACTTTTTCGGGCGGATTGTTTTTATCGGGCAATGAAAGTTAGCGGAATGGCGACACGGCGTTCCCAACATTGTTCGCTGTGTTCGTCGCCCGGAAAGAATCGCACTTGCATTTCGGCCGTGCACAGCGAGTCGATGCGCGCAGCCATATCGTCGAAGTAGGGTGTGTAGTCGGCATCGACGGTTTGGTCGCCGCAGTCGAGATAAAGCCGATGCGTGTGGTCGAGGTGCAGACGGTCGGCCATATAGATTTTCAGCGCCTCGTACAAGCCGCCGTGTTCGTCGGGGTTGTTGATGTGTGTCGATAGGCAGGCCGCCGCCCCAAACACATCGGGATATTCGGTCATGGCCGCCAACGATATGAGGCCGCCCATGCTCGAACCCATTATCGATGTGGCTGCCGGCGCCGGGTCGGTAGCGAACAAGCGGTCTATTTCGGGTTTCAGCGTGTGTGCGATGAATGTCAGATAGGCTTCGCCGCGATACTGTCCGCTGCTCATGTCGTCCAACGTGGCGCGTGTGGTGTCGTTGTGCACCGCGTCCATCAGTTTTTTAGGCATCAGGTCGCCGATGCGGGTGGCGTCTTTGCTGTGTACGCCCACGATGATGGTTGGCGGAATGATGTTTTGGTCGATGAGCCGCTGTGTGGTCGAGTCCATGTTCCACGATTGGTGGTTCCATGTGGCGTCGGCGTCGAACAAGTTTTGGCCATCGTGCATGTACACAACGTGGTGGCGCGTGTGGGTGTCGTAACCGTTTGGTGTCCAAATGTCAATGGTGAGCGTGTCGGCCATTTCGGGTGAAAAAAGGTGCATTTCGTACAAGCGGCCGGCTGATACGCGGCGTGGCGATTCGGGCAAATTGGGTGTGCGGGTGCAGGCTGTCAGGGCAACGATGGCGGTCAGCGAGGCCAACAAATGGCGATGTAAAGTTCTCATGGCACTATTTTTGTAAATCTTTATAATGGCAAAGGTACAATTTTTTCTGAAACCGACAAAATTGATTAACTTTGCAACGTGAAATCGTGGAATTGATATGCAGATAGTATCGCTTGCGCAACACATTAAGTGTGAAACGGTTGCCACCATCGGTTTTTTCGATGGCGTGCATTTGGGACATCGGTTTTTGCTCGAACAACTGACGCGTTGTGCAGTTCGGGAGCATTGTGCCTCGCTGGTGGTGTCGTTTGCCGATTCGCCGGCGCGTACTTTGCATCCGGCATCCGACGTGGGATTATTGACGACGCCTGTCGAAAAGATGGAACTATTTGCTCAGGCCGGCATCGACTATTGCCTGATGCTCGATTTTAACGCCGAATTAGCCCGCCTGACGGCCGAAGATTTTCTGCTGTTGCTCCGACAGCAGTGTGGCGTACAACGCTTGCTGTTGGGCTACGACCATCACTTTGGCAGCGACCGTCTGCGGTCGTTTGCCGACTACCAATCGGTGGCCGACGATGTGGGCGTGGCTTTGGAACAAGAGAAACCGTTTGCCGTCGCCGGCACTATCGTCGGGTCGCGTGTCATTCGGGATTATCTGATGGCCGGCCGCGTGGACAAGGCCAACAAGTTGCTGGGCTACACCTACACGCTGACCGGTCGCGTGGCGCACGGACGGGCGTTGGGGCGCACCATCGGTTTCCCGACTGCCAATTTGACTGTGTCGCCACGAAAAATGTTGCCAAAAAACGGCGTGTATGTTGTTGATATACAACTGAATGATCAAGTTTACAAAGGTTTGCTGAATGTCGGTACGCGCCCGACTGTGGCAGGCAACAATCGTACGGCCGAGGTGCATATTCTCGATTTTGCCGGCGACATCTATGGCCGACAACTAATCGTGAAACTCCGCGAACGTTTGCGCGACGAACACAAATTCAATTCGCTCGACGACCTGAAAAAACAGATTGAAACAGATAAATTGTATCTGCAATACTTGTGAAATATTGTAACGTCATACTATGTGTCGGCGTGGCGGTGGTGATGTCGGCCTGCGCTGCACGCAAAGCCGTGGTGCAGCCGGAAGTGCCTATGGTGCCGGCGGTCGATACGACGCGTGTGCCGCTGTTTAACCCCGAGGCGCTGTATGTCATAACGCGCGAGTACGAGTTGCATGCACCATCGGAACAGACCTTGGCGGAATACATGGACGAGCGTCTGATGCAGTTGTATCCGCACGAGGCGTATCGCGGTGTGTCAGCGAAATTATTCGGTGTGCAGTCGCAATTCGACTTATCGTTGCGGCCGTTGCTGCCAACCGCCAAAGAGGTGGTGGCTGTTCAGCCTGTCGATACGTTGTATGCCTTTGTATCGTTGGCCGACGAAAGTGCTTTTTTGGATTTGTCGCCGGCCGATGTGCGCTTGGATAGAGTGTAATTGAGTTGTGCCATAACTTGTTGTGTTTAGTAGTTTATGTATTGCACAACCTTTTTATTAAATTGTCTTAACAAAAAGGTTGGTTTTTGTTAAGACGCTGCAAAGATAGTACATTTAGTTTTTTAATCCAAATAAATTTTGCAAAATAATGCTTATTTAGATTTAGTCTAAATAAAATAACACACAATAAACTATAAAACAATGACTTACGAAAAATTAAAGTGTTATGCAAAAGATAAGTGTATTTCGATTAAGGAAATCGCGCGCCAAATTGATATGACTCCAAATGGTCTTAAATTTTCAATCGAAAACGACACTTTACCATCTAATAAAATAAAAATTCTGTGTGATTTGCTGCAAATTACGCCGAACGAATTTTTCGATAATACCCACTCGCCGGCTATTAGTCAGCAGGCGCATCACATACAAGGGAACGTAAAACAAGTGGCACATCTAAACACAGGTAGCACCTGTACTTCCTGTATCGAAAAGGATCGCGAGATACACGAACTGCAGGCAGAACTAATAAAACTTTATCGGAAAAATAACAAGTGAAAATGGCACAACAAAAACCAACCTTTATTTATGCAAAGTTACAAAATAAATTGAGGACATTTGTTTTATTCCAAGCACAAAAAAAATCTATGAAAAAGTATATGACATAATTTTTTTTATTACTTTTGCAGTCATAAAGAATGTAATAACTAACCAATTTAATTCTTAATAACCATGAAACAGAAATTTTTTGGTGTGCTATTGATAGCCGCCTCTCTTTGCGTAGCGTGCGACACCGACACCGACCCAAAGCAAGACAACAACGCCGAACAACCGGCTACGCCCGAACAACCCGAACAACCGGCAACTGCCGAAGTCGGATCGTCGCAGCAATATCTGCGTGCTGCAACCATTTTCAACAATGCTTTCGACGAGAGCGGTGCTGCACTGCGGCAAGTATCGTTGGCGGCGGCTGCACCGGCACGCACCGCATCGGCCGAAGAACCCGCCGGCAGCCCAAAAGTTACATGGGTGTGCGATAATGGCGACAACAACTTCCCTGTAACCGTTACGGTGGATTACGGCACAACGAACGTGGCCGGCATCGATGGGCGCCAGCACCGCGGCAAAATGATTGTGAAAGCCACAAGACCATACGCCGAACAGGGTTCAAAACTCGATGTCGAATTCGATGGTTGGTATGTCGATGACATAAAGGTGGAAGCCGATATGACCGTGGAAAACAACGGGCGCGATTCGCTTGGACACTGCCAATTTGAAGTCTTTATTATCGACGGAAAACTGACCGCCAACGACACGACCGTGTTTGCATATTCCGAAGCATCGCTGCGCACATGGACGGTGGGCGAGGACGAACCCGATTTGACCAAACACACCTATTCCATTGTCGGCATACAAGAGGGCGTAACCTCCGATGGCTACGAATATGGTATCGAGTGCGACGACGACCCGATGGTGGTAAACGTTGGCACGCCGTTCCCGCTGAGCGGCACACTCAATGTATCGGTACCGACATCGTCGCTCGAAACGCTCTTCCCCGACTATGCCGATTTGCTGAAAGTGCTTTATCCCGAAAAGTTTGAATTTCAACTCGTGTTTGTGGGCGACAACAAGGCGAAAACCGTCTTTACATTCACTAATCCTGCAACGAGCGAAACACAAATAGTCGAATCGGAACCATACGATTTGACAGCGACAGTCGAATAACGATTTTCGTGTCTATACCAAAAAGCCGCCTTTCGGGCGGCTTTTTGGTTATACGATGATGTTGCGATGCGGAATTTTTTGCCAATCGAACAGTGGCAGCAGTTCGCGTGGCGCAATGGGTTCTTCTTTGTCGATGAGGTGTGCCAAAAACGCCAATTCACCGATAATTTCTTCGGCTGAATGATGCTTGCGCAACTCGCCCAAATCGAGACTTTTGTCGCGTTTGCAGAGCCGCTCGCCCGAAGCAGAGCAGAGTAGCGGCAGATGATAGAATTGCGGTACCTCCAAACCGAGCAGTCGGTAGAGATAGATTTGTTGCGGCGTGGAGGTTAGCAGGTCGTTGCCGCGCACCACTTGGTTGATGTGCATCAGCGCATCGTCCACCACCACAGCCAATTGGTAGGCGAAAACACCATCGGCACGGCGCACCACAAAATCGCCGCACACTTGTTGCAGATTGTGGCTTTGTGCGCCGTAGTGTCCGTCGTCGAAATTTATCGATTGATTCGGCACTTTTAGGCGATACGAGGGCGTGCGTTGTGTGCGCTTTTGGGCTATTTCGTCGGGTGTGAGGTGGCGGCAGGTGCCGGCGTACACGCCGTGATTGTCCGACACATGCGGCGCCTGCGCTGCCAGAATGTCGGCGCGGCGGCAGAAACACGGATAGACCAATCCCTGCTGTTCCAACAGGCGAAAATAGTGTGCATAGACTTCGGTGCGGGTGCTCTGGCGGTAGTCGGGCGTGTTGCCGCCCTCGTCCCACGGCAGGCCGAGCCAGCGCAGGTCGTCTTCTATCTGTTCGGCGTAGGCCGGTTTGCTGCGTTGCGGGTCGAGGTCTTCGATGCGCAAAATCCATGCGCCGCCCTGCGCTTTGGCCGACAGCCACGACAACAACGCCGTGTACACATTGCCCAAGTGCATGCGCCCCGTAGG
Source organism: Paludibacteraceae bacterium (assembly GCA_051870755.1). Classification (GTDB taxonomy): domain Bacteria; phylum Bacteroidota; class Bacteroidia; order Bacteroidales; family Paludibacteraceae; genus W0P28-013. Next base: position 4,227 of record JBJECE010000037.1, on the reverse strand, counting down.
CGACGGAGCGAAACGTCCGCGTATCTGTTCGGTTGGTTTCATAGCGCAAAAGTAGTAAAAAAATCAGGTTTATTGTGAATATAATTCAAAAATTTTATTTAACTTTGTAGCCGAAACATACGGCATATTACCCTCTCCGAGCATTTTCGGGGGGGGTAATTAGTTAATTATTAGGCAGTTACAAGAAAGTAATATCGGGGCGCATCGAACTTGCCTGCCGCAGGTAGGTTTGGAACATAGAATATAGATTTTGAGATTTTTGAACCCTACGCCCTTCGGGCACTCCCCTTAAAAAGGGGAGACCACGCACTGCACAACATTCGCGCGTAGATTTGCCCTTTCTAAAGGAAATGTCGCGCAGCGACAAAGGGTTCTAAACTACGAAAACTACGAAATTTACGAAAACTACGAAAAAACAACCTTAAACTTTGAAACTTTTTACAACCATGAAAAAAATTACATTCCTGATGGCCGCTTTGCTGTGCGGCACATGGTGCGCTACGGCGCAAACCACCGAAAAAGGCCACGAATATGTTGATCTTGGCCTGAGCGTTAAATGGGCTACCTGCAACGTGGGTGCCACCGCGCCCGAAGAGTACGGCGATTACTATGCTTGGGGCGAAACCGCGCCAAAAGAAACTTACGCTTGGAGTACCTATTTTGATACGACTGATGGCGGTAGTACCTTTACAAAATACACCACCGACGGCAAAACCACGCTCGACCCCGACGACGATGCTGCTGCAACTAACTGGGGCGGCAATTGGCGCATGCCTACCGACAACGAGTGGATGGAATTGCGCGATAGTTGCACACGGACTTGGACAACCGTGAATGGTGTGCATGGCTACGAAATAAAGAGCAAAATCAATGGCAACTCCATCTTTCTCCCGGCGACCGGCTATCGCAGCAATGATGCCTTGAGTTATGAGGGCACTTGTGGTGTCTATTGGTCCGGCACGCTCGATACAAGTTCTCCGGACAACGCATGGGGCATAGGTTTCATTCAGGGCTATTTTGAACGATTAGGCAGTAATCGCTATTACGGCAGGGCGGTGCGGCCTGTTTACGAAGTTGCAATTACCGCACTTGCTGTAGTCGAGATGCCTGTTGTTTATGTCGAATCCGGCCGCATCGTGTGCGCCGGCGACTTCCGCATCTACGACCTGCTTGGCCGTGATGTAACGCACCTAAATGGTTCATTGCAAGGCGTTTATGTTGTTAAAACGGCCGACTGCGCCGTCAAGGTAGTGGTAAAATAATGCAAGCCCCCCAGCCCCTACCATTAAACTCTTAAACTTTGAAACATTAAACTTTTAACTTCTTACAACTATGAAAAAATCTACATTTCTGATGGCCGCTTTGCTGTGCGGCTCATGGTGCGCTACGGCGCAAACCACCGAAAAAGGCTACGAATATGTTGACCTTGGCTTACCCAGCGGCCTGCAATGGGCTACCTGCAACGTAGGTGCCACCACGCCCGAAGGCTACGGCAACTACTACGCTTGGGGTGAAACCGAACCAAAAGACACTTATACTTGGAGTAATTACAAATGGTGTAATGGCAGCACTGTTGACAATACGCAGGTAACCAAGTACTGCAACGATTCGTTTGGTCAGGACGGCTTTAAAGACAACAAAACCGTGCTCGACCTCGAAGATGATGCTGCCAATGTAAATTGGGGTGGCAAATGGCGTATGCCTACCGATGCCGAATGGACGGAGTTGCGTGAAAACTGCACATGGACGTGGACAAGCGACTATAACGGCACAGGCGTAGCAGGACGAATTGTAACCAGCAAAACCAACAGCAACTCCATCTTTCTCCCTGCTGCGGGCTATCGCGGCGATTACCAGAACTACACCTTTGACGGAAACAATTATTGGTCGAGTTCGCTCAACGACTACTCGAAAGCCGCGATGGAAGTGGCGTTCGACGAGAGCAAGGTGGGCAGGTACAGCCAATACCGTCGTTACGGCCTGTCTATCCGTCCTGTTCTTATGCTTACCACCTATTCAATTACACTCACTGCAGAACATGGCACAGTAACCGGTGCCGGTATCTATCCCCAAGACACGGAAGTAACGCTTACGGCTACGCCTGACGAAGGTTACCACTTTGTAGAATGGTCAGACGGCACGAAGAATCCAACTTACACATTCACCCTCACAGGCGATATGAGTCTCACCGCTATCTTTGAAGGCGATCCGCATACGGTAACGGTAACCGCAGGCGAGAATGGTAGCGTAAAGGTTGCAGCGAATGGCGCCGAGACCGCTGAAACTGTCTTTGCATACGGCACAGAAGTTACCCTCACCGCCACTGCTAACGAAGGCTACCACTTCGTGCAATGGAGCGACAGCAACACCAAAAATCCGCGCACCATCACCGTAACGGCAGATGTAACGCTCGCCGCGGAATTTGCTGCGACACCAACTGCGCTTGAGGCCGTAATGGCAGCGCCCGTCTATGCCGAAAACGGTCGCATCGTGTGCGAGGGCGACTTCCGCATCTACGACCTGCTTGGCCGCGACGTAACACGCCTAAATGGTTCACTGTGTGGCGTTTATGTAGTTAAAGTTGGCGAGGCTGCCGTTAAGGTAGTGGTGAAATAATGCAAGCCCCCCAGCCCCCTGCCTACTGGCAGGCAGGCTCTACCTTCGGTAGACAGGCTAAAGGGGACTTGAAGCCCTCCTTCAGGAGGGTTTGGGAGGTAGAAAAACAATTAGTAATTAGAAATGAGTAGTGAGTAGTAGCGACAAAGGGTGCCAAACAACGAAAACTACGAAAATTACGAAAACTACGCAAACAACATTTTAAAACATTAAACGACAATGAGGTACAAAATTTTACTTCTGATGTGGCTGCCGGCGCTGTTCGGCCTGCGTGCAGCCACTGTGCCGGCCGTCATTGCGGTGTCGGCCGATGGTGCAAAGACAAGTTACGAACTTGCCTCGGTGCAACGCATCGTGTTCGATGCCGGCGGCATGACCCTGCAAACCGAAACCGGCAACGTGAACGGCGTACGCTGCGTGCTTTTCGGCACGATGGAGCAGCAGCCCACCGCCCTTGCCGAAGCGGGCAAAGCCACGATTTACGCCTACCCGAACCCTGTGCAGAACTATCTGCGCATCGAAGGCGTAGCCGCCGATGCCACCTGCACCGTGTACGACCTGCAAGGCCGCGCCCTGCTGCACAGCGCAGCACAACAAATCGACGTAACTACCTTACAACAAGGCAGTTATCTGCTTAAAATCAACAACCAAATCATCAAATTTATTAAAAAGTAAACAACTATGAAAAAACTGACCCTTTTTGCATGCGCTCTGTGCATGAGCGTATTTGCCATAGCCCAAACGACCTTTTATGTTTACAAAACTAATGGCAGTTATGTAAAATACACCATTGCCGATGTGGACAGCATTTCGTTTACCGCGCCGGCTAACACCGAAAATGGTTACGAATATGTTGACCTTGGCCTGAGCGTTAAATGGGCGACTTGCAACGTGGGCGCCACCGCACCCGAAGAGTATGGCAATCACTACGCGTGGGGCGAAACCGAACCAAAATCGGATTACTCGTTGTCAACTTACAAATGGATGGAACGAGTAGATAGCAAAATCATTGTGAAAAAGTATTGCACGGATGCTAATGCCGGCACCGTGGATAACAAAACCGTTCTTGATCCCGAAGACGATGCTGCTACTGTAAACTGGGGCGGCACATGGCGTATGCCTACTAACGACGAATGGAAAGAACTGATAGACAAATGCACGTGGACGTGGGTTGAAAACTTTAATGGTAGCGGCAAGAACGGCTACGAAGTGAAAGGTGCTAACGGCAACGCCATCTTTCTCCCTGCTGCGGGCTTTTACAGCGATGGTGAGAGCATTAGCGGCGTAGGTAGTGCGGCACCTTATTGGTCGAGTTCACTCTACACTGCTGACACTTCCAGCAGTGCCGCATGGATGGAACTCTGTTATTCGAGCGGTATAAACAACATAGATGCCCCGCGCTATTATGGTCATTCCGTACGCGCGGTATGCGAATAGAGTCAAGAGCATAGATTTTAGAACATAGAGTAGGGACGCGGCGCGCCACGTCCCTACAATGAAACTATTAAACGTTGAAACTATATTTAACCCTACCTGCTGCGCCGGAAACCACGCACTAAAGTAGTTTCTGTGCAAAAAAATTGCATAGGCTGCGAGCCGAAAAATCAAGTG
>JBJECE010000036.1:0-96973 GCA_051870755.1 Paludibacteraceae bacterium | reverse complement strand
ATGAACTCGCATCTTTTACAAAAGTTTTTTGTCTAACTTTTGGGGTGCACTTCAGGGCTGGGGGGCTTTTTTTTCATCCATTTTGCACTATTTTGCCCTCTTGTTTGTGTGCCAAAATCATTTTTTTACGATTTTAAGTACATAGTATTGTTTTTTTTCATACTTTTGCACTCCCAAAAATAAGCGGTGCTGCCGCTGTTCTTAAACCTTACCTTTTAGCACCTGAAAAGCACACGCTCGCGCATGTTTGTCATGTCGGGTGATGTTTTTTTGTGTCATTTTTATTACTGTTTTTCATGAAACTAAAAGGAACTATCGACTTCAAGCCGCAGTTTTTTGCTACCCTGAAGCATTACACGCGCGCGCAATTTTCCAAAGACCTTGTGGCCGGCATCATCGTCGGCATCATTGCCATTCCGTTGGCCATTTCGTTCGGCATAGCGTCGGGCGTGGGTCCCACCGAAGGTTTGGTTACGGCCATCATCGCCGGCTTGTTGATAGCCGTGCTTGGCGGCACCAAAGTGCAGATAGGCGGTCCTACAGGCGCGTTCATCGTGCTGGTTTACGGCGTCATACAGCAGTATGGCCTCAGCGGCTTGATGATAGCCACTGTCATGACCGGCGTCATTTTGGTGCTGATGGGCATCACGCGCCTTGGCAGTGTCATCAAGTTTATGCCTTATCCCATCATTGTCGGATTCACGGGCGGTATTGCCATCGTCATTTTTTCGACGCAGATGAACGACCTCTTCGGGCTGGGCATCGATCAGGTGCCGGCCAACTTTATCGAAAAGTGGATCTGTTATTTCAATCATCTGTCCGACATCAATTGGGCGGCGTTTGCCGTGGGTGCGGCCACTATTCTGATTATTGTGCTGACGCCTTTCGTCTCGAAAAAAATCCCTGGATCGTTCCTGGCCATCATCATCATGACGTTGGTTTGCTGGCTGCTGAAACGCTATGCCGGCATCGATTCCGTCAAGACCATTGCCGATTTGTACGAATTGCCGTCGGGACTGCCGTCGCTGCGTGTGCCGCAGTTGGAGGCCGGTGCCGATTGGATTGTTACGGTGCAGCAACTGTTGCCTGTGGCGTTCACCATGGCCATGTTGGGCGCCATCGAGTCGTTGCTGTCGGCTATGGTGGCCGATGGTGTCATCGGCGATCGCCACAACTCGAACACCGAACTGATAGCGCAGGGCGTGGCCAATATGGTGGTGCCGTTTTTTGGCGGTATTCCGGCTACGGGTGCCATTGCGCGCACTATGGCCAACATCAACAATGGCGGTCGCACACCGGTGGCCGGCGTGGTTCACACGGTGGTGTTGCTGCTGGTGTTGCTCTTTTTGGGCGGTTTGGTGGGTGCTATTCCGATGCCGTGTTTGGCCGGCGTGCTGATTATGGTGTCGTACAACATGAGCGGTTGGCGTTCCATTCGTTCCATCTGCCACCATTCGCGCATGAGTGCAGCCATCATGTTCACCACACTGCTGCTCACCGTCATTTTCGATCTGACCATCGCCATCGAGGTGGGCATTCTGATGGCGGTCGTTAGTTTCATGAAACGTATCATGGAAAATACCAACATCTCGGTCATCAGCGACGAGATGGAGGTGCACCACGACGGCGAGGCTTCCGACGAACGCCTGACCATTCCGGCCGGCACCGAGGTGTACGAAATCGACGGACCGTTCTTCTTCGGCATCGCCAACAAGTTCGACGAAATAACGCGTATGCACGACAGCAAACCGATTCGTATCGTGCGGATGCGCAAAGTGTCGTTCATCGACTCGACAGGCCTGCACAACCTCGAAACATTTATCAACAACTCGCTGAACGACAAGCGAATAATCATTTTGTCGGGCGTCAATCCGACGGTGTATCGGTCGCTGGAACGTGCCGGCATCGTGCGTTTGGTGGGCAAGGAGAATGTGCTCGACCACATTCACAAAGCCTTGGCGCGCGCTGCCGAAGTGGCCGAGTCCATGGGCGTGGCCGACACGGCGATGGACGAGTTGCCCAACTGACCGCGTCGGGTGTCAGTTTTTACCGATGTGCGGGGGATTTGTTCGGCGCGGACAATCCCTCGCTTTTTTGTCGTTGGCAATCTTATTCTGCGATGACGAATTGCACCTCTTTGAATGCAAACGTTCGCAGGCGGTTGTCGGCGTCGCGCAGCACAAGGTGTCCTGTCGGCTCGACACGCTCGATGGCGGCTGCAAACTGCGTGCCGTCGGGCAGTAGGTAGGTGTGGAGGCCGGCGTTGCGATAGAGTGCCGCAAAATAGCGTTGTTGCACTTGCGTAGCGGCAGCCGGCGCAAAATCGGCGTAGTAGTTCAAAATAGTGTTATGTAAGTCGCTCAAAATAAGTGCTCTATCGAAATTTTTACCGGCGATGTTTTTCATCGACACGGGATTTGGCGCGTCGCTTGTAAACACGGTTTGGTTCACGTTCAGCCCGATGCCGACGATGGCTTTGGCCATTGCGCCGCCTTGCACGATGGTTTCTATCAGTATGCCGCATAGTTTGCCGTCGCCCGCGTAGATGTCGTTCGGCCACTTGATGCACACATCGCAGCCGAGGTGGCGTTTCAGCGTATCGACCATGGCCAGCGACACAAGTTCCGACAACAAAAATTGTTCGCGCAGCGCTATTTTCGTCGGTTCGAGCAGCAGGCTGAACAGCAGATTTTGGCCGCGTTCCGATTCCCATTTGTTGGTGGCTTGTCCTTTGCCTGCGGTCTGAAAATCGGCATCGACCAAAAATCCGTGAGCGCAGTCGGCTATGTGGTCGCGCAGCCAACGGTTGGTCGAGTCCGTTTCGTCGAAGTGTTGTTGCATGGTGTTGATAATCATAGAGTTGCTATTATTTGTTGCAACCATTGCTCGATGGCGTGGCGTGCATCTTGCCGGCGGTCGAAATGGTTGACCATGATGCAAAAACTATACGTCGTGCCGTTCTTGACGATGTAGCCCGCGTAGGCCTGCACACTGTCCATGCTGCCGCTTTTGGCGTGGATTTCGGCTGATTTTTCCGTTTTCATAAAGTTTACCACCGAGCCCTCTTTGCCGGCGATGGGAATCGAGGCCAAAAAGGTGTCGAAGCGGGGCGATTTGGCCATCTGCAGCAGTATGTCGTTCAGAAATGTGGCCGGAAAGGCGTTCATGGGCGATAGGCCGCTGCCGTCATTCAGCGACACGCCGCCGAAATCGATGCCGCGGTGCTTCCAAAAATTGGTTACTGCCCGCAAGGCGGCGTTGTGGGTGGCCGGTGCATCGGTGTGTGGCGCAAGTCGGCGCAGCAGATGTTCGGCGTAGTTGTTGTTGCTGTTGAAGTTGATGATGCGGCACAATTCCGACAGCGGCTGCGAGCGATGTCGAAACAAAATTTTCCGACTTTTGTGCGTGTCCGGCGCACAATCGGTGGCGATGCCTTCGATGGCGATGCCGTTTGCCCGCAGTTGCGCGGCCAACAGTTCGGCGGCGCAGAGTGGCGGATTCGGCAGGTCGCCTTTCAGCACGAAACGGCTGCGGTTCGCGGGCACGGCGCCCGTAATCAGCCGGCGGTTGTCGTAGGGCATGCCGTAGATGTAGGCGCTGTCGGTTTTGGTGTGTGTTACGATGGCTTGGTTGTCGAGTTGCAGCCCGTGCGGGTGCGGCGCTATGTCGAGTATGGTCGGTCGGGTGCCGACTGCGCCGGTGCGCATCGTTATGCTGATGGTGTTGTCGCACACCGACAAGCCGAACACGCCGGCGGCGTAGTAGTTGCCGATGTCTTCCCACGTCCAGCGCGGCGGCAGGGCTGCGCGGTCGTATATCGACGCATCGGCCACAATGTTACCCGTTATTTTGCGGATGCCGCACTGTTGCAATTTTTCACACCAATGGCTCAGAAAATCGGTTTTGCCCGTGTAGCGCGAGCCTAAACTCGGGTCGCCGTCGCCCACGATGTACAGATTGCCGTCGAGTGTGCCATCGCGTAGTGTGCCGTCGCAGGCAATGCCGGTAACGAACCGAAAATCGGCGCCCAACATCTCCAGGGCGGTGGCCGTGGTAACGAGTTTTGTGATGCTGGCCGGCGTGGCGCTGCGTTCGGGCGACAGGGCGGCCACAGTCGTGTCGTCGTCGGTGCGGCTCACTATGGCACTGATGCCGGCGTGGCGCAATGTGGGCGGAATGGTGAACGTAACCTGCTGTGCGCGAGTCGATTGGGTCGATAGCAGCACAGCCGCCAAACCGATGAATATGCCGGAAACGAATTTCATGTCGGGTCAAACGTAGAATAGCATCACGGGCAGAAAACCGCCGCTAAAACCGAGTGCAAAGCCGGCAAACACTTGGGCGGGCGTGTGTGCTTCGAGGACGAGGCGCGCCCACGCCACTGCACCGCCCAACAGCACGAACAGCGCCAACAGCGCTATGTTGCCCGAGTACATCATCCACAGCATGGCGAACGTGGCGCCACACACGGCACCGATGCCGCACAGGTGCGCACTGATTTTCCACCGCAAATTGATCAGACCGAGAGCGCTCACCGCCAAGGTCATGCCTACGGCCGTCAGCGTGATGTACGACGGCATCTGCCACTGTTTGAATAGGTAGCACAGCAGCGTATAGGCCGTTATGGCGACGATGTAGGGTCCCGTGCGCTCGTGCCGGTCGGGCATCGACAACTGCGTGATGTGCCGGCGCCGGAGCAGCACCCCGACGACCACCATGGGCAGCACTATGGTCAGCAGCACAATGCTGCCCAGCAGTTGCGCTATCTGCCACGGCCACATCTCGGCGCGCACATACGGAATGCACAGCACCAGCAATGCGGCGTAGAGCGGCATCCACAGCGGGTGCAGCACCACCGAAACAATGTGTGCAATGGTCTTTTGCAAAGCGTTTTGCGTTGGTTTGTTGTGCAAATGTACGCCTTTTTGTGGATATGCGCAAGAGTGTTAATGTTTTTAACATTATTTTTATAGTTTACAAAATTTAACCGTTTTTTTTTTTTTTTTTTTTTGCAACCGATGAAATTTTGGAATTGGGAATTACGTACTTTTATTTTGAACTTAAATAACATTTCTTTGTAGGAAATAAATGATAATAACGGGTTGTAATCGATAGATTTGGTTGCTGTATGCCCTATTATAGCGGCTTGTGAGCGTTGAATATATTTTATGACACATTTTTAATATTAAATATTTATTTTTTGAAAATAATTAACTTGCATATTAAAACTAAAAATTGTAATTTTGCGGCCAAATAGATTACCGAAATTGTTTTGTTTTGAAAACGATGCCGAAAAATCGAAAAATAATGCCTATAAATAGTGTGTTGCGCCGCTTGTGGTTGGTGTGCTGCCTGTGTGTGGTGTGTGTGCAGGCGCAGGCGTGGCAGAGTGGCTACACCATCGCCATTGTGTATGATGGCAACTACTTGACAGCCACAAGTAGAACTGCGGTTGGAACAACGACACCTCCACTGACCAATGCCGCCTTGTGGGTGGTAACAGCAGAGACCTCGTGGGGAACTACTAATTATTATTTGAAAAATGTACACTATTCTATTAAATATTCTACTGATTACTGGTTGCGAAATAATAATGGTACTTTAGTATTAACCTCTAATGCTAATGATAGAACTGCTTGGCAATGGGATAATCGTAATGGCGCGTTCAAAAGTGGAAATAATAGGTATTTGGTATATAATGGCAGCAATTTTGTTGTTGATAAACTCAAGAATAATAAACCTTCTACTCCAACATATACCGAAACCATTGAATATTCTGCCGGTTTTAAGGATAATATCACCGGAATTGGTTGGGGATGGGCTTCGGAAACCCGAGAACTTGTGGTTACGGTAACGGAACGGAGTTTCTATAAACCGGAATCAAATGCTTATAAAGAGATAGAAATCTCGTCCACTGAACTTAGTAGCGACGACATTAATAACATTACTACTGATTGGCAGACGAATGACTTACAGCCGCAGTCGGTAAGCGTCTCCGGCACGTCGATTGTTATTACCACCGAACACGAACCGATAGTAGAAAAAACGGCGGCTGAATTTAGTACTGCCGACACGCGGTCTGATGCGTTGATTGCAGAATGTGTGCTGAAGAATGGTAAGACCGTTACCGTAACGCCGTTGCCTATGACCCAACCTGTCAGGCGCTACGAATGGGTCGATGTGTCGTCGTTGGTCATGACGCCCGACAACTACACGTTCGAGAATCGCGACATGACGCACGATTTCAAACTGATGCAGCACTCGGAGCGTGGCCGGCGGTGGTTCCAGTCCGACCATCCAGACGATCCTATCGACACGGCGGTGGTGAAAAAAAATGAGGCCGTGCTGCTGGAACGTGCCGGCATCGGCTTGGAACCGAAAGTGCTGGCCGAAAATTGGACGGTTACGCTGGTGGACGATTCGATTATGCGCGTGGCAGTCGATGGCATTGCGGCTACGGCGGTCAATCCCGCTGCAACGTTGGCCTATACGCACGTCGAAGGCAGCAGTTACACCACCTACACCGCCGATTTGGTGCAGATAGTCTATCCGGGCGCATACAAGTTTTATCACCAAAAGGGCGCCTCGGGCTCCGACTACGATGCACGCTATATGCAGGGCGTCCATACGGTGAACTACACCATCTATCTGAAACAGGGTGAGAACTATAAATTTGTGCTGCCCGAGGGCGCGTTCCAGGGCTATTGGCGTTGGTACGACTACGATACCGACCTCGCAATCGCTAATAATTTCCAATTCAAAGTGAATAATACGCGTGCTACTACGCCACATGGTCATTTTGGCACGCAGACGTCGGTGGGTTCGTGCGGAGCCAACTTTACGATGCCCGACAACAGTGTGCATCGCATTGCGTGCGATGTGTCGTCGTATATCGACTATAGTTTTGTGGGAAGTCAAAACGAAGAGATAACCGAGCCGACGCTCTCCTATCGGGTGATTTACGAAATACGGCCGGCCTCCGAAATGGCGGATAACTGGAGTGCTTACACCGGCGGCGACGACGATGATCCTTACCTCGAAAACTACAAACTGACGGCCGGCACTTGCGACTCTATCTACCTTGGTGCGCAATACGAGTTTCAAAATGGCGGGGTACACAATAATTATTATGTCAAGACTAATCAAGGCAGTGTGCAACCGGTCAATCAATACCGGTGGGTCGCAAACGGCGCATCTATCAACCCGACTATTGTAGGTAGTAAATATGCCAAAGTGCAGAGCAATTCGCCTGGCACAATCATCTATACACTGCAATGTCGGTACAATAATAATGGTGAATATTCCGGCTGGGTCAATGTGGCGAAGTTCGAGGTAGAGTACAAGGCGTGCGACGAGGTTGGTCCTGTGCAGGAGCGTGTCGGCGGCATCGTGTCGAACACCGAACTCGACAGCAAATATCTGCTGTTGGCCAAACTCGATTTCGACTACGACAAGCCCGGTACTACGGCCTATTGTGCTTATAATAAGCCACTTGCATGGGACGAAGCGACTTATGGTTTCTGCTATGTCGATCCGGCTAATCCGCAGCAATATCGTACAGTTTCGGCTGCATTTCCGTACTATGGCGAATATATGTTCATCAACACCACGCGCGGCAGTAAGGGTGCCGGTTGGTTGGAGGCTACCAACAACCGCAGCGGCGCCGAAAACGGCTACATGCTCTATTGCGACGGCACCACCATGGCCGGTCAGGTGGTCAGCCTCGACCTGAAAGCGGAACTATGCGCCGGCTCGCGCATGTTCTGTTCAGCGTGGATCAATTCGGCCAATACTGCGTCTGGTGATGATGTTGGTAGGCCGGTGTTCCAATTCCAATTGGTGGGCATCGATGCCGAAGGCCACGAACACGAGCAAACCACCTTCTCGACCGGCGAAATTAAGCCCAATTTGGGGTGGCAGCAGGTGTTCTTCTCCATCGAATCCGACGGCGACTACGAGAAGTACCGTTTGCGCATATCGAACCACTGCGGCGCGTCGAACGGCAACGACTTCCTGATCGACGACATCCGCGTGTACCAAAGTACGCAGGTGCTGTCGTCCATGCAGGCAAGTACCACGTGCCAAGGCAATGGCGAATCCAACATCATCACGCCGATTACGCGTATCGATTTTCAGTCGATGGGCGTCGAAAACATCAATTTGGGTGGGGTGAAATGTTATTATCAGTGGTACAACGAAACCACAGGCAAGGTGATAACGAATATTGAATACGACAATCCCAACGCCGCAAACACCTGCGGCTACCTGATATTGCCGGCCGGCGATGCCGACATCGAAGCGAACTACAACAGCCACATATACAATACAGTACACGAGTTCCAACAAGCCGCCATGGCCGACAACTCGAAACGTGTGGGTTACATCAAAGAGGAGGTCGATGGCTCCGAACACTATGTACTCTATGTGGCGCAGGATTTGCAGTGTGGTGCCGACACGACGGTAACGTTCCGTGCGGCGTTCCGCGAACAGGATTTGGCGTATGCGCTCTGTGCCATGAGCAGTTCGTTTACGGTGGTGCCGCGCGTGCAACTCACATTGGACAACGAGCCTATGGTCAGCGCATCGGAACTGATTTGTGCCAACACATCGTACAGACTGTCGGTTAAGGTGTACGACAGCCACGACCGCGTCAGCACTTGTCTGTCCGATTGGCTGTATGGCTCGCCGGCCGACTCGACCGATGCGTCGAACATCGCGGTGTATGGCTGTACGTTTGTGCAGATGATCGAGGCATTGACCGATTTGCGCTCGCCGCTGGAAATAGACGGCGTGCCGAATCCCAACTTGTCGGTTACTTCTATCGACGGCATCAATCGCCAATACCTTTCTGACGATTCGTACAACATTCTGAGCACGCTCGTCAGTCGCGGGTTGCTCACGTTGGCCGCCGAATATGTTGATATTATCATCACGCAAACGGCCACCGATTTAGACCTCAATCGGCTGGTCATTCCCATCAATGGCACTTGTGTCGCCGGCTACGAGGTGTGCGACAATCCGATGCCGGCCTCGTTCAAACTATGTAACACCGGCGGCTACAATCTGACGCTTGGTCGGCGTGGCGAGAAAGACCAAATACAAAATCAGATTCGTGGCGTGCGGGTGTCCAAAGATTTTTCCGCCTTCTATCTGCCTGTCGATACGTCGTATTATGTCAATATCGACACGGTGCTGCTGGTGTCGTCCGACGACCCCGATTTCGTGTCGGAAGATGTAACGCGTTTTGTGTTGCAACCCGATAAAAAGGATTTCATCGTATGGACGGCAGGCGTATCGGAGCTGGTGCTCACGCCGAATACGACGGTGTCCAATTTCGCACTCAAACAGGGCTATTCCTATACGTTCGGCATCCGTTTGACCAACGTTTCCAAACAAGATTCTATCAACGTGGGCACCGGCCGCAAATGTCCGGTCGGCACAACCTATTTCACAGTCAAAGTGGTGCCCGACTATGCTGTTTGGAGCCCCAACGGCAGCAGCACGGCGTGGAACAACGACGACAACTGGGCGATGGCCGACGAAGCCGGCAATGAGGTGCGGGGCGGTTTTGTGCCGATGGCTCACACCAATATCATTATCCCCGATTTGGGCGAAAACGGTGCCTATCCGGTGCTGAACACTTCGACTGTGGTGCCCGACCACCAAACGGCTCCGGTCGAAGCATCGGCGCAGCAGTACATTTCGTACGATTTCGACTACGCCGTCAATCGCTGCAACAACATCCACTTCAAAACGAACGCGCAGTTGGGCAACCAACACATGCTGTCGTACAACAAGGCGTGGGTCGAAATGTTGCTGCCCACGTGGCGTTGGCACCTGTATGCGTTCCCGGTGCATGGCACCGTTTCGGGCGATATGTATGTGCCGCTCGACAATTATGCCGATGCCGTTCCGTTCTCGTCGGGTGGCGATTGCGACAACCGTACCGTGTACTATTTTGCACAAGCGATGTTCAATCGCTCGGTGTCGAACATGTACGAATCGGGGCAGCAGGTCGATATTACCAGCGTAACGTGGAGCGCGCCGTCGAATGCCATGAATGTGTCGTATCCCGTCGGAACGGGCGCTGCTGTGTGGGTCTATAACTCGTCGAATTTCGATGACCAAAACATCGTGGTGCGCCTGCCAAAAGATGCTACACGCTACTACTATTATTACGACACCGGTCAGGTGTCCGACATCCCCGAAGATGTGGTGCGTCCGTCCAATCACGGGCGATTGGGCTTCGAACCAACGTTTGGTGCCGATACGGCTATGACGATAACACTCACCAACAATGCGGCCGGAAAACTCTTTCTTGTGGGCAATCCCGCCATGTCAACGCTGGATTTGCAACAATTTTTCGACGAAAATCGGCATATCTTCACCGGCACATTCTATCGCATACCCGACACCGACGGCAGCGATATGATGGACATGGAAGCCTGCACCAAATATACTATCGATGCGTACAACGGCTACCTATTGCCGTTCCGGTCTGTGTTGGCCGAAACCACCACCGAAACGACCTCCATCGATGTCAAATTCACGCCGGCGATGTTTAGTGTGAATCGTGATGTTGTGTCGGGTGGTGCAGCTGCACCGGCGCCTGCACCGGCGCAACGCGCGCACATGCGACGCACTACGCAACAGTCGCAATTCGCTATGCTTCAGGTAAATGCGCTTTGCAACGACTATTACAGCACATTGCTCTTGGGCGAAACGTCCGATGCCTCCGACGATGTGGTACCGGGCGAAGATGCGGCGCTCCTTACCTTTGCCGACAACTACATGGAAACGGCTTCGGCGCACACGGTTATTTACACCAAAGCCGACGACACGCCGCTCGCAGTGAATGTGATGGACAAGGTGAAAAGCGTGCCGCTGACTTACCATTGTGCCGATGGACAGCGGGTAAACAAGTTTACGGTATGGTTCGATGGCGTCAGTTCGTTTGCGCACGGGCTGCAACTGTACGACGACTACGAGCAACTGACCATTCCGCTGTGCGATGGCATGATGCTTGAATTGGAAGGCGTGCCGTCCGACTATCCGCGCTACTACATCCAGCGCCTGAACTATTCGCCCGACGATGACGACGACACACCGACGGATTTGTCGGCCGCCGGCGGTGCCGATGTAACGATAGCGGCCTACGCGCAACCAAGCGGCACAACGTATGTGGCTGCATCGACCACGCTCGATGCTGTCAGAGCATACAGCACGACAGGACAACTGATTTTGGATATACAAAATATAGCCCAAACGACAACGCAATTTGTATTGCCGCAGGGCGTTTATTTGTTGCACATTTCGACAGCGGCCGGCGATGCCGCCGTTCGCAAAATAGTGATAAGGTAAAAAAAGATGATATTGACAAAACGCTTATTGATAGCGCTTTTTGGTCTGTTTCTTTGTGGTGGTATAGAGTGTGTGGCCGAAGACATCTTCAGCATGCCGCTCATGACCACCATCGAGCGCAACTATCCATCGACGCAGGCAGTCCGTAGTGGCACATCGGTGCGTGCCGCTGTCCCGAGTGCGCCCGCAGCATGCGGCACTTCGTATAGCATTTTACCATCTACCAACACCCTATTTAATAATAAGCAACGCACCGCGGCGAATTATGCGGTCGGCGGATCGTTTGGTGGTGGCACTTCGACCGGCTTTAGTTCGTGTCGCACGGCGTCGGCATCCGTTGCCGACAATGCTTTTGCAAACGAACTTTTTGGTGAAACGACAGTGCGCCCTTTTGCCGTGCCGCAGACGCGTGGTATTCCCGGTACAGGTACAGGCGTGCTTTGTCCGCTTCCCGATGCAGTCGGATTTTTGCTTTGCTTGGCGTTGGGATATTTGCTTCTGCGGCGCAAGCGCGTGCAGCGTCAATCGCTCTCAAACACTTAGTAATCAGTAGAAATAGTTGGCTTTTTGGCAATCCGTTGGCACCTGATGCGGGTTTTTGCTGTTAAAAAATCGGCATTAGCCGATTTTTTTGTATCTTTGCAGATTAAACCGTAATGGTATGTTGTTTGCTGACATCATAGGACAAGAGGCTGTGAAACAGCGGTTGCGACAATCGGTCATCGAGGGGCGCATGCCGCATGCACAACTATTTTGCGGCATCGAAGGTGCGGGCAAACTGCCGTTGGCATTGGCCTATGCGCAGTATGCGTGTTGCAGCCATCGCACCGACACCGACTCGTGCGGCGTCTGTCCGTCGTGTGTGCAGTTTGCCAAATTGGCGCATCCCGACCTGCATTTGGTATTCCCGATAATCAAAAACGAGAGCAAAAAAAAGACCATTTGCGACCATTTTCTGCCGGAATTTCGCGAGGCGCTCATCGACAATCCCTATCTGACGCTCAATCGTTGGATGGCCTGTATCGATGCCGGCAAACAAGGCGTTATCTACGCAAGCGAAGGCGACGAAATCATTCGTAAGTTGAGCCTCAAAACCTACGAATCGGATTACAAAGTGATGATTATTTGGCATCCGGAGAAGATGCACGAAAACTGTGCCAACCATCTGCTGAAAATTTTGGAAGAACCGCCGGCACAAACCTTATTCCTGCTGGTAACCGCTACGCCCGACGATTTGCTGGGCACTATTCGTTCGCGCGTGCAGCGCGTGCCGGTGCCGCCGCTTGGCGAGGACGATTTGGTGCGTGCCGCGACACAAAAAACGCTTGGACACACCGAACAGTTGCCGCTGTTGGCACGCATGGCGCAGGGCAGTTGGTCGCACCTGACGGAACTGCTGGCGCAGGACGATGAACTCCGACGTTATTTCGATTGGTTTGTGCGAATGATGCGCGCGGTGTGGGCGCTCGGCGTCAAAGACATCATGCGGTGGAGTGCCGAACTGAAAGCCGCAGGGCGCGAGTCGGTCAAAGCCTATTTCAGATATGCACAACGGATGTTGCGCGAAAATTTTGTGTTGCATCTGCAGCAGCCGGTCATCACCTACATGAGCGCCGACGAACAAGCGTTTGCCGCCAAGTTTTCGCAATTCATCAACGAACGCAACGTGTTGCTCATCATGGACGAATTGGCAACGGCCGAAGCCCAAATCGAACAAAACGGCAATATGGACATCGTGCTGCTCGATATGTGCGCACGCCTCTATCGCTTGTTGCGCAAATAGGAAAAAGAAAAAAATAGTTTGTTTCAAAAAAATACAATACAAATCTGATATGGAAGAATTTACACTCAATAACGGCTGCAGCAACCCCGGCGCAAAAGGCTTTTGCTGCAACAGTCGGCAGAAACTGCCCGTCGTCGATTGGCTGGCCGATATTTCGGAAGCACAGTTGGCTACCGATTTGGTGGAGGTGCAATTCAAAAACACGCGCAAGGGCTACTACGTCAATAGCAATAAACTGAAATTGCAAAAAGGCGATTTGGTGGCCGTCGAAGCCACGCCCGGACACGACATTGGCACCGTAACACTGACCGGCAATTTGGTGTTGTCGCAAATCAAGAAGAACAACATCTCGCTCGAACGTTACGAGGTGAAACGCGTCTATCGCCTCGCGCGCCCGAACGACATCGAAAAGTGGGAAGAGGCCAAAGCCAAAGAACAAGCCACCATGATTCGCTCGCGGCAGATAGCCAAAGACCTCAAATTGGAGATGAAAATCGGCGATGTGGAATATCAAGGCGATGGCAGCAAAGCCATATTCTATTACATTGCCGACGGACGTGTCGATTTCCGGCAACTGATAAAAGTGCTGGCCGATGTCTTCCGCGTGCGCATCGAAATGAAACAGATAGGCGCACGGCAGGAGGCCGGACGCATCGGCGGCATTGGTCCCTGCGGACGCGAGTTGTGCTGTGCCACGTTCATGAGCAATTTCGTGTCGGTTTCGACAAGCGCCGCGCGCATGCAGGATTTGTCGGTCAATCCGTTGAAGTTGGCCGGACAATGTGCCAAAATCAAATGTTGCGTCAATTACGAGATGCCCATCTACTGCGAAGCCCAAAAAGATTTTCCGCGTACCGACATACCGCTCGAAACCGTCGATGCCACCTACTACCACTTCAAAACCGATGTGTTCAAACGCCTGATGACCTATTCGAGCGACAAAACCATGGCGGCCAATCTGGTAACAATTTCGGTGGAGCGTGTCAAAGAAATCATCGCAGCCAACCGCCGCGGCGAAAAGGTGGAGTCGCTCATCGATGCCACAGCTGTCGAGGCCGACGAACCCGAAACAGATTTTACAAATGTTGTCGGACAGGACAGTCTAACGCGTTTCGACCGCGCCAAAAACAAACGCCGCGGACAGAACCGCAATCGCCGCGACCGCCGACGCAACAACGACAACCGACAATCGAATCAATAAAATTATGACAAAACGCGGATTTTTTGCAAAATTCATCGCCGTGGCAGCGTGTGTGGCGCTTGTGGCATGCGACAATGTTGTGTACGTCGAGTGCAGCGATGTGTCGGATGGCTGGCCGAAAGATTCCGTGCTGGCCTTTCCGCTGACTATCGACGATGCGCACGGCATCTATCAAACACAAATAGTGGTGCGCAACACCGACGCGTATCGCAATCAGAATCTCTGGCTGTTTGTCGATACCGAAACGCCCGCCGGCACGCATCGTACCGATACGGTGCAGTTTTTCTTGGCCGACGAATTCGGTCGTTGGGTGGGGTCAGGTGTCGGCACCGTGTTCGAAAATGTGTGGATTTATCAGCCGCGTGTCCGGTATTCGGAGCCCGGCACTTACACCCTGCGCCTGCAACACGCCATGCGTTACGACGTGCTTGGCGGCGTCAGCGAGGTGGGTGTGCGTGTGTTGCGCATGGATTGACCGCCGCTTTGTGCAAAATCTGCTTGGCAATGTTGCGAACATCAAATAAAAATTATAATTTTGCAGGATAATACAAAACAGACTGTGAGAAGTCGGCCGCAGCCGATTATTGTAGTCGTTTCGCTATGTACAAAACTTTCAATTTTTAATCAATAAAATCTATGGCAGAAAAAAAATTAAATCTGTTGGCCGATTTCCCAGCCGTCAGCACCGAAGAGTGGATGGCAAAAATCGAAGCCGACCTCAAAGGAGCCGATTTTACGAAAAAGCTCGTTTGGAGAACGAATGAAGGATTTAACGTCATGCCTTTCTATCGTGCCGAAAATCTCGAGGGAATCAAAACCACCGATTCCGCTCCGGGCGTGTTCCCGTTTGTACGCGGCATCAAGGCTGACAATGTGTGGCTGGTGCGTCAGGACATCGATGCAAAAGATGCCAAGGCAGCCAACGCCAAAGCACGCGACATTTTGAACAAAGGCGTCGATTCGCTGGGATTCAAAATCGACAAACAACAACTCGACAAAGCCTACATTGCGACATTGCTCGACGGCATTCACGCCGATTGCATCGAACTGAATTTCGATGTATGCGGCGGCAAAGCGTTGGAACTCGTCGGACTGCTGGCAGACTATTTCGCAGAGAAAGGTTACGACTTGAGCGCCTTGCGTGGCAGCATCAATCTCGACCCGCTGAATGCCATGTTGCGTCGCGGCAAAAAATTGTCGGCCGAACAGGTTGCCGGCAAAGTGGCTCAAATGGTAGAAGCCGGCAAACGTCTGCCCGCCTACAAAGTGGTGTGTGTCAATGCTGTCAGCCTGAACAACGCCGGAGCCTCTTGCTCGCAGGAACTCGGCTATGCGTTGGCTTGGGGCGCACAATATCTCGACATGCTCACCGATGCGGGTCTGTCGGTTGACGAAGCCGCAAAAGCCATCAAATTCAACTTTGGTGTGGGCGGCAACTATTTTATGGAGATTGCCAAATTCCGTGCCGCACGCATGTTGTGGGCAATGATGGTGAAAGCATACAAACCGAAATGCGATTGTGCCGCCAAAATGCACATTCACGCCGAAACATCGCTGTTCAACAAAACGGTGTTCGATGCGCACGTCAATCTGCTGCGTACCGAAACCGAAGCCATGAGTGCCGCCATTGCCGGTGTCGATTCGCTGACGGTGCGCCCGTTCGATGTAACGTACAAACCTTCGGACGATTTTTCGGAACGCATCGCACGAAACCAACAGTTGTTGCTCAAAGAGGAATCGCACTTCGACAAAGTAACCGACCCCGCAGCCGGTTCGTACTACATCGAAAATCTGACGGCCAACATCGCCGATCAGGCTTGGAAACGTTTGCTCGACATTGAAGAAAATGGCGGATTTTTCGCCGCTGTCGAGAGCGGTCGCGTGCAAGCCGACATGAAAGCCACGGCCGAAGCACGCCTGAAAGCCGTTTCGACACGCCGCGAAGTGTTGCTCGGCACCAACCAATATCCGAATTTCAACGAAGTGGCAGGCGACAAAATCGTCGAATCGGCTTGTTGCTGCCAATGCGGTTGCACCGCCGAGGCCGGACTCGACACCCTGCCTCATGTGCGTGCAGCGCAAGAGTTCGAAGCCTTGCGCCTCGAAACCGAACGCTCGGGTCGCCGTCCGAAAGCATTTATGCTGACCATCGGCAACTTGGCCATGCGTTTGGCGCGCGCACAATTCTCGTGCAACTTCTTCGCTTGCGCAGGCTACGAAGTGATTGACAATCTCGGATTTGAAACCGTTGAAGACGGCGTTGCTGCCGCACGCAAAGCCGGGGCCGACATCATCGTGCTCTGCTCGAGCGACGACGAATATGCCGAATTCGCTCCCGCTGCCTACAAAGCCATCGGCGACGGAAAAGAGATTTTCGTGGTAGCCGGCGCACCTGCCTGCATGGAAGATCTACAGAAACTCGGCATCGAACACTTCATTCATGTGCGAGTTAATGTATTGGAAACTTTGAAAGCATTTAACAACCTTCTAATCAACAAGTAAGCGATGAAACCGAATTTCAAAGAAATAGATATTAAAAACGTGGCTGCTTCGAAAGTCGAAGGGACCAACGAAGCCAACTGGTTGACTCCGGAGCAAATTCCGGTGAAACCCGTTTACACCAAAGAAGACCTCGAAGGTCTTGAGCACTTGAACTATGCTGCCGGTTTGCCGCCATTCTTGCGTGGTCCGTATAGCGGCATGTACCCCATGCGCCCGTGGACTATTCGTCAATATGCAGGCTTCTCGACGGCCGAAGAATCGAACGCTTTCTATCGTCGTAACTTGGCCAGCGGTCAAAAAGGCCTTTCGGTGGCTTTCGACTTGCCGACACACCGCGGTTACGATGCTGACCACGAACGCGTCGTTGGCGACGTAGGCAAAGCCGGCGTTTCTATCTGCTCGGTCGAGGACATGAAAGTGCTGTTCGACGGCATTCCGTTGAACAAAATGTCCGTGTCGATGACCATGAACGGCGCTGTGCTGCCCATTCTGGCATTCTACATCAACGCCGGACTCGAACAAGGCGCCAAACTCGATGAGATGGCCGGTACCATTCAAAACGACATTCTGAAAGAATTTATGGTGCGCAACACCTACATCTATCCGCCTAAATTCTCGATGAAAATCATTGCCGACATTTTCGAATACACCTCGAAAAATATGCCGAAATTCAACTCGATTTCCATTTCGGGTTACCACATGCAGGAAGCCGGCGCCACGGCCGACATCGAATTGGCCTACACCTTGGCCGACGGACTCGAATACCTGCGTGCAGGCGTGAATGCCGGCATGGACATCGACGCATTTGCGCCGCGCTTGTCGTTCTTCTGGGCTATCGGCACAAACCACTTCATGGAAATTGCCAAGATGCGTGCCGCGCGTATGTTGTGGGCTAAAATCGTGAAACAATTCAACCCGAAAAACCCGAAATCGTTGGCTTTGCGTACACACTCGCAGACGTCGGGTTGGTCGCTCACCGAGCAGGATCCGTTCAACAACGTTGGTCGTACCTGCATCGAAGCCATGGGCGCCGCACTCGGCCATACGCAATCGTTGCACACCAACGCTCTCGACGAAGCTATTGCGCTGCCAACCGATTTCTCGGCACGTATTGCGCGTAACACGCAGATTTACATTCAGGAAGAGACGAAAATCTGCAAAGAAATCGATCCGTGGGCAGGCTCCTACTATGTGGAGGCGCTGACCAACGAACTCGCCGAGAAGGCGTGGGCGCATATCGAGGAGATCGAAAAACTCGGCGGTATGGCTGCTGCCATCGAAACAGGCCTGCCGAAAATGCGCATCGAAGAGGCGGCTGCACGCACGCAAGCGCGCATCGACTCGGGTACGCAAAAAATTGTCGGTGTGAACGAGTATCGCCTCGAACACGAAGACCCGATCGACATTCTCGAAGTGGACAACACCGCCGTTCGCAAGCAGCAGATTGAACGTCTGAAACAACTGCGCGCTAACCGCGACGAAAATGCTGTGAAAGAGGCACTTGCTGCCATCACGGCATGTGTTAAAGAGTTCAACGAAGGCAAAAAATCGGAGCAAAACCTGCTTGATTTGGCAGTCAAAGCCGCAAGCGTACGCGCCACGTTGGGCGAAATTTCCGATGCCTGCGAAGTGGTCGTAGGCCGTTACAAAGCAACTATTAGAACAATTTCAGGAGTGTATAGCGCAGGAACAAAACAAGACGCAGACTACCAAAAAGCCTGCGAACTGACAGCCGCTTTCGCCAAGAAAGAAGGCCGCCAGCCACGTATCATGATTGCAAAAATGGGACAGGACGGCCACGACCGCGGTGCCAAAGTGTGCGCCACCGGTTATGCCGACTGCGGTTTCGATGTCGATATGGGACCGCTGTTCCAAACGCCGGCCGAGGCTGCCAAACAGGCTGTCGAAAACGACGTGCATGTGTTGGGCGTTTCGTCGCTCGCTGCCGGCCACAAAACGCTGGTGCCGCAAGTCATCGAAGAGTTGAAAAAACTCGGCCGCGAGGATATTATCGTCATCGCCGGCGGTGTTATTCCGGCTCAGGATTACGACTTCCTCTACAAAGCCGGCGTGGCTGCCATTTTTGGCCCGGGTTCGCCCGTGTCGAAATCGGCCGTTACCATCATGGAAATCCTGATGGGCGAGTAAGTTGTTTTTTTACGAGCAAGCAGGGGTACGACTCGTTCGTACCCTTGCACTTGCCTCGTAAGTTCCTAAAACGGCTTACTCCGACATCAAAATCGCACAAATGACGATGTCGGATTGTGGATGTGAAAAAAAACAGTAATTTTGTAAGCAAAATCTTTGATTATGCCTCCACGCAGTAGTGAAATGTCGTTTTTCTTGTCGTTCTGCATTGAGCAATACAAGCAGGCACACAACTTAACAGGCGAGCAAGCCATGCAAGTGCTTGACCAATATGGTGTACTCAATTATCTGGAAAACAACTACGGCGTAATTCACACGCAAGGTGCGCAGTGGATATTAGCAGATATTGACGAGTTTATCGATCATAGAAAGAATGAGAGTTTATCACGGTAGTTTAGAGCGCATTCCGACACCGGAAATCAGAGAAACCACCCGCGGACTTGATTACGGCAGTGGATTTTATACCACCACTTCCGCCAAACAAGCAGAAGACTGGGTGCGTAAGAGAATGGAAAATTTCCATGCTCTGAAAGGCTATGTCAATGAATATGAATTGGACTTGGAATCTCTCAAGCAGTTCAACTGCGCATTCTTTAACTCACCATCCGAAGAGTGGCTCGATTTTGTGATGAATAACCGTTTAGACCGCCATTTTACGCACAACTACGATGTCGTTTATGGACCTGTAGCGAACGATCGTGTTTATACATGCTTCGCTTTGTACGAAGGCGGAGTGCTGAGTAAATCGAACCTCATTGCCGAACTGAAAACATATAGACTGGTGGATCAATATCTGTTCCATACCGAGCCGGCTCTCAAAGCATTAACGTTTGTCGATGCAACAGAAATACTATGGGCGAAATAACTCAAAAAAATCTCTATCTGTTGTTGCCTGCCAAAGTGAGTTGGTTGGCAGATATGTTGTGTGCAGATGAACATATCAGCACGATAGAAGCACTGCGTCGTATCTATTCTTCTGCGATGTACAAAGAGTTGGAACAAGAGAGCACAAAACGCTGGCACGAAGGTCCGGTGTCGCTGTACCAAAAAATCTAACCTTCGCACCGAAATCGGCCGTTACCATCATGGAAATCCTGATGGGCGAGTAACATAGTTTCAACGAAATTAAAAACGCAGGCTCTCAAGAGTCTGCGTTTGTTTTGCATAATAAACAAGCAAATTAAGCGTGTGTGCAGACAGCATAGCGGCGTTGTAATGCGGTTAGCACACATTGTTGGGCAATCGGATTCAAACCACAAAAAGTTGTGCGGCTTTTTAGTTCAGCCAAAGGCATAGTCAACAACAATTTGGCGATACATTCATCAGCAAAAGAGTTGGAAACTACATTTACTCCCGTGAAATCAAGTGTAATGCGTTCCGAGGTTTGCAGCAAAGGAATTAGTCGCTCGCGCACTTGCGCACCCAATTGACGCGTGCCAAGATTCTCACCAAATTCAATAAACTTAAAAGTTACCATAAAAAATGCTTTAATGCTGGTGTGTCTAAAAGAAAAGCACATCGGCAAAGTTACGTTTTTTTGTTGATAACCGCAAAAAGTTATCAACAATCGACCGGTTTTTATGTTTATTTAGCAAAATAGTTTAGTATTTTAATTCAAATTAACACTTGGCGCTAACTTTCTATGTTTCAGTTATTTAATATAATTATATGGTCGTTCGTCGATTTTTTCTCAAAATAGGGTTTATTTTTTTGCTGTTAATAGTGTGTTGTTGAAAAAAAAATCGTAAATTTGCAGATGGTATATTAGGCGTAGTAGTATTTGCATGCGCGCCCGCATATACCCCCCTTGACCCTAAAACACACACACTATGAAACAGAGATTACTCACCGGAATTATTGCACTATTTGTTACCGTATGTGCGGTGGCGCAAACAACCTCGGCACTGCCTTGGGACGGCACTACAGCCGCTTGGACACAAGGCGCCGGCACGCAGGCCAGTCCATATCTTATCGAGAATGGCGCGCACTTGGCCTATTTGGCCGATAAGGTCAATACCGGAACAACGTATGCGGGTGTCTATTTCAAGATGGTGAATGACATTGATATGGATGGTAACCCGTGGACGCCGATAGGTACAGATGCTACAAATAGTTTTCGTGGTGTGTTCGATGGCGATAACCATTCGGTGTTTGATGTTAATATGACGGCCGGCACATATTTGGGTCTTTTTGGTTATACGTCGGGGGCAACTATCAAAAATGTTTACACAAGTGTTAAAATCGAGGTTCTGCAATCTATTTCCATGTATATTGGTGGTTTGGTAGGTTATGCGGCCAATACAACCATTGACAATTGCCATGTGATGGGTTCGTGTGCCGGCGTGGTAAAAACGGCCATCAATGGTATGAAAATTTATGTTGGTGGTTTGGTTGGCTACGCCACAAGTTCTACTATCCAATATTCGCACAACTATGCCACGGTTATGTCGAACGATAGTATTTCCATTACGACAAATAATAGTAATACTGCTTATACTTATGCCGGTGGTGCAGCCGGCTATGCTGAAAGTTGTACGTTTACTTATACGAGCAACAGCGGGTCGGTTACTGCTATCTCGTATGCACATGCGCTATCATTTTCAGAAGATGCACAATATTATTCTTATGCCTATGCCGGCGGTTTGGTCGGCTCCGGTCCGTTGAATTTGTCATCGGGACAGAATACGTTTAATCAGTGTTACAACAAAGGCAAGGTGTTGGCTACAGCCCGCCCCGATAACTTGACGCAATTCAAATATGCTTTTCCGTATGCCGGTGGTATATGCGGTTGGGGTGGCACTACCAACAACTGTTACAACATGGGCGATGTAAAATCGCTAACTATTTGGTCACAATCTTCTTATCGTTCTGGCTATAATTATTATAATATTTATGCTTGTGCGGCCGGTATGGGTTGGGGTGTGAAAGCCACTAATTGTTACAATGCAGGAATGCTGATTGCGCGTTGCCCTACTGCTGCCACTGCGGCTGAAGATGGTATGCTTGGTCGCGATGACGACTATTATGGCGGAAACTATTATGAGTATCCATGGCGCACTTATGCTACTTGTGTAACTTATCCTATTTCCGGCGGCGCCAAAACTGATGCTACGAATACAAGGGATGTGTCGTCGGCGAATAATTGCTACTATTTGTCGGGGTGCTGTTCACCATCAAATAGCAACGGTACGGGACGCGGTGCGGCGGTTATGCAGGCGGCGGCTATGCCCGGCACCTTGAATGGCAGCGTGTTTATTCAGGATACGAAAAATCTGAATAAGTATTTCCCGATATTTGGCAGCAACAAACCGTATGCAGCGACATTTGAGTTGCCAACGCTTACTGCACCTCGCGAAAACCCCGACTCGACACATGCCACACTCGATGGCGCCTACAAATATGCGCAAACGGTCGATTCCGTTGGTTTCGAAATTCGTATGGATGGCGAACGCTATTGGCATGCGGTGTCGTTCCCATTGAACGGCAACCCTGGAGAATTGATAGGCGAAGTTGGCGACTTGATTCGAGATAAAGGTTATACCTATCGCATTTGGTTGGACGAAGGCGGTATGCGCCATTATGGCGACACATTAAAGTTTCACACCACTTGCCCACCACACAATGTTACCTATCGCGATACAATTTGTTTGGGTGGTCAATACGATGCGCACACTTTTAAGATTCAACAAGGCGCTGCTTATTCGTGGAACGAAACGACTTGCAAAGGCGAATATCAAAACAATGGTACATTTACTTACGAACGTAACCTGAAAACGACTTGGGGCTGCGATTCGATAGTTCGTTTGGAGTTGACGGTTTGCCCGGTTTATACCAATATCGAAGTGAATGCCTCTATTCGCGATGTGGATGCGCCGTATATCTACCCGATGCCGGAGAATTACCGCTGGGGCGATATTCCTGAAAATCAGCGTACTTTCTATACTTCGGGTACGAAAACCATCAATTTGAAAACGGTGGCCGGCTGCGACTCTATCGTGTCGCTGGTACTCGAGATTCGCCCTACCTACACGGTGCTGACACAACCCAACAATGTGCGCTACGGCGAAACCAAGTGCGAGGGCGGCCCGTTCGAGTCCGGCTTGTGGGCTACCATTGTGGCTACACCCAAACCAAACTACCACTTTGTGCAATGGAGCAATGGCGCAACTGATGCTACCACACAGGTGCGCGTGGTAGGCAATGTTACTTATACGGCTATTTTTGCGCCCGACGAATATAAGGTTACCACCGGCGTGAACATCGACACGATGGGTACGGTGTCGCCGTCGGGTTTGCACATCATCGGGTACGATAGTGCCTATGTGGTTACGGCCAAACCATTCGAAGGTTACGACTTCGTGGGTTGGAGCGATGGCGCCGCCGCCGGTACCGACCCCGTGCGTACATATATGGGTGCCGCGCGCGATACGGCGTTCAATGCCGTGTTCAAGATACACGAATACAATGTTATAACCTCGGTGCCAAGCGCCACGATGGGTAGTGTAACTCCCGGTGGAACAAAACCATACAAGAGCGAATTTTGCATTAAAGCCATAGCCAACGAGGGTTTTGAGTTTGCCGGCTGGAGCAATGGCGTGCCGCGTACCGAAAATCCCTACTGCTATCGCGTGGCTGCGCGCGACACCAACATTCAGGCACTCTTTACGGCCAAGCAATATCTGGTGAACACAGCGGCTGAACCGGCCGGCATGGGCGATGTAACGCCCGGCGGCTACAAAGATTATTTATCGGATTTCAAGGTGGTGGCGACTCCACGTCCCGGTTATAAATTTATCGGTTGGAAAGACGGTTATGGTACTTATCCGGATCGTACCTATCAAGTGCTGGGCAAGGACACGGTTTTGCGGGCGTTGTTCGAACCGGCCACTTATAATATTCTGGTTGAATCCAATAGTTCGGAGCAGGGTAGCGTGAGCGGTGGCGGTGTGGCCACCTACAATGCGCTGTTCGAAAGTTTGACTGCCACACCGAGAGCCGGCTACGAGTTCGACCGGTGGCAGGACAACAATACCGACAATCCGCGTTCGTTCACATACTTAGGCACCAAGGACTCGACCTTTACGGCCTATTTCCGCCCATTGTCTTACAATATCCGTACAGAAGTGGTCAGCGGTAAGGGTGAAGTAACTCCGGCCGATGCCAACTGCGAATACAAAAAGTCGGTAACATTCACTGCTACGCCATATCGTGGTTACAAACTGAAAGTGTGGGATACGGGTGCATCCGGCTCTACGCGCACCTATACGGTAAGTGAGCCGCGCGATACGGTAGTGCGTGTTACGTTCGAGCCGATTGATGTGAATGTGTATGTAACACGCAACAATAGCAGTTATGGTACTGTGGAAGTGGTTGGCGGATCGGCGCACAAATTCGATTCGTTGGTAACCATTAAGGCGACGCCGAATCCGGGCTATCGTTTTGCCAACTGGCAAGGCAGTTCGAGCGATAAAACTTACGAATTTAGAATTAGCAGTATTGGCGATACAACGTTTACGGCCATTTTCGAACCGGAGGATTACCACGTTACCATTCAGGCCAACAATCCGGTGATGGGTTCGCTCAACTACGCTACCGGCATGTATGCCTATGGCACACAACTCTACATCACAGCCAACCCCAACCCCGGTTACACCATCGAAGGTTGGGAATATCAACCGGGCGCAGGAAGTTCGACTACGGTGGGATACAGTGTTAAAGCACTCGACCACGACACGGTGTTCCAGGTCAATTTCAAACCGATTCAATATATGGTTACCACATACGTGGCCGATGGCGACGGCTCTGTGTCGCCGGCAGCAGAGTCGGTCGATTACCAAGGCACGCTGACGGTAACTGCCACTCCCGGACCCGGTAAGTCGTTCAAATTCTGGAAGATAGGCGATCAGGTGGTTTCGCCCGATGCTGTCTATACCTATACGCACACTACGGTGGGCAATGTTCGGCTCGATGCCTATTTTGCCGATCAGGTTTATCGCGTGCGTACTGCTACTAACGGTTCGTCGCTTGGCGAAGTTACCGGTGCCGGTCAGTACGAGTATAACGATGTGGCCGAGATTACTCCTGTACCCAAACCGGGCTATCGGTTCGACCATTGGGAAGACGGCTGTCCTGACAATCCGTATATGTACACGGTACAGGCCGACACTACCTTGCGAGCGGTGTTTGTGGCAGACGATTTTCCGGTTACGGTACGTTCGGCAAATTCGACACAAGGTTCTGTAAATCCAAATGTTACGAACGAAGACCATACGTTTAAAACGTCAATGTCTATTGCGGCGATTCCTAATACCGGTTATGTTTTCTCGCATTGGACAGGCAAATCGGGTGCCACCATTCCCGCCTTGCCGGAATCGTTTACCTATGTTATCGAGGCGGTGGATACCACGTTTACAGCGCACTTTGCACCCGATAAGTTCTATCTGACTGTGCTGTCGAGCAATCCGGATTGGGGTACGGCATCGCCGGCATCGGGCGACCAAACGTTCGGCACCACCATCACCCTGTCGGCTACGCCGAAGACCGGTTATAAATTTGTCGATTGGAGCGATGGCAATACCAATTCGAGTCGCAGTTATACGATAGGTGCAGCCGATGCAACCATTACGGCCAATTTTGCCAAAGCCGATTTCCCGTTGATAGTCAATAACGACGGTCACGGCACAACTACTCCTTCGGGACGCAACGAATACGAATATCAATCGACTGTTAACATAACTGCCACACCTGCAACCGGTTACGAGTTTGACCATTGGCAGAATGGTGATACCGACCCGGCAGTATCATACTATGTGGCGGCTAAAGATTCGACATACAAAGCCTACTTCAAACCGTTGTATTTCAACATTTCTACTTCGGTGGATGGTGGCAGTAGCAAAGGCAGTGTAACCAAATTTGCCGACAAACAGGCGTTTGGTACCGACATCGTTATCACGGCTACGCCTGCTGAAGGTTACACTTTCGACTATTGGGAAGGTACTACAGAACCAGATGCATCGTTTACTTATACGGTCGAAGCACACGATGCAACGTTTAAGGCGCACTTCAAACCGTTGCAATACCATGTAACTACCGAAGCGCGTAACAATTTGGGTACTGTAACGCCGGCGTCGCAGAGTTGGGATTATGGTAAATCGCTGTCGATTGAGGCAACAGCCAACCCCGGTTTCAAATTTGCCGGTTGGAGCGACGGCTATGGTATGACCAATCCGCGCACTTATATTGTTTTAGCCCGTCCGGATACTTCCTTTATTGCTGTGTTCGATACGCTTTCATACAAGATTTCTATCAGTCCGGATAATTCAAACATTGGTAGTGTGTCTGGTGGCGGCACATACAAATATACAACTACGCACACATTGACAGCCACGCCCAAAACGGGTTATCATTTTGTGCGCTGGTCGGACAATAACTCGACAGACAATCCGCGCGACTTCGAAATAAACGTACCGCGCGACACTGTGTTCCAAGCCATTTTTGACACTACGGACTTTCAGGTGCGTACCGATGTGAAAGACCATATCGGTGGTACGGTAACTCCCGGCGGGTCGAAACCGTATAACACCCGATTTAATATATATGCTTATCCGGCGGACGGTTACGAGTTTTACGGTTGGAGTAATGGTTATGCGGTCAATCCGTTGCCTTACACGGTTG
This sequence comes from Paludibacteraceae bacterium, assembly GCA_051870755.1. Classification (GTDB taxonomy): domain Bacteria; phylum Bacteroidota; class Bacteroidia; order Bacteroidales; family Paludibacteraceae; genus W0P28-013. The sequence goes on along the minus strand of JBJECE010000036.1, from coordinate 70,304 downwards.
CGGCTAAATTGGATACCCTGTTTGTGGCTGAGTTTAAGCCATTGAGTTATAACGTTAAAACTACACTTGCAGCCGGTTGCGATGCCTCGTGGGGAACGACTTCGCCGAGCACAAAATCGGTGTCGTACACCTCCTCGTGTCAGGTAACGGCTACGGCGAATCCTGGTTACTACTTTGTGGAGTGGACGGATACGCACAACGACCTTTCGCCGCGTACTGTGGATTTAGACCGACCGGCTGATACTACGTTGTATGCACGTTTTGCACCGAATGTGTACGAAATAACAGTCGGGTCGAACAACGAAGCGCAAGGTACGGCTACGGTAAGTTGCGATGGCGGTAGTACACAATCTGCGCTGTGTAATGTCGAGTACAAAGGCTCGTTCATACTGACAGCCACGCCAAAAGATGGTTACGAGTTTGACCATTGGCAGGATAACTCGGGTGGTGCCACGCGTACCATTACTTCGTTCAAAGGATTGAACGACTCGACGTTTACCGTCTACTTCAAACCGAAAACATTTACGATTGAAGGTGCTGTCAAAAGCGGTAAGGGTACTATTGACCCGGTGTCTCAAAGTTGCGAATTTCAGAAAACGGTTACATTTATTGCCGAACCTGACCCCGGCTATCAAATCAAAGCATGGCCTGATGGTTCGACCGGTTTCCGTTACGGCTATCGTGTTACCGAACCACGCGACACGGTTATTCGCGTCGAGTTCGAGCCTATTATATATAATATAGGTGTAGCATCGGGCGGCAACGGTTCGGCCTCTATCGTTTGTAGCGGTGTGCCTTCGGACAACTGCGAAGTGGCTTACGAGAGTACGTTCAGCATTACGGCTACTCCCGATGCCGGTTATACATTTGATCGTTGGAGCGATGGTTCCACAACGGCCACACGTAACAACATCACATATCTTGGCACCAAAGACTCGACTATTACCGCTTATTTCAAACCATTGAGTTACACGGTAAAAGTGGTGGTAAATAACGGTATGTATGGTGAAGTGTCGCCGGTAGAGTACGATGTTACATACAAAACGTCGTATAAATTTACGGCTACGCCTTACACGGGTTACACATTCTCCAAATGGCAAGAAACAAGCAGTGCCAACACCGAGTGGAATTTCCTGATGAATCCTATTCCGTCGAATGGTACTGATACAACCATTCATGCCGACTTTGCGCCGCGCACCTTTAATTTCACGGTATCATCTGCCGGCAATGGTACTACAACAGGTTCAGGTACAGTTACTTACAATGAATTATACTCCTATTCGGCTATACCGGATCACGGCTACGAATTTGCCGGTTGGAGCGACGGCAATATGTCGCAGGTGCGCACCGACCTTACTTGGTTAGGCTTGAAGGACTCGACCGTAACGGCCAACTTCAAACCGAAAAAATGTAATGTGGTGATTGGCGTGAACGACCCGACTTGGGGTAGCATCGACCCGGCTGTCGGTGTTCACCAATATGATTTTGGAGAAGTTGTAATCATACAAGCCAATCCGGCAACTGGTTACGAAATAGCGGGTTGGGAAAAACAACCCGGCACATCGAACTATTTCACTTACACGGTGAGCAACGTTGATGTCGATACACTATTCAAAGTGAACTTCAAGCCGAAACAATACCTTATCACAACACAGGCCAATGGCGGTTTGGGTACGGTTACTCCGTCGGGTTCCATTTCAGCCCCATACGATTCGGTAATGACTATAACTGCCACTCCGATAGCAGGTTATCAATTCGCTTATTGGATTGTGAGCGGTAGTGCAGACCATATCACAACTTATCCGTTGACGCACCAAGTGAAAGGTACGGTTACCATCACTGCTTACTTCGAGCAGCAGAAATATACCATCACGGCACAACCGAATAGTCCGACTATGGGTTCTGTAACCGGCGGTGGCGACTACTATTATAACGCAATTGCTCCGCTGGTGGCTGTTGCAAATCCGGGTTATAAGTTCGTACAATGGGACGATGGCGACACCTCGCCACTGCGTAACTACACGGTTACCGGTCCGGCCATCATTACGGCTATATTCGCCGAAGCGGACTATCCGCTAACGGTGCGTTCGGCCAACACGTCGCAAGGTACGGTAACGCCCAATGTGATGGATTCATTGTGTAAATTCAATTCGCTTGTGTCACTGAAGGCCACTCCTTTGGAAGGTTACGATTTCTCGCAGTGGCAGGACGGCGAACCATCGGCAACGCGCACCTATAAAGTGGCGGCCAAAGATTCTACATTTATTGCCTACTTCAAACCATATCGTTATGGTGTACAGACGCTGACCAACAGCGATTACATGGGTGAGGTAACGCCACCGACGGGCACCTATCCGTTCGATTCCACGTTGCTGATAAAGGCTACGGCTTACGATGGTTACGCATTCGACAAATGGAGCGACGGCACCGAAGGCATTTCGCGCAACTATACGGTGAAAGCCCTCGACCACGACACGGTGTTCAAGGCGCTGTTCAAGAAAGCCTTCTATTGGTTGCAGATGGAGAACGATGGCCATGGTACGACCACGCCGGCCGCCAAGACACAATACGAATATCAATCGAATGTGAAGATTTATGCCACGCCGGCAGTTGGTTACGAGTTCGACCATTGGCAAGACGGAAATACCAACGACACCGTAATATATACGGTAGCACACAAAGACTCGACATACAAAGCCTACTTCAAACCGCTGTTGTATAAGATTAGTACGACTGTAGATGGTGGAAGTGCCAAAGGCGAAGTAACGCAATTTGCTGCAAATCAACCATTTGGTAAGGAGATTACAATAACGGCCACACCGGCTATCGGTTACGAGTTCGACCATTGGAACGACGATCCGTCACTCACGAATTCCACCATATATTATACCGTCCAGGCCAAACCCGATACGTTATTTACGGCGCACTTCAAGCCGCTGCAATACAAGGTAACCACTTGTGTGTCGGCGGGCGAAGGTTCGGTGTCGTTGCCTACGGGCTCATACGATTTTAATTCGGAGCAAACCATTACGGCCATTCCGGCTGCCGGATACACATTCGATGGTTGGGACGACGGCTACGGTTCGGTTACGCGCACCTATTATGTAGAGGCGCGCAACGATGCCGTGTTCTGCGTGAAGTTCCGAAAATTATCGTTTACTGTCGATGTTCAATCCGAAAACACGTTGAAAGGTACGGCTACCGGCGGAAAAACAGCCGAGTTTGGCACACCGCTCACGCTATCGACTACACCGATTGACGGTTACAAATTTACTTGCTGGACTGTCGGCACCGATACTATTGGAACCACCGATCCGTTCACCTATAACGTACCGGCGGAGAATGTTACGGTAGTTGCTCACTTCACCGAGGCCGAATTTACGGTAACTACGGCCGTGAATGTTCCGGGTCGCGGTAAGGTAACGGCAGGCGGTCCCATGAAGTTCAACTCGGACACCGTGCTGACAGCCACGCCGGACACGGGTTATCGATTTGTCAATTGGAGCAATGGCTCCGACCAGAACCCGCTAACCTACAAGGTGCCTGCCCACAATACTACCATTACGGCTAACTTCGAGCCAATTGATTATCACGTTAAGGCCGAAGCCAACAACGTAGCCATGGGTTATTTCACACCATCGAACGACGAAACTGTGCCATTCAAAGGTCAGGTGAGCATCATTGCCGAGCCGAACTATGGTTATAGTTTTGTGCATTGGGATCAGACACTCTCTTCGAATCCAATATGGACTTATATTGTAAACGAAGCACGCGATACTACGCTCCATGCCACATTTGCACCCAACGAACACACGGTGTCGGTTGAGGTCGAAACCAATTCGGTGGGTATGGGTACAGTGAGCGGCGGCGGATCGTGCTACTTCAACGATTCGGCCACTGTGCATGCCGTACCGAATACGGGTTACGAATTTGTACGATGGGCAGGCAGCAGCGCCGAAGCCGACTATAAATTTAAGTTGAAATACGACAAAGATACCGTATTCACAGCCATATTCCGTGCCAAAACATGTGGCGTAGTTACTGAGTCGGACAATAACACATACGGCAAAGTAACCCCGGCATCGGGTTCGTACAAATACGACACGACATTGGTAATTACTGCTTCGGCAGAACCCGGTTACAAGTTTAGCAAGTGGACATATCAGCCGACGGTAACATCGTCGTCCATTACCTATAAAGTGAAGAACCTGAATGGCGACACCACGTTCCGTGCCGAGTTTGTGCCGCTGCAATATCAGGTAAATGCTGTAGCCGATGGCGGTAAAGGCATTGTTACTATTGAGGGCGGTGCCGGTTTGAAAGATTACAACTCGCAAGTGAAGATTGAAGTTACGCCGATACCCGGTTATAACTTCAAGGAGTGGCGCAAAGGCGATCAAGTGGTTTCTGATAGAGAGATGTTCTACTACACAGTCGAGATAGGCGGTGCCAATTTGGTTGCTTATTTCGATGAGGCGGAATTTACCGTTACGGCTTCGGCCGACCCGGCGCAGGGCTCGGTAACGGGCGGCGGCAAGTACCGCTATGGCACAACGGTTACGCTGACAGCCTCGCCTGCATACGGCTATAAATTCAAAGAGTGGCACGATGGCGCAGCCGAAACGGTCGTTGCCGGCGTGGACAGCCGTACGTTTACCCTTACGCAAGATACGCTGATTAAGGCGATATTCGAAGAGCGCGATTTCTCGCTCACGGTGCGTTCTAACAATGGCGTACAAGGCACTGTCGTACCTGAAGAAACCGGTGTGGAACACAAGTACAAATCGTTTGTTGACATTACAGCCGTGCCTAACTCCGGCTATGCGTTCGCTTATTGGTTGGACGAAAACGGCAATAAGATTTCCACGCAAAACTTCTCGTGCCAGATATTGGGCGACACCACGTTTGTGGCCTACTTTAAGCCGGCGCTTATTCCGGTGCACATGGAGGTTAACGATCCGGCCATGGGTTCTATAACGCCGGGCACGGGCTCCTATCCGTTCGACTCGGTAATGACCATCACTGCGGTGCCGAAACCGGGTTACAAATTGTGTCAGTGGCACAATGGCTCACAATCGGAATCGCTTACCTATCAGGTGGTTGACCACGATTCGACCTTTACGGCCACATTCTGCAAGGCGAAATATTGGGTAAAGACCGAAGCCTACGAAGGAAAGGGTACGGTAATGCCGAATAGTACGCAATACGAATATCAAACGGATGTGAAGGTTTATGCCACGCCGAACGATGGTTATCATTTGGCGCGTTGGAATACGGGCAGCACCGCCGACACCATTTATTATCGTGTGGCGGCGACCGACTCTAACTTCATCGCCTATTTCGAACCGAACCTTTACGTGGTGGCAACTTCGGCGTACGAATCGCATGGTACGGTAACGCAATTTGCCGATAAACAGCCATTTGGAAGTATAGCAGGTATAACGGCCACGCCGGCAGACGGTTACACGTTCGACCATTGGGAGGACAAATATGGTAATACGGTGTGGACGACGGCTACGCTGAATTATACGGTCGAATCGCGCGATACGGCATTTGTAGCGCACTTCAAACCGCTGCGCTATCACGTTACCATCACTACCGATTGGTCGCGCGGATCGGTAACTCCGCCGTCCGATTATTACCCGTGCGATTCGATATTGAACATTAAGGCTACGGCAAATACCGGCTACCAGTTTGATGGTTGGAGCGATGGCTTCTCGTTGCCGGAGCGTTCGTATCGTGTTGAGGTCAAGACGGATACCATATTTACCGCCAAATTTAAGCCGTTGCAATACACGGTATCGGTAACTACAAACAGTTCCGTTATGGGTAGTGCTGAGGGTGGCGGCACGTTCGATTACAATTCGCAGATTACACTGACCGCCACGGAGAAACCGGGTTACAAATTTGTGAAATGGGACGATGGCAGTATTGAACAAGAGTACCAATACACCGTACCTGCAGCAAATATAACGCTGATGGCCATATTCGAACCGGCTGAATATAATGTAATTACCGGTGTGAATGTCGATGGACGCGGTACGGTAACGCCGGGCGGGCTTAAAACATTCGATACCCCATTTACAATAGAGGCAACGCCGGCTGAAGGTTACGAATTTAAGGGCTGGAGTAACGGCGTAAGTACTACCCCATATACATACATTGTGAAGGCTGTGAACGATACGGTCATCAAAGCCATTTTCGAGCCGAAGAGTTTCAATGTGAGTGGTGAAGCCGAAGATCCGTCCATGGGTAGCGTAACGCCATCGAAACAGCTATGCGCCTACAAAGGCACCTGCATCTTGACGGCTGTGCCGAATCCGGGTTATAAATTCAAAGCGTGGAAAGATAATGGCGTAAGCGTCGCCGAGCGCGAGTTTACACTCGAGGTGGCCGGCGACACGACGCTGACAGCCATTTTCGAACCGGCACAATATACAGTCAATGCCGGTGTGCAGGAGGGTAGCGGCACTGTAAGCGGTAGCGGTTTGTACACCTATCAAACCACGGCGCATTTGGTGGCTACGCCCGGCACGGGTTATCAGTTCTCCAAGTGGTCGAATGGATACAGTAATGCCATTTATGACTACAATGTTGTTGCCAAAGATACAACGATTAATGCCATATTTGTGCCGAAAAACTACACGATTCATACTGCTGTGAACGATGGCGCCATGGGTCGCGTCGAACCGGAAGTCAGTCAGTGTCAGTATCAAGGCAGTGTTACGGTGAAGGCCATACCGAATGCCGGCTACGATTTTGAACGCTGGAACGACGGTACGGCTACATCTACGGCCAAAGAGCGCACCTACTACGCATACGACGATAGAGATACAACGCTGCGCGCGGTATTCAAGCCGCTTAATTATACCGTTACGGTTACAACGGATGCAACCCGTGGTACGGTATCGGTAGATGGTGGCGGCACACACGCATTCAACAGCGAGGTAACCATTCACGCTGTGCCAAAGACAGGCTATCACTTTGCAGGCTGGAAAGGCAGCAGTACCGATCCGAATTACACATTCACGTTGAAATATCCTGACGATACGACGTTCACCGCCATATTCGAGCCGAATGAGTACACGGTTTCGATAGAAGTGAACGACCCGTCGATGGGTAGTATCACGCCGTCGGGCGGTTTGTATCTGTATGGTGCCCGCATCACTATGGAGGTTCAACCCAACGAGGGCTACTACCTTTCCGGTTGGGAGGGCTTGGCTCACAACTCGACTACGTTGGGTTACACCGTAGTAGGCGATACAGCCTTTAAGGCACTGTTGGCACCGCGTCAGTACTATGTAGGCACATCGGTGGACGACCCGTCGCATGGTGATATAACGCCCGGTGGTTACAAAGATTACAAATCGATGTTCGAAATTACAGCCATGCCAAAAGATGGTTATGTATTTGACCATTGGAGCGATGGCGATGACATCAATCCCAAACACTACGAAGTAGGAATTGGTGGCGCTAACTTTGTGGCCTATTTCAAGTTGGGTCAATTCCAAGTAATCACGAAAGTGAACGACGAGAGTATGGGTAGCATCACGCCGCCGAGCGATTACTACACCTACGGCGAAAATCTGACGATAGTGGCTACGCCAAAAGAGGGTTATCGTTTCGCAGGGTGGGAAGATGGTAACCCGAGCGGTAGCACACGTATATACAGAGTTGAAAAAAATGCAGTGGTCATCCAAGCCAATTTCAAGCGCGACAAGTTCCACGTGCATGCTGTCAGCGACAACTACACGATGGGTAGTGCCACGCCGTACGATTCGTTGTGCGAATACCAATCGTATGTTGAACTGAAGGCTATCGCAGAACCCGGTTATAAGTTCGTGCGCTGGAACGATGGTAACACTTCGCCAACGCGTACATATCAGGTATTGGCCGAAGAAGCATTCTTTACTGCCTACTTCGAAGAGGACGAATTTTTGGTGACCACTGATGTCAACGATCCCAATTTGGGTAGCGTAACACCGGCTACACGCAAACACAAATTCGGCGAAGAACTATGGATTCAGGCGACACCTGAAAAAGGTTATAAACTTGTGCAGTGGCAAGGCGGTGGTACCGACAATCCGCGTCGCTATGTTGTGAAGGCGCTGTCCGACACGCTGTTCAAGGCCGAGTTTGGACCTGCCGACTACAAGGTAACGGCCAAATCGGACAACTACGGCATGGGTAGTGTAGAGCCGGCATCGCCTGCGCGATATCCCTACTTGAGCACCGTAACGTTGAAGGCCATCCCCGTACGAGGCTATAAATTCGATGGTTGGAGCGATGGTAATGCCGACCCGATACGCAACTATACGGTCGAAGCGGTGGACGACACGCTCTTTACGGCCTATTTCAGCAAAGCGTCGTATCGTGTCATCACCGATGTGAACGATTGGGATATGGGCGAAATCGACCCAATGACCGGTATGCACGAATATGGCTCCAAAATTTCCATCCAAGCTACAGCAAATCCGGGTTATCAGTTTGCACGCTGGAACGATGGCAAGACAGTCAATCCGCGTACTTATATTGTTGATGCTGTGGGCGATACGACCTTTACTGCTATATTCGAAAAAGCCAGATTCGAAGTAAAAGGCGAAAGCAACGACCTGAATATGGGTAATGTGGCGGTAACGCCCGATTCGTACGACTACAAATACGAATACATGAGCACCGTAACGCTGACACCAAAAGCCGAAGAGGGTTACACGTTCGACCATTGGGAAGGTGGCCGTCGCGACCCATCACTCGTGTACCATGTGCAAGCAGCCGATACCTCATTCAAGGCTTACTTTGTACCGCGTGCCGACATCAAAGTTACCATCACCGTAAACGACCAAGCTAAGGGTAGTGTAACGCCGGGTACGGGCATGCAAACTTTCGGCACCGAGGTTACCTATACGCCGACAGCCAAAGACGGTTACAAGTTCGACCATTGGGAGGACAAATACGGCAATACACTCTCGACGGCCGAGACGTGGAAATACACCGTCAAGGCGAACGATACGACCTTTGTGGCTGTGTTCGTACCCAAAAAATACACCGTCAAAACGGTGAGCGGCAATCCGAGTTGGGGCTCGACGACACCCACATCCGGCACATACGACTATTTGTCGGATGTTACACTCACGGCTAATCCGAATACCGGTTACGACTTTGCAGGTTGGAATGATGGTAGCACCGACAATCCGCGTACATACAACGTCAAAGCGGTTGAACCGGACATAACCTTCACGGCTTCGTTCAAACCGCACGAGTACAAGGTCATCACCGGCACCAACGACCCGTTGATGGGTAACATGACACCGCAGACCGGCACTTATCGTTACGACTCGCTCCTGACGCTGACCGCGACGGCGCAACCGGGCTATCGTTTCAAGGAGTGGAGCGACCATGGTTCACCATCCAATCCGCGCGAATATCGTGTTGCGGCGGTGGACGACACCATCATCAAAGCGATGTTCGAACCGGATGAATTCCGTGTGCGTGTGCAATCCGAAGACCTCAACAAAGGTAAAGTAACGCCGAACGGTCAGGCAAAATATCCGTATTTGTCGTCCGTAGATATGACCGCTACGCCCGAACCGGGTTACTATTTCGCCGGTTGGAGCGATGGCGAAACCAACCCGACCCGCACTTACACCGTCGAGGCCGTGTTGGACACCACCTTTACGGCTTACTTCAAAGCGGATAAATTCCTTGTGCGCACCAAGGCAAACGACAACAAGATGGGTTCGGTAACACCGGCGACAGGTTACTACGAATTTGGCCAACCGCTGTTGCTGACACCGGAAGCCAAACTCGGTTACGAGTTTGTACAGTGGAGCGACGGCCTGACCGACAATCCGCGCAGTTATATCGTCGAGGCGGTTAAGCCGGACACCACGTTTACTGCCATATTCAAGGCATCGCAATTCCCGTTGCGTCCGCGTGTGAACAATCCCGATTGGGGTACCATATCGCCGCAGAGCGATACGCTGTGCACCTTTGGCGACAATGTTAAGTTGATAGCCACGCCCAAAGAGGGTTACGAGTTTGTGGCTTGGCAAGATGGTGTCAATATCAAAGAGCGCACCTACACGGTTGCTGCCACCGACTCGACGTTCACGGCTACATTTGCGCCTATCGCATACAACGTCTTTACGTCGGTAGCCAATTCGCAGCATGGTTCGGTAACACCGAGCAGTGGCAAGGTGGCATTTGGCACGCCGATGACCATTACGGCTCTGCCGGCTGCCGGCTACGACTTCGATCATTGGGAAGATAAGTACGGCACTAAGTTGCTTGGTGGTAAGGATTTGGCCTATACGGTTGCTGCCCACGACACGGCGTTTGTTGCCCACTTCAAGCCGCTGAAATTCTTGGTAACCATCGAAGCCGAATCGGGCAAAGGCTCGGTAGCGCCGGGAACGGCTCAGTATAATTATGGTGAAGTTGTAGAGGTTCATGTAACGGCCAATCCGGGCTACACGTTTGCCGCTTGGGATGATGGTAATACGGCCAATCCGCGCTTTATTTCGGTGCCGGCCAACAACGATTCCCGCTATTTGGCGACGTTCACGCCCAATCCGCACACCATTACGGCGACCGTGAACGACAACAACATGGGTACAGTATCGCCCACGAGTACATCGGCAGCCTTTGGTTCGACAACATACATTACAGCCACGGCGTACGACGGCTACGAATTAAAAGAGTGGTCGAATGGTGCTTTGGGTGTACACAACCCGTTGCCATTCTTGTTGGACAAAGACCGTGATACAACACTGGTTGCCATGTTCGGCCCGAAGAAATACACGGTAACTGTCGAGCCAAATAAACCTGATCGCGGTGTAACCACAGGTACAGGTCTCTATGAGTTTATGAGTCCGGTAACGATGGAAGCCACGGCAAGTCGCGGTTACTACTTCAAACAGTGGAACGATGGCAACAATGTCACTCCGCGCACTTATACGCTGAATGTGCCGAATAATGTAACGTTTACCGCCATATTCGAACCGAAGAAATATCCGGTACGCACTGCTGTGGACGATCCTAACCATGGCTATTGCATCGGCGCCGGCGAATGGGCTTACGATTCTACGGTGTATGTCGAGGCCATAGAACGCACCGGCTACAAGTTCGACCATTGGCAGGACGGCCTTCCCGACAATCCGCGCTCGTATAAGGTAACCGATACGGATACAACCTTTACGGCCTACTTTGTGCCGAAGGAATATCATGTAACGATAGAACCCAACGATCCGGCGCGCGGTACCGTACAGCCGCCATCGAACAATTACGAGTTTGGAACGACTATTCACCTCGTAGCCGCCGAAGAATATGGCTATCATTGGAGTAAATGGAGCAATGGTAATAGTAATAATGAGATGGATTATACAGTAAAAGCAGTTGTCGATACTGTATTTACCGCCATCTTTGAACCAAATCGCCGTAAAATCGAAATCAACTACAACAGCGACCAAGGTAAGGTCTATTACCGCACCGCCGCCGGCGAACTCATTTCACCGGCCACCGGTTACTACAACTTTGGCGAAACACACGAGTTTGTGGCTGTTCCGGCTACCGGTTATGATGTCGAAAAATGGAGTAACAAATCCAACAACGCTGCGGCTATGCAGTACGTCATGACGGTTGACAAAGACACCGACTTTACGGTTACATTCGTGCCGAAGCGTTATCCGGTACACATCCAAGTGAATAACGAAACGATGGGCTCGGTAACACCGGCCATAGGCGATTACGAATTCCCATACGACTCGACCATCAGCATCAAACCCGAACCATTCCCGGGTTACGAGTTCTATGGCTGGGAAGGTCTGACGACTATTGCCAATCCATTGTTGTACAAGGTAACCAATGCGGCGGACACTACGTTCAAGGCGTTGTTCCGCAAGCAGACCTATCTGATTACTGTCAAACCGGACGACCTGCTGCACGGAAACGCCTTTACGACAGATCGTTATGAGTTCGAATCGACGCCTTCGTTTACCGTTGTGGAGAATGATGGTTACGAGTTTAAGTATTGGCAGGACGAATTGGGTGTAACGACTACGCAATATCCGTTGTCGTTCACAGTAACCGAACAGAAAACCTACACGGCTGTGTTTGCAGCCAAGCAAGTGGAAGTGAAAGGTGTGGCTACAGATGGTTTGGGTAGTTTCGATCCGCTTGGTATGAAAGACTTCGGTACCACCTTTACGCTCACAGCAATTCCGGCGCCGGGCTACGACTTCGACCGCTGGAGCACCGGTTCGCCTGATCCGAAGCGCAACATTACATTGTCGTCGCCATGGCGACCGGATACCACGTTCTATGCGTCGTTCAAACGGCATCAATATACGATTTCGGCCAAGGCTGACCCCGAAGGCGCCGGCACATTCATCGGCGTGGGTAAGTATGCGTACGAAACCGATACGGCCGTTACCGCCATACCGGCTACGGGTTACCAATTTATGGGCTGGACAGATGGAACAACCAATGCGCGTTATCTGATTCATGTCGAAGAAGATAAAGAGTTGGTGGCTCGGTTCGAGAAAATTCCGTACACCATTACTGCCGTGGCCTACAACGAAGACACCATTGCAGACGTGAATGTCGGCTATTTCGATGGGACGGGTACCGATTTGTTTGGCGAAAACGTGCTTGTCGAAGCCATTCCGCATGATGGCTACGAATTTGTGCGTTGGCTCGATGCCGATATTTGGCGCCCGACACGCACGGTGAAAATACAGGGCAATGTCGAATTGCAAGCCCTATTCCGCCGCAAGACCATGAAGGTGAAACTCACCTGCGATGGCACGATGGGTAAAGTTTCCGGTGGTGGCGATTACAAATATCAAGAATTGGTTACCGTTCAAGCCGATACGTTGTATGGTTACGATTTCGATCGTTGGAAAGAGGACGATGCCGCCGGCATAGACGGTCCGAAATTCTCGTTCTACATCACGCACGATACATCGTTCACGGCGCTGTTCAAACCGCACGAGTTCGAGGTAACTACCGCAGCCGAGGAACCAACATGGGGTACGGTAACGGGTTATGGCAAATATCCGTACAAAACGCAACAAAAGGTAGTGGCGGTGGCCAAATACGGCTATGTATTCGACCATTGGAGCGACAACGCCCCATTTGGCAAGGAACGTCCATATATTGTGGAACGCGACACCACCTTTACGGCTGTGTTCAAAAAAGCACAATTCAATGTGTCGCTGAATGCCGATGGTATCATGGGACGCACTTCGGGCACGGGTAAATACGACTATTTGACTCCGGTAGAAGTGGTGGCTTACGATAACTATGGTTACGACTTTGTCGAGTGGCAGGATAAGTACGGCAATTTTGTCAGCACAGACCAAGTGTTTACGTTTTATATTCAGGGCGATACCGTGCTGAATGCCATCTTCAAGATACATCAGTTCGAAATTCAACTGAACACCGAAGACGGCGGCACGCGCGGCGCAGTTTCCGGCGACGGATTCTACGATTACGGATCGACATGCACCATCAAAGCCGAACCGTACTACGGCTACGAGTTCGACCATTGGAACGACTACACCGGCGGTAAAGAACGTCAAATTATTTTGAGTTCCGACACCCTATTTACGGCCACCTTCAGGAAGAAGAAAATGTCGGTAACGCTCAAATCGGATGCCACGATGGCCAAATCCGTAACAGGTGCCGGTCAGTACGAGTATCTCGACAATGTAAACATTGCTGCCGAATCCAATTGGGGTTATGTTTTTGTTGGTTGGAGCGACGATGGTGTGAATGTTGTGGAAACCTCCAAAGAGCATACGTTTGAACTCACACAAGACACCACATTGTGGGCTCTGTTCCGCAAAGATTCGATGAACGTAACGCTTTATGTCGGTGGCGATGTAACGCGCGGTACGGTAGAAGGCGCCGGCCGGTACGAATTTAGCAGTCGTCCTACGATACACGCTGTGCCGGCTTACGGCTACGAGTTCGACCGTTGGAACGACAACACCGGTGGTAAAGATCGCATCATAACGTTGGTTAGAGATACCACCTTTACAGCCTACTTCAAGCCGAGAGATATGACGGTGAGCGTCTATTCCGAAGACCCGAGTCGTGGTTCGGTAACGGGTACAAATACCTACAAGTATGGCGATCCGATTATGGTAACGGCTACACCGGAATATGGCTACGAATTCTCCGGCTGGAGCGACGGCACTTCTGATAATCCGTATTACTTTACATTGACATGCGATACGGTGCTGACGGCTTATTTCACCAACAAGAATTACAATGTAACGGCCGATGCGTCGCCCGACTATATGGGTACGATTGATGGCATAGGGAAATATCCTTATCTTGGTGATGCGGTACTGACCGCTAAACCGAACTACGGCTACGACTTTATAAGGTGGCAGGATAGTTACACCGACAATCCGCGTAAGTTCAAGGTAACCGGCGATATGCACTTTACTGCCATGTTCGAACGACACAAATATAAAGTAGACGTGGCGGCCGACAAGGACTTTATGGGTAGTGTATCCGGTGCCGGTAAGTACGATTTCGAAACGGCGCAATCGGTAGAGGCTACCGCCAATTATGGCTACGACTTTGTGCAATGGAGCGATGGTGTAGGTAAAGAGCAGAATCCGCGCACATTTAAGTTGACGCAAGACACACTCTTTACGGCGCAATTCACATACCATTATTGGAAAGTGGAAACCACCGCTGCCGATGGTATGGCGCACATGGGTGGCGTAAAACAAGACACCACCTACTATCAGCACGACCACGAAGTAACGATAGAGGCAGTGCCGAACAACGGCTACGAGTTTGTGAAGTGGAGCGACGAAGTCGGTGGCGCCAAACGCTCGTTCATCATCACGCGCGACACCGCGTTCAAAGCCATCTTCCGCCCAAGTTTGTACCAAGTGACCATTACATCCAACGAATCGACATGGGGCACGGTAAAGGGCGCCGGTTACTACGACTATCTCACCGAGCGCACCATCAAGGCTACTGCCAACTATGGTTATTTGTTCGACCATTGGGAAGATGGTGCGGCACTGACTATCGACTCGGCACACTTCAAAGAACCTTCGCGTAACTTCATTCTCAAGGGCGATACCGCATTCAAAGCCATATTTGTGCGCGACACCTTTGAAATTTCGACTGCGGCCGACAAAGAGTTTATGGGTAGCGTGTCGGGCGGTGGCAGGTATCCTTATCAAACGCCTGTATCGCTGACGGCTACAGCGGAGTATGGTTACGAATTTGCGAAGTGGAGCGACAATTATCCGTATTTCACCCGCACGATAAGTGTAACACGCGATTCGCTGTTTACCGCTGTATTCAAACCCAAGCAGATGCAGATAACGGTGGCTGCCGAAGAGTCGTACATGGGTACGGTGGAAGGCAAAGGGTGGTATGATTACCTATCGAAATGCACCGTGAAAGCCGTTCCGAATTATGGTTACGACTTTGTTGGGTGGAAAGAAGATGGTAGTACGACCAATCCGCGCATATTTACGTTGGATCGCGATACAGTTTTCACAGCCGTATTCAAACATAGTACTTTCGCCGTTCATTCCGAAGCCAACGATCCGCTCATGGGTGAGGTTACCGGTGCAGGCTCGTATCTGTATGGCGAAGAGGTTACGTTGCAAGCCAATCCGTATTATGGTTACGACTTTGTGAAGTGGAGCGACGATGTAACGGGCGATACGCGCAAATTCTACATCTCGCGCGACACGACGATCAATGCCATCTTTGCACCGCACAAATTTACGGTCGATGCTATGCCGAACAACGCTCTGTGGGGCAAAGTAATCGGTGGCGGACAATATGAATATAGAACGCCGGCACATCTGGAAGCGCAGCCTAATCCGCACTACCATTTGGTAGGTTGGAGCGATGGCTATCCGAATCTATACGAACGTGATACGGTGGTTGAAAGTAACATATCGCTCGAAGCGCGTTTTGCCATCGATACGTTCAAAATAACGGTCAGCACCAGCAATCCGGCCGTATCCGAACCGGTGAAAGGTGCCGGCGAATATCCGTATGGTACTGTCATCGAAATCGAGGCACGCTCCACCGACGATAGTTATCGTTTCGTGCAGTGGGAGGACGGCAACAAGGAGAATCCGCGTCGTGTGGCTGTTACCGAGCATCACGACTACGAAGCCGAATATGCGCGTTTCTATCGTGTGTCGGTACAGCCGTTCAACCAAGACCATGGTTATACACTCGGTTCCGGCTGGTTTGCCGAAAATCACTACGACAGCATCAGGGCAGTGCCGGCAGCCGGCTATTGCTTCTATCGCTGGCTCGATGGCAATACCACGTCCGGTTGCAACCGGATAGACCCGACCGATTCGCAGCAGAATCCGCGCAAATTTGCGGTAACCACCGATACGGCATTTGTGGCCGAATTTGTGCCGCTGCCCAAAGTGCAGATTCGCGCGTCGGCCATGTCGATATGCTATGGCGACACCATCCGTCTGGAAAATGTGCTGCATGCCGATAATTACACATACAATTGGCTGGGTCAAAACATCATTCTCGACGAGGATTCGGCCATCGTGGCCACGCCTACCGACACCACTACTTACGTTGTAGAAGTGGGCAACGAGGCGCTTGGTTGCACGGTTATCGATTCGATACGCATCAATGTGGTAGCGTTGCCTGTGGCGAGCATCACCGCCAACGACACCATTTGTGCCGGCGACTCGATATTGCTACGTGGTGCGGGCGGCTATCGTTACCTGTGGAACACGGGACAACAAGCGGCCGTCATCAAAGTGGCGCCCGAAGTCGATACCACGTTCTGGCTGTTGGCTTACAACAAGTTCGGTTGTCAGGGCGATACGGTTTATCACCATGTGCATGTACATCCGTTGCCGGTGATTCAGGTATCGGCCTCCGACTCTGTGCTGTGTGTGGGCGATTCCACCACGTTGCGTGTCGAAGTGCTCGACAGCACCGACCCCGACGGCTACACCTATCGCTGGATGGCCGACAAGCGGTTGATTTCCGCAGGCAAACAACGTGAGTTGCGCACTTGTCCGCCGGTTACGACCACCTACTATTGTTATGCCGTTAACGACACCACCGGCTGTGTCAAAGTCGATAGCCTATTGATCAACGTGAACAAACTGCCCGAAGTGGTACTGCGTTCGTCGTTCGACCCGACACAGATATTCTGCGCCGGCGATGCGGCCATACTCACCGTCATACCGACCGATGCCAACGACCCGGCCGATTTGGATTACGCTTGGTTCCGCGATGGTCAGCCTGTCGGCAGCAACCAACAGACGCTGATTGACTATCCCGAAGCAGCAACCAACGGCCGCAACGACACCACTTACACCTACAACGTGGTGGTGAAGACCAAACGCGGTTTGTGCGAATCGATTTCGCAAGGCTTGGAAGTTACGGTGCATGTATGCGCTCTGCCCAAACCGCCTATCGAGGCTTACGATGTCGATGGCAATATGTTGGCAATCAACGATACCATTTGTCAGGACAAACTCATTCGCCTATATGCCAAACAGGAAGACCGTGCGCTGTTTACCTATCGTTGGTATTCGCAAACGGGCGAGGACATCACCAACGATGACGACGGCATCGACGACGAAGTTTGGGTGCGTCCGGCCAATACATCGACCTACACGTTGGCAGTTACAAACAACCTCACCGGCTGTGTTCGTCTGATAGCGCGCACCATTTACACGATGCCGATGCCGGCCATTGTGATTGTGCCGTCGGGCAACCACGCACGGTCGCGTGCCGAAGTCTGCGTGGGCGATTCGGCCGTTGTGCTCAAAGTACTCAGCACCGACAGCATTCAGTTGGATAGCCGCTACACCGTTGCTTGGTATGCCGACGATGTGCTGTTGGCTACCGACACGAACAGCATCACTGTAACAACGGCCGATGCGCAAAACAAGGCGTATCGTGTGGAAGTGGTGAACAAAACGACCGAACACGTCAAAGAGGCTTGCCCTGTATCGACCGAATATGTGGTGGCCGTACTGCAAACGCCCGATCCTATCGAGATGCACGCGTATGTTGGCGCCGAACAGTTGGCCGATACGGTACGCGTATGTCCCGGAGCGAGCGTTACGCTGAAAACGGTCGCCATTGATGGTATGCGTTATGCGTGGAGCGACAACTTTGGCAATGTGTATGCCGGTAACGAAGCCACCGAAATAACGGTAACGCCCACACGCACAACTACATACGCCGTGTCTATCACCAATGGCGGCGGTTGTTCGTACACAGCGGTTTACACCGTGAATGTCAATAACAAAGGCTTGACCATTGGTGGCAATCTGACGATGTGTCCATCGGGATCGACCAAAGTGTGGGCTGCCGGCATGGCGACCAAATATGGCGACAAATTCCAATGGAGCGACCTCTCGACCAAAGATACGCTGACGGTAACGACCGCCGGTACATATCATGTGTATGTAACCAAATCGGGCGTTACTACTTTCGCGCAATTCACGGTTGTCGAAGCGTCGCTGCCCGAAGTCGAGTTTGACAACGTGATGCCTGTTTGTCCCAACGATTCGTTGGTAACGATAGCCTACACGATAACTGCCGGCACGCCGACGACCTACTCGCTCGCGTTCAATGCGGCAGCCAAGAATGTCGGGTTCAAAAACCAAGACAAACAGACGTTGTTGGGCGACAAACTGACATTCCCCGTGCCGGTAGGTACGGCTGTCGAAGGGCAGTATAGTGTACAAGTAACGATGTACAACGCATTGGGTTGCGCAAGCGTAACTTACGCTGTGCCGTTCGAGTTGAAAGAGTCGAACCTGATAACCAAACTCGACTACGCGACGTTGGCTGTCGATTCTGCGGGCATCGCCTCGTTCGAATGGTATCGCAATGCCGTACCGGTTGGTGCCAACACCTTCTTCTATCACGAGAAGAGCGGCGCATTGGACGGCATCTACAAAGTGGTACTTACCCATCGCAACGGACAAGTTACGGCATCGTGTCCGACCCCATTCCACGAAACGGCACCTGTCAATCCCGAAGATACCGTTTCCGACGATGTGGTTTGCAACAACACGGCGCTGGCCATGTTGTATGTGAACGGTGTCGAAGTCGATGGCTTTGTGCCGAATGTCTATCGCTACACGGTGCTGTTGCCGATTGGCACTGCCCAAACTGCCGTGCCTACAGCCGATGCGGTTACGGCAACGCTTGGCAATAGTTATCAGACCTACGCGACAGAGCAAATCGACAGTGTAACGGTGGCTGTGAAAGTCGGCTCGCTGTGCGTACCGATAGGCAGCGGATCGGTTTACACCGTGCGTTTCGAAATCGACACGCTGAAATCGTACACGCTGACAACGCTGGCCAACGATCCTGAATTTGGCGACGTCGCCGGTGGCGGCATCTACAAACAGGGCACCGCAGTCGAAGTGCTTGCCACAGCCGTGAATGGTTACGAATTTACGAAGTGGAGCGACGGTCTGACCGCCAATCCGCGCACCGTAGTCGTAGCGTGCGACACCGTGCTGAAGGCCATCTTCGAACCATACAAGTTCTACTACACGATAACGGCCTTGCCGAACGATACCAACTTCGGTACCGTAACCGGCGGCGGTGTCTATTTGGCCGATACCGAGATAACGCTCGAAGCCACGCCGAAAGCCGGTTACGAATTGGCACAATGGAGCGATGGCGTGTACGACAATCCGCGAACTGTCGTTGTAACGCGCGACTTCAGGTATGTGGCGCAATTCCGCCTGATAAGCGACGCACTGACCGAAGTTACAACAGGCAGCGTCGTCTATGTGCAGCACGACCGCATCTTTGTCGAGTGCGATAGCGAAACCGATATATTTGTTTACAACTCTATCGGTCAGTTGCTCGACTACAAACAACACACCACCCATTACACGGTGCGTGTGCCTGTGGCCGGCGTATATTTGGTACATATCGGTTCCGAAATTGTGAAAGTTATCGTACATTAAAGCAGCATCGCTGCTGCCATAAACAGACATCCATCGCTCTGAAATTCAGGGCGATGGTGTTTTTTTTGCCAAACAAGAAAAATGTACTACTTTTGCAATGGCGTAAAAAGCGTTTTGCGTCAGATATTTTTATAAAAAAGCATTAACTATTATTCGCATTCAAAAAAAGCGTAGGAAACTGATTTTGATCAGTCGGATAATTGGCACATTCGCGGGGCGCAGGCTCCGTCATCACGTATTGTTTTTGTTTACATGTTTCTGGTGTGAACAACTCTATGTGATGACGCGGGTTCCATCCTACGCTCCCGTGAATGCGAGTAGAATGGTTCACACCTTTGTGTGTTATCCGGCGGCCGGTGATAGTAATGCCCGTTATTATCATTTTTTATGACAAACTTTTCTACAATTCACATCGGACAGATGGTGGAACGCGAACTGCGCCGGCAGGGGCGTACCATTCCGTGGTTGGCTGCACAACTCTATTGCGACCGCACCAACATTTACAGCATTTTCAAGCGTGCGAGCATCGACACGGCACAACTGTTGCGTATATCGGTGGCGCTGCAGCACGATTTCTTCCAATATTACGCCGACGCCTACCGGCTGTGTGTGAATAATTTTCAACAGTCTGTCGATTTGTAAAAACGCTATTTGGCTGTTTTTTACACGTTGTTAATTTATTTTTGCAAATTGATGACGTGCAGTCGCTTGTGGGTGGCTGTGTGCCGCCAAAGTGTTTATGTAACCTAACTGCCAAACCTACCGCTTATGAAAAAACCGCTACACCTTTCCACTCAGTTATTTACCACATTTTTGCTGCTGTTTCTTTTCGCCTTCCCGCAAGTAGGGAGAGGGCAGATATTTGTTGAAATATTTGTCAAAATAGATAACACCGGCGATATGTCTTGTTGGGATGCGAATGGTACTCCAATTACTGATTTATCTACGATTACTAATTCGGATTGTCATGTTCAAATTGAACCTATTACTAATAATCAACCTTTAACTGAAACTATGTTAGGTGAAATATCATCGTTCTTATATCCGATTCATGATAAAATAACAGAGATTAATTTAGCCAACAAATACTTTGATTGGACGGATCCGTACACGAATCAGATCCGTTTTGAACGTTTAGCTTTGGCTAGTTTTGAAAATTTGAAAACGATTTTCTTACCTATTATCTTCGGAGAGAATGAAAAAGAAACAGATTTTACACTTGCTTTTCAAGATTGTCAATCACTAGAGACAATCTATGGTTTAAGTCAGTATAGTAATGTTGTTTCATGGAAAAATGCTTTTACTCGTTGTTATCAATTGAAGCAGGTTACCTTAAGTTTTAGTGATAGTTTTGACAAGGATGGTTTGGATGAAACTTTCAGGGAATGCTCAAATTTGCAGTATGCCGATTTGTCAGGTGCGCCGGCCAATAAAATACAAAGCCTCAAAGGAACTTTTCGTGATTGCAAATCGTTGAAATATGTCTATTTGCCAAAGGATACTACAAATGGTGTGAATTTGGATTACACTTTTGCCGGTTGTAATTTTAATACTCAACAAATAATAGTACCAGGTAATTATGCTGTGAGCAGCTCTCCGGCGGCTCTGTGGTGGGAAATAGATGCGGATGATAATAAAGAGGTTAGATGTGTAGGCTTACATAATATTAAAGGCCATCATGTGATTACTACAGGCAGTGTAAGTCGCCCAACACCTTTTGTTACATGTGGTTCAGGCAAAAATATCGAAGTAAGTAAAAACGGCGAAACAGTATATCTTTTGTATTACGATCCTTATACTCAATTTTCTTCTACAAGCCAAACAATAGCCGATCCGGCATTTAACTTGTCCACCCCCCAAGATTATGCGTTAGACATAAACTACAGTGCTATTTCTGATGTGGAAAATGATGGTTATGGTACGCCGGTTATTGTAGAAAATCCGAAATTGGCATCGCCTGCCACGTTTTATTTGACGATAGATAATTGTGCGAATGGCTCCGGAGTTCCTAATGTTGTGGATATTTTAGATAGTCCTTCTGCAATCTCGGCAAAGGATGTTGTTATAATTACAGACCCGACGCTTGTAGGAAGTTATATTTTTACCCCTAGTAATGTAGCCGGCACGAATACAAGTCTTATAGATATTAATTCTGCTCCTGTTAGTTATAAGTCGGACACATTAAAAGGTTCTTTTCACCTGACAACAGATTCCACTTTTGCATTGCGAGATGACAGTAACACACCAATTCAAGTGAAAATCAGTGAATTGCCCGGTGAGTATTATTTAGTGCCAGATGTTAGTGCGGCTACGGCCTTAAAGGATAATGGTAGTAGTAGTAATCTTATTGTATCTAAGAGTACCGACTTGTCCGCTAAATTAAGCGGCGGAAAATATTATTATCATACAGATCCTGATTATGGATTGTGCCGTGTGAATGGTAAGCCGATTGAGAGTGTGGGTTATACAAACCCTGCTGGAAATATAGCGGATATTTACTATTATCCAATACCGGAAGATAGTATAAAATTGTTTATGGTAGGTAGCGATTTTATAGGTGACCTTGCTATAGCACCTAAATATGATCCTTCAACACCTCCTTATTATTATTATATTCAAGGGGGAGTGTATAAAAAATCAACTGCTCAAAACGACCGTGTATCGGAGCCTAAATGGGCGACACAAGACTACCTAATTTGCGGCATTTACAATATCAATAAATTAGAGAATATCAGTAGCATGGTTGGTACGTTTAAGAATTGTACCAATTTAGTGTTTGGTGTAGATAATGGTACAACACCTGCGATAGCAGGAAGTGAAGGTAACTTCAATAGTACAAACAATGCTCGTTTGAAATGTACAGAAGCTTTTTATGGCGTTAAATCGTTTAAGACATTTACGAATGGTAAATTTGTTGAAGAAGCTATAGATTTAACCATGTTCAAAGATATAGAATCGTTGAACGCAACCTTTAGGAACGGCGGTACAAAAGTACAATTTTATACAGGCGGTGCTGGTTCAATCCCAACTGATCCTACTACATGGTCTGGAGCTCAAGACCAAGCAGTTGATATGCAGTATGCGTTTTGTGGTCATACCGGTTATCAACAGGGTGAGGTATTATATATACCGTTTAAGAATATTTTGTCGCTCTATCTGGCATTTGGTGGCGATTGTACATCGGCCGGGGATAAGGATATTTATAGTTTTACATGCAACAATAGTTGTACTATTGGTAATATTTGTTTTAATTCAGTAAACCAAGGAGCATCATGTCACATTCAACGGGCTTTCGACTGTAATCAGGGATTAACCACCTTGAGTGATGCAACATTGACAAATTTCAAACGATTTGAGTCTGTATATAGTTATAGTTGTAAAAAAAATGCTAATGGTGTATATCAGCTTGATGAAACTGCTAAGCATTATAATCGTTTAACTTATACTTTTGCCCATTGTCGTAATTTGGATACTATTAAGACTGATTGGCTTGTTCAGCCTAAAGGAGGCGGAGAAGTAGAATTTTTATATACATTTAAGAAATGTATCAATTTACGATATGCAGATTTGTCGGGCATAATGGATTATACCAAGAGTTTGGATGGTACATTTGATCAATGTAAAAATCTGGAAACGTGTATTTTAGGAAAGAGAACCAACTCCTTATCCATGAGTTCTACTTTTTGGGGGAACAATTCTCTGAAAACAGTAAAGTGCACGGCTACTTCTTCTGATAATGAGATAGATTTGAGCGGGTTGACATACATTACCAATCTTGCTCAAACATTTACGAATTGTACAAGTTTTGAGCAAATTAAATTTGCAGATAACAACGCTACTGACATAGCGTTGAAGAGTACTTTTAGTGGCTGCACACGTTTGAAAAAGGTTGATTTAACGACATTAACACCCTATTTGAACAATACAAAAGTTGTTGTTTATACTGCTAATACACATTTGATCGCTCCAACGTCAACAGAGTCCAATGCATCGGTGTTTGATAATACTTTCAATGGGTGTACGGCTTTGCAAACAGTTACATTCGATGCTAACGTTTCAAACGCGAATGAGATCGGTATGCCGCAAACTTTTTTGGGTTGTACGGCCTTACAACAAGTGGAAAATTTGGATGCGTTCAAACAGCTGACCGACTTAAATCAAACGTTTTCGGGCTGTACTGCTTTGAAGGGTGCGGCGTTTTATAACGGAGATGACGCAAATCATTCGGTGCAACACCTTTACCGCACGTTTCTAAATTGCTCAACGATTACAAAAATTGATTTGAGTTCCATCTCGAATACCTTACGAGATGACAGCAACACAGACCCAACAAAGTTGGCTTTCGGACAAACTTTCTTTGGGTGTGCAGCGTTAGACACGGTCAAGTTTGGCGAGGACACAGACCTTGTTAAAAATAGTAATTTGGTGTCGATGTGTGGCACATTTTATGGTTGTGCAAAATTGACCGGTTTAACGAAAATCGACAAATTTACGAACATCACTAACTTATCGCAAACATTCAGCGGGTGTGCAGCATTGCAAGATGTTTCGTTTATTGGTAATGTTGTGGGCAGTTCATCTACTATTGGCTTATTCGAAACATTCAAAGGTTGCACCAGTCTTAAGAAAATTGATTTAACAAATTTGACGGCGCGTTTAGAGAATCAAGAAGGTGCTTCGTTTTATCAAGCTACAAATAAAAGTATTACACAAGGTACGTTTGAAGCTTTCGAAGGCACATTCGATGGGTGTACGGCGTTGGATACAGTTATTTTCGATGGCACTAACGGTAATAAGAATTCTATCGGTATGCCGGGCACTTTTTGGGGCTGTACGGCTTTGCGATGTGTGAAAAATTTGACGGCATTTCAAAATTTGAAGCAACTGAACTATACGTTCTATGGGTGCGGTCAATTAGATAGTATTGAATTCTACAACTTGATTTCGGATACAATCAGCCTTGCCGGTACATTTATAGGTTGTAATGCGCTTACCGAAATAACATTGCCGTTTTTTGTCGGGAACCAACATATAACGCAAAAGCGCGGTTTCATACGCGATGCAAGCAACCAACTTGTAGAGAATATAATTGAGTCGGATTTATTGGCTTTTGGAGAATGGAATGCTGCACAACAGAAATCAAGTAAAACTTTTCACGGCTGTCAAAAGTTGAAGAAGGTAACTTTTAAGGGGAGCGATTATGATAAACTTGTTAATGTAGATAATTTATTCCATGGTTTGAGCAACTTAGATACTGTGGCAAATTTCGATAAATTTCATGTTTTGAAAGATGGCTCGTTGGAAAATACATTTAATGGGTGTAGTTCCTTGGATTCTATCAAATTATCCGCAAAATTATCAGAGGCATCTACTTCTTATTCCCTGAATGGTACGTTTTATGGGTGTGAGGAGTTAGCAACTATTGTCAATTTTGACAAACTGACGCAGGTGAGTGATCTTACATCGACATTTGCGGGATGCGCAAAATTGGATACACTTTATTTCGGTTTCGACCCGAAACAAGTTAGTAAAGCAGATGGTACATTTAATGGCGCTAAAGATAATGGCAAAAAATATTTGGATTGTGCATGGGATAAGCATGCAACATGGTATACATATACTGCCCCCCCATACTGGGACATTAATTTTATTTTCGAAGATAGGTCCGCTACCAAGCCTGAGATTGTCTTCGATTGTGATATGTTCGATGTCAAGCCGCAATTACAAGCATCTGGTGATAAGGTGGTTGAGTTTGTGAATATTGTGAAAGATGGTACGGCATACACACCGGATGCCACTAACGCATATCTTGTGGACCCGACCGGCACAGATACTTGTGGTACGATAACGGCAACTGCTACGCAAATAACCGATATAAAGCTCACTGCGAGTGGTACTTACGATTTCCATTATCGTACAGAAAATAGCGGTAAAGGCCACTGTAATAAGCAGGCTACCATCACATTGACGCTTGGCAACTCCGTCAAACACGAAGTTTCCGGCACGGTGTGCGAGGACGAGGACTTTCTATGGAACACCGGTTTTGGCACCCAAACCATAAGGCTGACGCCGACGAATTATAATGCGCCATCGGTTAGTCCGGCAAATCCTGACAATGAATCTTGGTTTAAAGTTGCAATGTACACTAATGCGACGACAGGCAAAAAGTCGCGCAAAGAGACTTACAAATATTATAAGCAAGTGAAAAATATTGCAGGTAACAAGTGCGAAGAATCTTCTACGCTGACGCTGACGGTTCGGTTGCTGGATACCATTACCACTATCGTAACAGTCGATACATGCGTGTGTCCCGCTTTGTCGTACAAATGGATGGTGGAAAATGGCGCTGTTATCACTATTGACAAAAGTGCGTTTAGCGGCGCGGCTACCTCAAGCAGTTGGACACGCACCGATAATCAGGACGGATCGGTGATGTTCGAGCACAAAGGCTTGGATACAAGCGATCCACAGAGTTGCAATACGGTCTATCAGTTGGTGTTCGAAAAACCCCACACACCGATTGACATTATACAAACGATAACGACAACGCATTGTCAGGAGTACGCTTATCAATGGGACTTGACACCAGATAACCCTGACGACGATGAATATCTGACCTTTAGCGGTGCTGATTTTGACCCGACAAGTACGGCTTGGAAACTTTCTGTAGGTGCTATTAATTCACCTTCGCACACTTATGATACGAGTAAGGATAATTTGATACTTGATTCAAAACGTACGCAATCGGCTATAGTGAACGAAATGGTAACTTATACGTTTGCGGTGAAACTGAAAAATGCCAACACTTGTGTCGATACTTACACGCTGATTTTGCCCGTGAAACTGACGCACCGCAACGAGCAAACCGCTACTATTTGCGAGGATGCGAACTACGAGTGGCGCGATAACGCCGATAAAGTGATAACGACACTCGATAAGAGTGATTTCGGTCAATGCTTAGATAAGAGTCAATATGGTAAATATCAGACGCTTACGCACGATCCGGCGTTGGATATTGAAAAAATGGTTGTGCGCACATATACTGACAAGGGTCGCCGTTTTCGCGAGGAGATTTACAAATACTATGCGCAACGAGAGAATTGCGCGGGAGGCGAGTGCGAAATTTCTGATTCGTTAATCTTGACCGTCGAATTGGTTGACATCATTACAACTACCGTAAAAGACGCAACGTGCGTGTGTCCCGGATTGGCGTACCAATGGATGGTGGAAAATGACGCTGTTATCACCATCGACGAGGCGGCGTTTGCTGATAACGCCACGTCGGCGCTATGGACACGCACCGATAATCCGAGCGGCTCGGTAACGTTCGAGCATAGCGGTACCATAAACGGTCATTTGTGCGCAACGGTTTATCAACTGATTTTCGACAAACCGACGAAGCCCATAAATGATGAAAAAGCAGATAAATCCTGTGAATCAGGACTTTACAAATGGGATTTAGGCAGTAGTGGCGCCACTATCGAGTTGAGTGGTAATGATTTTGTCAATGAGCCGACGTGGACGGTGGCGGCATTCACTTCGTCGGGAATTTATTCCGCCATCAAAAGTGCCGATCGTACCTTGAAGGCGCAGCAACCGGCGACAGAACAAATCACGTTTACTTACAAAGTAACGCTGCACAATAACCAAACCGCATGCGAGGATACTTACACGCTCGATTTGACCGTGCAACAGACGCACCGCGAACAGACTACGGCGCAAGTGTGTGCCAATGTGGAATACGAATTAAAAAATGTTTGGGGCGCAGTGGTGCTGACATTGGGTAGCAGTGAATACAACATGGGCGATGTGGCGGCGAATCCGTTCAGTAATGCAGGCAGTTCCGGCACTTTCTCTAAAACGACACTGCCCAACGGCACGCAGCGTTATGTGGTCAGCAAAACGGGCGGCACGCAATATGGCTGTTTCGAGGAATACACGCTCGACTTGACGGTCAATCCCGTGTACGACGAACGCCCCGGTGGAACTGATGCTGCGAATGCTACCACAGGTACCGTCTGTCAAAACGAAAATTTTGTGTGGAACATCGCAGGCGATGCGCTGGTATCGGCCATCACGCTGACTTATGCCGATTACAATCAGACTGCGACGGCATTCAATTCGGCCGGACAACAACTCCAATTGGAGAAAACGACAAAAGGCACCACGCAATGTTACACATACAAAGGTGCCGACAAAAACACACATTGCGACCGCTTCTA
Organism: Paludibacteraceae bacterium; assembly: GCA_051870755.1. Classification (GTDB taxonomy): domain Bacteria; phylum Bacteroidota; class Bacteroidia; order Bacteroidales; family Paludibacteraceae; genus W0P28-013. The sequence continues at coordinate 42,103 of JBJECE010000036.1, read as the reverse complement.
TCACTTGACACTGACCGTGTCGCCGGTGATTGACCAAACATTGTACAGTCCCTACACGGATGCTACACAGATGGCCTATTGTTCCGACCAAACGTATGTATGGAACGACGGCGGATTCAGCTACTACCTTGATTCTGTTCAATTCTATCGTCCCGATGGCGTTTACACCGACAATGGCATCACCATTGAGCAAACAACCATTAGCGCAACACCGTGGATAGTGCAGTTTGTGGCGACGGTACCTTCCGGCAGTTGTCAGGCAAAATACAAACTCCTGCTTGCTCTGGACGACCGCTTTGCTGCCAATTTGGTGCTTGCGAATACGGTTACCGATGCTGTTTGCAATGGTTCGTCGTATGTGTGGAACTACGGCAGTGACGGGTCGGTTACGGTGTCGCCTGCCGATCCCGATTATCCGGCATTCCCTGTCGGCGGACAGATAAAACGCCGCGTGTCGGTGCCCGGCGCATCGGGGTGTAACGATTATTATTACCTCGATTTGACCATCAATCCGTCCGACCATCGCACGATGACTATCGACGCTGTATGTCGCGACGAAAATTATTTCTCGTACACCGGTTTCCCAATCAATGAAATTGTGGACTTTGATGCAGCCGACCTGCCGGCCGATGTCAAGACTTACACGCACACGGTGGCGCACGACTGCGACCAAATGACCATCACGTTCAATTTCAAAGAACCGGAACGCTGTCAAGGCAAAATCGTTGAGGGCTTGGTTATCAATCAGTATGAATGCTGGCTGCTGATGGTGAATCACAATCAGTTGCCGTTGCGCGACCAAGAACCGGTGGCTTATCAATGGTATGTTTGTCAGAATAGTGCGCCCGGCGATCCCAATTTTTTGCGCAATAGCAATCCGATTGAGGGCGCAACCAAAGATTTCTACACCGAAACACAAACGCTCACGGGCGGTTACTATTGGGTGAAAGTTACCTATATCGTTGGCGATGAGGAGTTTTATTACCGCTCCGAACCGGCTGCTTTGCTTTGTCCTGATGCTTTGGAGGTGGTTACAACCACCGATGTGATGTTGTCGCCCAATCCGGTGAAACAGGGCAGTGTCGTGCTGATTGACGGCGATGCACTCGATGTGTCGGCCGGCGCACACATCGATGTTTACACCACTGCCGGTCAGCGAGTGCTCAGTTTCGACATTGCTACGAGCGCTTTCAAAGCCGATGTTCCGGCCGGTTGTTATTTGGTTCAAATCTCCGTCGATAGACAAACTATCGTTACGGCAAAAATGGTGGTGCAATGAGACGGAAAAGTTTGTTGATACTCGGGCTGGCACTGTTGTGTGTGATGCCGTTGCCGGCCAAGAAAAAGAAGTTCTATTTCGGCGGATTCGACTGTAATTGCGGCATCCAGCAACGTGGTTTTGACAGCCGCAAGTTGGGTTTTGGTAAAAAACGCCAAAAAGGAAAGGCGGCCATGGAGCTTGCCATCGCACCGCGCATCGGGTTGGGCAGCATGGTCTATTACACGCCGTTGGGACAGTTGAAACCCGGCATCAATGTGGGACTCGATACCGATTTTTCGCTGTTTATCACTACGGAAATCGGCGTCAAGGCCGGCCTGAATGTTGCCTATACGAAAAACGCGTTTGCCGCCGACAATTTCAGCGATGCGTATCGGGTAACCGGTGCCCAAAACACGCTGCTCGATGTGTTTTATACCATTGGTTCATTGCGCGAAACACATGCGCAACTGATGCTCGAAGTGCCGTTGCAGGTGGCGTTGCGGTTCGAACCTTTCACGGTGCATGCCGGTGCCAAATTCCAATTTCCGGTGCTGAATAAGTTTGTGCAGACGCTCGAACATAGCGACTTGAAGTGTGCATTCCCGACGTATGGCGTTGTGGTCGATCAATCGACCTGCCTGCGCACAGGCATCGATGGCGTGTACGAAACGGTGGGGAGTTATGCCGCTTGGCCGAAATTTGGCGTGGCTTTGGCGGTCGATGGCATGTACAACGTACAACTGAAATCGGGACATAAATTTAGCGTTGGCCTGTATGCCGACTATACGCTGACGCCTTTCAAGGTGCCGCAGGGCGACAATTTGTCGCTGCTCAGCATCACCGATACGCATCTCGGCATTCCGGTCGAGCGCGTGGTGGTGCCGTTGATGGAAGCCAATCACGCACAAACCAATTCGCAGGTAGTGCCTCGTTGCGGTTATTTCGATGTGGGTGTAAAAATTGCCTATGTGTTCGGTTTCGGCAAACGCCGGCGCTAATCGGCCGCAAAATGCTTTGTGCATCATGGGTAACCGAGATTTAATGAGATTTCAATAGTTCATTTATTCACTAAAAAATTTTTGCTTATGAATCTAAAACGATTTTTTGCAGGGTGTTTACTCTGTGTGTTGTGTATGGGCGCGGCATGGGCTGCATCGTATGCCACGATTGACTGTTCCGGCAGGGCACTGAATTTTCGTTCGTCGGCTACGGCCAATGCCGATAATGTGATTACGACTATTCCGTGCGGCAGTCGTATCGAGGTGATCGAAAAAGCCTCTACATGGACTAAAGTGCGATATGGCGGTCGCATCGGCTATGTGATGACGGAATACCTGAAGTTTGAACGGCCGCGCTATGCCGATATTTCGCTGCAAAACGGCGGTACGTCGCTGAATATGTATGCGGCTGCCACGCGCGATGCGACCATTGTGGCGCGGGTGCCCGACAAAGCGCGGGTGCGCATTGTGAACGAAGGCGCTACGTGGAGCCAAGTCGAATACAACGACAAAACAGGTTGGATATTGACCAAGTATTTGACCGCACCGGAGCAAAAACCGGCACAAACTGTGCAACGCACACAACGTGCCTATGTGAACTCGGCCGGCGGATTGATGTTGCGCGCCAATGCCAACGACGATTCGTCTGTGTATCAAACCATTCCCGATGGCGCCGAAGTTACCGTGAAACGTTATGGCGAAATGTGGTCGCAGGTGTCGTACAAAGGACAAACCGGCTATGTGCTGTCCGGCTATTTGGCAGACGAGAAACCAACGTATGTAACATCAACAACATCGTCTTCGTCGTCAAACCAAGCAGCACCCGCGGTACAAAAAGACCTGGAACCCGACGACGCGGCCGGCGAGATGGCCTTCTCCTATGGTCTGATGTCGGCATTCAATTCGGTTATGTCCTACAACTATCCCTATTCCGACTTGCGGTCGATTGGGATGATCGATTTTCAGATTCATTTCTATGTGAAACCCTGGGTGCGGCTTGGCGGTAAATTGATGTTCGAAATGCCCTACGAACGTGTCGCTATTGACGATCCCGACGTGAATGGCATGACAAAAGATTATAATTATCCGCATTTTTCCATCATGCCGAGCGCGCAATTTACATATCTGAATCGCAAATGGGTGCGCCTTTATTCCGGTGTCGATATGGGTGTCTATCTGCGCCGCAACTACTACACCGACAATTTGCAAGCCGGTTTTGCGTGGAATATTACACCTATCGGCGTAGCCGTCGGCAAAAGTTTTATCGGCATTCTCGAAGTCAATGTCGGTTGCGATTCGTGGCTGAAACTCGGTCTTGGTAAACGCTTCTAAATCTTTTACATATAATGAAGTATCTGAAATTGTTTGCAGCCTTATGCTGCGTGGCGGCTGTGTTTGCTGCGTGCGAGAAAAACAACATAAAGCAAATATCGGTGTCCGGCACAGCAAATGGACACGACTACGTTGACCTCGGTCTGCCAAGCGGTCTGAAATGGGCTACTTGTAACGTGGGCGCCGCCAAACCCGAAGAGTACGGCAACTATTACTCGTGGGGCGAAACCGATCCGGACACAACTTACAATTGGAGTACTTACAAATTAGCAACTACTACAACGACTAAAGTAGATTCACTCTATGATATGGTTATTGTAGCCACGTTCACCAAGTACAACACACATAGCCGTTACGGCATCGTGGACGACAAAATTACTCTCGATGCCGAAGACGATGCCGCAAATGTAAATTGGGGCGGCAAGTGGCGTATGCCTACCGATGCCGACTGGACGGAATTGCATGAAAACTGCACTTGGACGTGGACTGCCTTGAATGGCGTAAAAGGCTACATAGTAACGAGCCAAACCAACGACAACAGCATGTTTATCCCTGCGGCGGGCTATCGCTACAACGATGACCTGTACAATGCGGGTTACGATGGTTGCTATTGGTCGGCTGCGCTTGATACACTCCCGGTTTACGCATCGGTCATGGGTTTCACTTCGGACATCGTGAGTGAATATTACTACGATCGTTATTTCGGACTTTCCGTGCGCGGCGTTTGCGAGTAAAATTTTGGCTTATCTCACACGCAATTAAACGCCACAAATTTGTGGCGTTTAATGTTTATCGTGGCTATTTGCGCGACGGATTATAGATTCTCCAGCGCGGGTGGCAGCCGAAAGGTAACGCGCGTAAAGTCGAGGCTGCGCTGTTGGCTCTTGTGCGCGCCGGCAGGTAAATAGTGTGGGGCGTACGCACCCAACGCCTTTTTGAATGTGTTGTTGATGAGTGTCATCTGACGATCGAGATTCTTTTTCGAAAAATCGGTCAAATCCGCTATCGTTTTGCGCAGACGCTCGGCATCGCCGTGTGGGCGCAATATGCGATAAATGTTGTACAACTCTTCGGCGATGTCGTCGTTGGCAATCTGCTTGCGGTAAAGCCCTTCGCTGTGGCGCATATACAAAATGTAAATCGCCTTGGCCAATGGCGGCAATGCAATTTTCAGTTGATAGAACGGCACCTCGATTTCAAATTTATCGGTTACGACTAAAGCACCCAACCCTTTCTCACTCAGTCGGTGGATATACCGCTTAATGTCGCTGGCAAAAATAATTTCTACATTCTCCTGACATTGTGCAGTCTCAATCAGGTGCATAATCTCACGCGCCAAATCGAGGTTGATTTTTCGGGCACGTTCGTTGGTCATCACTTCGCTGATGCCATGCAGACCGGGTGCAAGGGTGATGACGCAGGTCATTTTGAAGTCGCGGGGCGAAAGCGATTTCAACCACGCTTTGGTGTTTAGTGTTTTCATCGCCGACAAAGTTACAAGTTTTTTTGCATTCTGTATGCAATTGTAACCATAAACTCACTTTTTGTGTAACCTAAAACTGCACCAAAATGTGTGTTTGTCAAAAACTATCGGCCTATCTTTGCAGTGTGTTTGTTGGAGCGGGATTTCCGCTTGGCAAACCAATGTGGATTGTTTAATTTAACTCATTGTCTTATGAAAACAAAAATGTTATTACCGATCTGTTTGTTGTTTGCGCAAACCATTGTTGCTCAGGATGTTATCGTAACTGCCAAGGCCGAACGTATCGAGGCTGTCATCACCGAAGTGTCGCCCACGGAACTGCGTTACAAAAAATTTTCAAATCCCGATGGACCGACTTTTGTCATGTATGTGAAAGATGTGGCGGCTGTCATTTACAAAACGGGCGAAGTGCAGGTGTTCGAGAAACCAAAGGCAGCCACGCCGGAGGTGGCACCAAAAGCAGCCACAAAGGCAACACCTGCGCCCGAAACAATAACCGTTGCACAGTTGCCGCACATTAGTTATAAAAAGGTGAAAGTCGAAGGTAAAAAACGACCGAAGTATCGCTATTGCACCGATGACGGTCGCGTGATGAAAGAGTCCGAGTTTTACGATTTTCTGCACGAAAACTGCCCCGAAGCCTATGCAAAATGCACCCAAGCACGCAGTTGGGCTATAGCAGCCTGTGCTTGTATGTTGATTGAACCGTTAGGCTTGATTTTCAGCCTGATAGGGTTAAACAAGAGCGGACAAGTGCTGTCGATTTACAACCGCGACTGTGCTGGCGTGCAACAGAAACAGCCGAAGACAAAGCGACAACAAGCATCAACCATCGAGGCCGATTACTATTGATACCGCCCGCGCAGCCGATACACCACGATGCCTATGCCGACAGCAATCAGCGGCAGGCTGAGCCATTGTCCCATATCGAGTGTCATGCTGCGCTCGAAAGGCGATTGCACCTCTTTCAAAAATTCGATGCAGAAACGGAATATACCGATTGCCGCACACACTATGCCAAGTGCCACTCCATCAGGATTGTTGCGTAACTTCTTTTGCATCAGCCACATACAGCCGAATAAGGCCAAGTAAAAGGTGGCTTCGTACAGTTGTGCCGGATGCCGTGGCACGCCGTCATACAGGGGGAATACAAATGCCCACGGCATTGTGGTTGGCGCGCCTACAATTTCGCTGTTCATCAGATTGCCCAATCGGATGAAGGCGCCGGCCAAAGGAGTGGCTATGGCTAAAATGTCGGCCAACGGCCAAAAGGCGGTTTTGTAGTGCCGACAAAAGAGCCACACCGCAATGGCTACGCCGGCACCACCGCCATGGCTGGCCAATCCGTGGTAACCCGAAAATTCCCAATGTCCGTCGGCGTGGATGGTTACGGGCAGCAATATCTCCAGCGGATGCGATAAATAGTAAGCGGGTTCGTAAAACAGACAGTGCGCCAAGCGCGCGCCCGCAAATATGCCGACGAACAGATAAATCAGCAACGACTCGAATTGGCTTTGCGTGTAGCCGAGTGTTTTGCAGCGATTGTAGGTGTACCAGCCGCCGAGAAACAGCCCGACGGCAAACAAAATGCCGTACCAGCGGAATGTGATGCCGAATGCTTCGCCTATTTCGGGCGTGGCGTTCCAGGTTACGAAAAGCAGATTTTTGATCATGTTACTCTATTGCAAATGTGTTAGGAATGTCGTCGATGATGGCGAATAATTCGTCTTTGGTTTCGGCGCGCAACATGGCGATGCGCGTTTGCCTGAAGTGGTCGATGCCTTTGAACAGCGGTGTCAGCGCCAAGTGGCGGCGACTATGCACAATGCCGCGCCGCTCGTCTTCCAACCAATCGATGCTGCGCTCGATATGCTCTTTGATGATGGCGGCCTGAAAGGCGTACGACTTGGGTGGCAGTGTTTCGCCGGTGGCCAAAAAATGTTTCATTTCCTCGAAAATCCATGGTCGGCCGATGGCGCCGCGTCCTATCATCACGGCATCGACACCGTAGCGGTCGAAACATTCGCGGGCGCGTTGCGGGGTCGTTACATCGCCATTGCCGATAATCGGGATGCGCATGCGTGGGTTGTTTTTCACGGCGCCAATCAACGTCCAATCGGCATCGCCGGTGTACATTTGTGCGCGTGTGCGGCCATGTATGGCCAACGCCTGAATGCCGCAATCCTGCAACGCTTCGGCCAAATCGACAATGATTTTCGAATGGTCGTCCCAGCCGAGGCGCGTTTTCACCGTTACCGGAATGTTGACCGCTTTCACCACTTCGCGCGTGATGTCGAGCAGTTTCGGAATGTCGCGCAACATGCCCGAACCGGCACCTTTGCCGGCCACTTTTTTGACCGGACAGCCGAAATTCAGGTCGAGTATGTCGGGGCAGGCTTGCTCTACGATTTTTGCCGCTTCCACCATCGTGGCCACGTCGCGCCCATAAATTTGTATGGCCACCGGACGCTCTTCGGGCAGAATGGTCAACTTCTGTTCGGTGCGTTTCACACTGCGTATCAGCGCATCGGCACTGACAAATTCGGTATAGACCAAATCGGCACCAAACCGTTTGCACAGCAGACGAAATGCCGGGTCGGTAACATCTTCCATCGGCGCCAAAAACAGTGGCTGATTTGCAAATTCTATATCGGCAATTTTCATGCGATTCGACGTTTTGTTTTTCCGATGCAAAATTACTAAAAATTCTGTATTGCAAAATTGATAAAAAAACAGTAACTTTGCAATGTCAAAGGTTCGGAGTGCGATGACTAAAAAGGAGATTAGACATAACTTGATGCTTAAACTGAAAGCGGCGAATTGCTTTTGGTCGTATGCTGCCGACTCGTGGGATGACACCACCGACGAACAACTCATCGAAAAAGTGCTGATATATTTGGACTTGCAGGAGATAAACCAACTTTTTGGGCTCTACGGGCGTAAAAAGATAAAACAAGTGTGGATGCAGCGCATGGTGCCGCAAGGCGCGTATCTGAAAACACTCAACCGCTTCTTGGCATGGTATTATTTTCGAATCAAAAATCCCGACACCTATCTCAAGACTCAAGAAACGCGTCTTCTGAATCAACGACTATCATGTTAGGTCTGGCACCACATACGGGCAGCATTTTCGACAAAATTTCTCGATTAGAATGTATCAAACCATATATTTTGGTTGGAGGAACGGCGTTGTCGCTGCAAATAGAGAACCGGCAAAGCGAGGACTTGGATTTTATGCGATGGCGCACATGCAAAGCCGAAAAAATGATAGTGGATTGGTATAAAATTCAACAGGAATTAACAACCATTGCTCCTATTGAGCACATGAATCTGATGGATATTGACCATGTCGAGTTCATTGTGTCGGGTGTTAAAGTTTCGTTCTATGCGAGTCCGCGCTATTCGCCTGTGTCGGCGCCAATGTGTGTTGCCAATAATCTTTATGTGGCTGATTTACTTGCGATTGGCGCAATGAAGATGGAGGTCATGATGCGCCGCACCACTTTCCGCGATTATTACGATATCTACTCTTTGTTGCAAGCCGGCGTCGATTTTCATGCCATGGTGGACGCAGCATTAAAATATTCAGGGCATTTGTTGCATACCAAAAATTTATACGCAATGCTCACCGATGGCGCACGTTTTGCCATAGATGACAACTTCAGACAAATGCAGCCGAAATATGCCGTTACCGCAAAAGAAATCGAAAATTATTTGCGTGCAGTGATATTGACGTAAACCACAGCCTTCAAAATTACTCGGCAGGCTCATGCATGTGCATGGGGCTGCCGTCGTTTTGCATAAGATGTAACATGCACTTTCCGACAAAGTGGTGGCAGGGAAAAACGATTTTCAAATAATTTGCTAAAGAACCGAAGTTTTTTTATTGCAAAATTGATAAAAAAACAGTAACTTTGCGCCGCTAAAAACTGCGGTTTACAAAACTGCGCATTTGTTGCGATTTTTATTCTCAAAAACAACGATATGAAAACGATTAAACTGAAAAAAGGGTTGGACATTGTCATGGATGGCCGTGCCGAGTTGCGTGTCGTTTCGATGACACAGCCCGACGTGGTCAAAATCGTTCCCGACGATTACCATGGCATCACCCCGAAAGTGGCAGTCAAAGAAGGCGATGCCGTCAAAGTCGGCAGCGTTATTCTGTTTGACAAAAACCGTCCGACATTGAAAATTACTTCGCCCGTCAGCGGAACGGTGGTCGAAGTGGCGCGTGGCGAACGACGCAAATTGCTCTATGTAGCCGTACAACGCGATGGTAAACAAACCAATGAAACGCTGCCGAAAATCGACTTGGCGGCCGAACGCGCACAACTGCTCGACGCCGTGCTGACAGCCGGTTTTGGCGCACTCATTCGCCAACGTCCTTACGACGTGGTAGCCAATCCCGAAACAACGCCGAAGGCCATCTTCGTGTCGGCGTTCGATACCGCTCCGTTGGCTCCCGACTACAACTTCGTGCTGAAAGGCCGTGCGGCCGACGTGCAAAACGGCTTGTCGGTGCTGGCCAAACTCACCGATGGCAAAGTCTATTATTCGGTATCGCCCGATACATCGGCCGAATTGCGCAATATGAACGATGTTGAAATCACCGAATTTGTAGGCGCACATCCGGCAGGCAATGTCGGCGTGCAAATCAACCACCTGAATCCGGTAAACAAAGGCGAAACGGTTTGGACGATGAACGTGCAGGATGTAGCTTTGCTAGGACATTTCGCACGCACCGGCCAACTCGATATGACGCGTACCATAGCCGTCGCCGGACCCGAAGTGCTGGAACCGGCCTATGTGCAAACCGTGTCGGGAACGGCCGTGGCCGCCATCGTGAATTGCGACTTGAGCCGCGGCATCAAAGTGCGCGTGGTCAATGGCAACGTGCTGACCGGCACGCAAGCCGACGCCGATGCCGTTTTAAGCCCGTTTGCCGGCGTGGTCAGCGCCATTGCCGAAGGCGACGAAGCCAACGAAATGTTTGGCTGGATACTGCCGCGTTTCCACAAGTTCAGCAACAGCCTCAGTTATCCGTGGCAACGATTCCTGACACGCTTTGGCGTACACTACGACTACGACGCCCGCATTCTGGGCGGACGGCGCGCCATCGTGGTTAGTGGCGAATACGAAAAGGTGTTCCCGATGGATATCATGCCCGAACAACTCGTCAAAGCCATGATAGCCAAAAATTTGGACAAAATGGAACAACTCGGCGCTTACGAAGTGGCACCCGAAGATTTCGCTTTGTGCGAATATGTCTGCACATCGAAATTGGAACTGCAAACCATCGTGCGCGAGGCGTTGGACTATATGCGTAAAGAACTCGAATAATCGGCTAATGAAAAATTGTTGAGATATGAATTTCGTAAAAAAACTTGTAGATAAAGTGAAACCGACCTTCTCCGAAGGCGGCAAGTTGGCACCGCTGCACTCGCTGTTCGATGCGGTGGAAACATTTTTGTTCGTCCCGAACGAAACTGCCAAGAAAACCGGTGCGCACATACACGATGCCATCGATACGAAACGCACCATGATTACGGTGATCATTGCGCTGATTCCGGCCATGCTGTTCGGCATGTGGAATGTGGGTTATCAACACTTCCGTGCCATTGGCGTAGATGCCGGATTTTGGGAACAATTTGCTTTCGGCCTGTTGGCTGTGTTGCCTACCTTGCTGGTGGCCTACATCGTCGGCTTGGGCATCGAAATTGTCATTGCACAACTGAAACACGAAGAGGTGGCTGAAGGTTTCTTCGTTACCGGTTTCCTCATTCCGCTCATTGTGCCTATCGACACGCCGCTGTGGATGGTGGCTGTTGCTACGGCCTTTGCTGTCATCTTCGCCAAAGAGGTGTTTGGCGGCACGGGTTACAACATTTTCAACGTGGCGCTCATCACGCGTGCATTCTTGTTCTTTGCCTATCCGACCAAAATGTCGGGCGACCAAGTGTTTGTACGCACTCGCGATGCCTTCTGGTGGGGCGCCGGCAACGCTGTCGATGGCTATTCGGGCGCGACGCCGCTCGGACAACTTGCCACATCGGCTACGAGCGACACGGCTTTGCACGATGTTTTGGGCAACCCGATAGGCTTTTGGGATGCTTTCATCGGCTGGATTCCCGGATCGGTGGGCGAGACTTCGACTTTGGCCATTCTGCTTGGTGCCATCGTGCTGATTGCAACGGGCGTGGCAAGTTGGAAAATCATGCTGTCCGTATTTACCGGCGGTGCACTCACGGCTTTGGCGTTCAACTTGTGGGGCCCCGACACGGCCATTGCACACCTGCCTTGGTACGAGCATTTGGTGTTGGGCGGTTTTGCGTTCGGCGCCGTGTTCATGGCCACCGACCCTGTAACTGCTGCACGCACCGAAGTCGGTAAGTGGATTTATGGCTTGCTGATTGGCGTTGTAGCCATTGTGGTGCGCGTGCTCAACCCCGGTTATCCCGAAGGTATGATGCTCGCCATCCTGCTGATGAACGTCTTCGGCTGCCTCATCGATTGGTGTGTCGTGCAATCCAACATCAAAAAACGCCTAAAACGCGCAACGAAATAGGAATTTTGTAATAACAACACAAATTCGCCTCAATAAGGATCGTACAAAGGATACAACCTTTACAATTTTGATGATTAAAAAGTTTCTGATAGGATTATTTATCGTGTTTTTGTGTACGGCTTGCTCTGAAGATTCTTTACAGACAGAGCAATCACGTTATTCGCAAATACATGCTAAATGTGCTTGGAATAATGATGATGACGGTCAAAATGAATTATATAATATTCAGTTTTGTGACACAAGTACATTAGAGCGTTTAAGACGCAATAATTCGGAAACTATTCTTGATTATAAATTTGCCCGCAAGCGTGCTTTTATTGAGTTTTTGCGCTCTTCTATGCTGTGGAATGGTGATATCCCTTATCGGGAAATCACGCTTATGCAGTTATTTGAAAGAAAGCCGCTAACCTTATCTATATCGAATAGGCCGGTAGTTGTGTATGATTATGAGGGTGTGCCATATTATTATGAATTTGCTATTACATGGGGAGAACAAGTTCTTACAATAATCACAGTATATGCGCGACCCATACACGAAGAGTTGATAGCTTATGTAGGAGCTGTGTCTTATGGTAATTATGATGTATGGTATGATAGATTTATAGGACAGTATCCTTCCGTTTATTATGGGAGCGTAGGTACGGGTGAATATTATAAACTGACGGCAGAAGGTGAACTAGAAATATCAAATTTTGATATACCAACTCATCCTTATGTTATAAATAACTTACAGAATTTAGCTAATATAATGGCAGAGGACGAACCGATGATGCTTGATGATTATAATGAGTATTTGGCAGATAATGAAGAAAATAATATTTCTCCAATACCTTTTAGTGTTGCATTGTCAAGAATTGAGGAGTATATTGATTCAAATATGAATTATTGGATGTATGAACAACAATATGATACTGATACAGCAGTATATTTCACCTTATCAGCATCCGATTATATGATCATCGAAAATAATCTAACTGCTATCCTAGAAACTTATAGTTATTTTATTCAAGAATATACCAATAATGAATTACGATTTACACGTTGGCGAGGTGATTGTGGACCCTCTGCAATGTGTTGGTTGTATAGAGGTAAATATTCTTATTATGGGAGTGTCTATATACCAATTTTTGGTAATCAACCTTCTTTGTTAGAATGTTTTCAGTATGATGCTACTTATTCTTATGCGTTTTATGAGTATAATGATTGTGATATGGTTGATTCTTATAGTCCACAATGTGATGGAGGTTTATATAAGTTATGGCACGATGAAACATTGTGGGAATCGAATCTCGGATGTCCATTAACACAATCTGGCATGAATATTGGGTTATCAACTGCTGTAGGAGCAAGATGTCGAATGGTTTTTAATTGTTGTCCTATTAAATGGATACAAGATTATAATGAACCAATTATTATTTGTGATGGTGCGCACTATTGGGCAGGTATTGGTACAACATATAATAAAACTCAATCAGGAATGAAAAAAGATAAATTCTTTTTGGTTGCCGACAATGGGGCTTATATGAGATATCAGGGGTATTATCCTTATTGGAAGAAATATAATTGTTGGAATTTACATTATGGTTGGCGTGATGCAGAGTGATTTAAAATATTTAATATGGTTAGCTGGTACAGCACTTGTGTTGAGTGCTTGCGAACCGGAATGGCTCGAAACAGAAAATACTATCGTTTTAGATAGTGAAGGAGATGCGTTAAACGTATCGTATATCACGGAGTTTGACCGTGGTGGCGATGGCGTTGAACGGGATACCATGATAGAAAATTCGCTTGCATCTGTAATTTTAGGTCGGGTATATCAACATACGGGAACACAAAAGAACGGTGATGATTATGCCGCATATTTTAGTGTTACACGTACATGTGGCGCTAAACCTTTTTATGTCTATTATCATCCATATTTGTGGATCAATCAAAAATTTTATAAACAATGGGCAGATGCTCCATATCCACATTGTCAGATAAGAGACTCCATATTATCACAACAACCTGAAAAAATTTTAGTATTTGATGACAATCAAACACACGCTATAAAGGGAAGTGCTTTTGTAGCTCCAACTTTTACAAACATCAATATTACAATAAACGATTAAGTAGATACGGAATTGATACCGATTGTTTTGGATAACCATAGACAAAATATAATTGTTGGAATTTACATGATGCTTAGAAAACTAACTATGAGTAACAGAAATATCTATTTCATAGTAGTTGTTAGTTTGATGGTGCTGATTGTGTCGTCGTGTCATGTAGAATATCACGAGCGGTGTAATGCTATATATATTGATGCTGAAGGTGATACAATTGCTGTATCGTATTGGGATGCGCAAGACAAAGCCAAACACACTCTAACTTCTATGGTTGCCAAGGCAAATGCCTTTGGAGTTTATCCTACCATTATGACGGAACGCTACATAGATACAATAGGTATAAGAGAAAATCCATTATATCAAATTACGCTTAAACGTGTAGGTGGCGCTAAACCATATTATGTCTATTGTTCGTCATCCATAACAATCAATGATACGTTCTATAAAAGTTGGGAAACAGCCCCATATTCGGATACACAGATTAGGGACTCTTTGTTGGCACAATGCCCCAAAAACATTATAAATAGTATCGGGAGGCGATTTTTACTTTAGTTTGAATGGTTTAGTTGATAATAGTTACAGCATAACAATTGATGATTAACATTTGTAATGTTTTTAGTACGCAATGAACTGAAAAACATAATATTGAAAATTAGAAATTTTTAATCAAATATTTATGGCAACAAAAAAATTTAGATGTAAAGTCTGCGGATACATTCACGAGGGCAATGCCGCCCCCGATAAATGTCCCGTGTGTCAAGCGCCCGCATCGGAGTTTGAACCGGTGGGCGAGGACAAACCCGCGAAAAAAGGGTTGAACAAAAACAGCAATGCCTACATTCTGATTTTTACCACCGTGATAGTGGTGATAGTGGCTTTGCTGCTGTCGGTTACGTCGGGCGCACTGAAAGACCGTCAAAACGACAACGTCAAACTCGACACCAAAAAACAGATTCTCAGTTCGCTGCCTGCGGTCGATTTGACCCAAGGCGATGCCGCCGAAACGTATGCGAACACTATCGAACACTACTATCTGCTCGATGCCGCCGGCACAGTGGTGCGCACGCTCGATCCGGTAATCGACTTCGATGTGAAAGCCGACGAAGGCCAACTGCCGCTCTATGTGGCAAAAGTTGATGGTGCCACAAAGTACATCATTCCGCTGCACGGTGCCGGTTTGTGGGGCGCCATTTGGGGCTACATCGCACTCAACGACGACAGAAACACGGTGTATGGCGTCTATTTCTCGCACGCCGGCGAAACTCCGGGACTTGGTGCCAACATCGCCACACCGAAATTTCAACAACAGTTCGAGGGCAAACACATCATGCGCGATGGCGCGTTTGTGTCGATTGGCGTGATGAAAACCGGTCAAGTGGCCGACGGACAGGAACAGGTGGATGCCATTTCGGGCGGTACCATCACATCGAAAGGTGTAGAAACCATGCTGAAATCGTGCATCGGTGCGTACGAGCCGTTCCTGCGTCAGGCACCGGCCGAAGAAACTACTAACGAAGAATTTGGAGGACAAGAGATATGAAAAACGAAAAATTGTTGAATACATTGCTCGGCCCGTTGAGCAAAAACAATCCGGTGGCCGTGCAGGTTTTGGGCATTTGCTCGGCGTTGGCCGTTACGGTGGAATTGAAACCGGCTCTCGTCATGGGCTTGTCGGTAACCATCATTGTGGCGTTGGCCAATGTGGTCATTTCGCTCATTCGCAACACTATTCCGAGCAGCGTGCGCATCATCGTGCAATTGGTGGTGGTGGCGGCGTTGGTAACCATCGTCAGCGAGGTGCTGAAAGCCTATGTTTACGATGTCAGCGTGCAGTTGTCGGTGTATATCGGTCTGATTATCACCAACTGCATCTTGATGGGACGACTCGAGGCGTTTGCCATGGGCAACAAACCGTGGGACTCGTTTCTCGACGGCTTGGGCAACGGCGTTGGCTATGCGCTGATACTGATTATTGTGGCATTCTTCCGCGAACTGCTTGGCAGCGGCACGTTGTTGGGCTATCAGGTTATTCCGCAATGCGTGTACGATGCCGGCTATGTGAATTGCGGCTTGATGATGATGCCGTCGATGGCGTTGATTCTGGTGGCGTGCGTCATCTGGGTACATCGTTCGGTGGATAAAGATTTACAGGAAAAATAAAGGAATATGAAACAAGCCTATATTTTGCTGGGGGCATTACTTGCTTTTTCTGCATGTACTGAAGATGCCGTTATTAATAATATTGAGTCTGACGTACTCAATAATGAACTTAAATACAGCATAGAACAAGATTCTATGTGTTTATTACCAGAAGAAGCAAAATATTATGCCGCATTAGAATTGCAAGAAGGGGCTTCATCTTTGTTGTCCATAGACGAATATACACTATCTGATAATGTTCGTATTATATTTGGTTATGATTCTCGGCCAAAATATTATGAATTTGATGTACTTTCTAAAGGTGAAATAGTTGCGACTATTACTACTTTTGCACAAAAAGAGGAAGAGGCCTGTATTGCTTTTGTTTTTAATACTCCATTAAAGCGTGAGTCACCAAATAATCTTGTTATGTTCGAAGGCCTTTATCCTACCGTGTATTGGGGAGAACTTGGCAATTATGGAGAACCACCACTTGCATTATATAGCGATGATGGGATAACTAGAATTGTAGACATTCCTTCAATTTATGAAGATGAACGTTATGAGGAAATAGTGCAACATATGGATGCTGAAAGTGCAATTCAAACTCGTAGTATTCTGGTCAATTACAAACAAAAGCGCCAAGAACACACAACAATAGTTAAACAATATTGGAATTATAAGTGTACTACTCGTTCAAATAGTATTCATACCAAAGATAATGGCGTAAATGCTCATGATATAGTTAGTGAAACACCGCCGAATAGTTATGTGATACCAGAATTTAACAAAAGTAGTATGTTAAATACACGCTGGTCTGGTCCTTGTGGTCCAGGTGTTGTTGCTTGGGTTTATAGAGGCTTGTATTCGCATTATCCTAAAACAGGAACGACTTCTGATACTTATATAAGGATTCATGGTGATTCAGCTAAATATGCTATTATAAATGGGAAGTCTCAACAAATTTTTGGAGTAGATGTAACAAACAAGCATTCGTTGTATTATTACAACGATGATAACTGCTATCAAATTTATAATAAAGTTGCAGATAATGTTAGTCGGCAGATAGATAATGGTTTATATGAGGTTTTGTTAGATCATACAGTAAAAACTGACAGTAATTATCCTATGTATCAAGCTGGTTTAAATAATGCAATACAGGAAATCACAAATAATACATATTGTATTACTACTACAACCAAAACTAGAGATCACATATTAAATAATCATTTACCAGTATTCATTATGTTGGGAACTGGTAAATCGTTTCATTATATAGTTGCATTTGGTACAAGTAAGGTAGGTACTCAAAAATATATCTATATTACAGATAATGGCTATTTTACGTCAACAAATAATTATGATCCTTATTGGCGTTATGAAGGGAGTAATTATGGTATAAGATATAAACTAAAGACAAAATAATTATGACTAAGTTTGTTTATTGTGTCTGTGCTATTATAGTTTTTGTGTTGTGTTCGTGTAAAAAAGACATTAGTAGTTATGGTGTATATGTATATACCAAAAATTCGATGGTTGATATCATATATACGAATCATGGCATGATGACTGTCGAACGAATACAAGGTTGTTACATCAATACCAATATTAAAACAAATAGTGATAATAATGTTGTGTGCATTAAACGCATTGATAATTGTCGTGATACGATTGTAATATTCCCTGATGATGTGTTTTCTCATGAGATAGTGCTTGATGATATAAGTTGTGATATTAGGGAATTTTATCAAGTTGATATGGCAAATTATAATGCTTATGACACCATACAAAAGCAAGTACCAACGTTAATATTGATGCTGCCTGATGAAAATGAGAAATCATTTTCTTGTGTATTGAACTCTATCAAGTATTAGGTTTCTTAAAAATAAATAATAAATAATAAAAATATGGAACACGCTTTAAGTTTATTTGTTCGGTCCATTTTTGTGGACAACATGATTTTCGCCTACTTTCTGGGTATGTGCTCGTACCTGGCGGTGTCGAAAAATGTGAAAACGTCGCTCGGACTTGGTGTGGCAGTTACGTTTGTGTTGCTCATCACGTTGCCGGTGAACTACCTGCTCGAACGCTATGTGCTGAGTGCCGGCGCGCTGGCTTGGTTGGGCGACAGTTTTGCTACGCTCGATTTGAGTTACCTGAGTTTCATCCTCTTCATTGCGGTCATTGCGGCCATTGTGCAACTGGTGGAGATGATTGTCGAAAAATTCTCGCCGTCGCTCTATGCGTCGCTGGGTATTTTCCTGCCGCTGATTGCGGTGAACTGCGCCATCATGGGTTGCGCTTTGTTCATGCAGCAGCGTGTCGGCCTCGACGCTACCGACCCGAAAGCTCTCACGAGTATATGGGATGTGTTGGCTTACGCGCTTGGCTCCGGTCTGGGCTGGATGTTGGCCATCGTGGGGTTGGCGGCCATCCGTGAAAAGATGGAGTACAGCAATGTGCCTGCACCGTTGCGCGGTTTGGGCATCACGTTCATCACCGTCGGTTTGATGGCGATGGCGTTCCTTTGCTTCAGCGGACTGAAAATTTAAGATTCAATTCACAAAAAAATATCAGAATATATGTTACTTGAAATCAATTCCACTGCAATACTCTCCAGCTTGATAGTCTTTTTGGCGGTCATCATTTTGCTGGTCATCGTGTTGCTTATTGCCAAACGCTATTTGGTGGCGTCGGGCAATGTGAAAGTTACGCTCAACGGCGATAAAGAGATGGAAGTGGCCTCGGGCAGTTCGCTGCTCAACGCTATGGCCAATGCCGGTGTGTTCTTGCCTTCGGCATGCGGCGGCAAAGGTTCGTGCGGACAGTGCAAATGTCAGGTGCTCGAAGGCGGCGGCGAAATTCTGCCGACCGAAACCGTGCACTTCTCGCGCAAACAGCAGAAAGACCATTGGCGTTTGGGTTGCCAAGTGAAAGTGAAAGGCGACCTCAGCATCAAGGTGCCCGAAAGCGTGCTCGGCGTGAAAGAATGGGAGTGCGAGGTCATCAGCAACCGCAATGTGGCAAGTTTCATCAAAGAGTTTAAGGTGAAACTGCCGCCCGGCGAACACATGGATTTCGTGCCGGGTTCGTATGCACAAATCAAAATTCCGGCTTACGACATCGACTACAACGATTTCGATCGTTCGCTCATTGGCGATCTGTATGTGCCCGTGTGGGAAAAATTCGGTCTGTTCGGTCTGAAACAGAAAAATACCGAGCCGACCATTCGCGCCTACTCCATGGCCAACTATCCCGACGAGGGCGACATCATCACGCTGACGGTGCGTATTGCCACGCCGCCTTTCAAACCGAAAGAGCAGGGCCCCGGATTTATGGATGTGCCGTGCGGCATCGCATCGACCTACATTTTCAGCCTGAAACCCGGCGATAAAGTAACGATGTCGGGTCCTTACGGCGATTTCCACCCTGTGTTCGATTCCAAACGCGAGATGATTTGGGTCGGCGGTGGTGCCGGTATGGCTCCGTTGCGTGCGCAAATCATGCACATGCTCAAAACGTTGCACACACGCGACCGCGAGATGCACTATTTCTACGGCGCACGCGGCATCGACGAAGTGTTCTTTATGGAAGATTTCCTCGAGTTGGAAAAGGAATATCCCAACTTCCACTTCCACTTGGCGCTCGACCGTCCCGACCCCAAAGCCGATGCTATGGGCGTGAAATATACGCCCGGATTCATCGCTCCCGTGATGGGCGACACCTACCTCAAACAGCACGATGCACCCGAAGACATCGAATACTACTTGTGTGGTCCTCCGATGATGGCCAAAACGGTGTTGGATTTGCTCCATAGTCTTGGCGTCGAGGACGATATGATTCGTTTCGATAACTTCGGCGGATAACAACAACCCCAGCAATCAACAAGAAAAGGCTATCCATTTGGGCGGATAGCCTTTTTTGTGGGCACCATTAGCGGTTACCACGCGCCGTGAGTGCAATCTGTATGGGTAAAGTTGAGATCGGTATCCGAGCCGTGCCAAGTGAACCGATAGATGTCGTATTTGTTCTCGGCAGGCGGAAACGTGATAGGCCCGTCCAAGATAGCGAATGCGCTGTAATAGGTGTGCCCTTCCTCGAAATGCGTGGTGGTTGTACCATTTTCGTTGCCGTTATTTTGGTGAGCGACCACGCCATAGAATGCTTTGTTGTCTATTTTTGCATCGTAGATTTGTCCAAATTCTTGCACAAAAAATTCGCCGGGCACGCGGCAGTCTTTTTTGCGCAATTCCATACTGTCTATTGTCATTCCGACCCACGGAATGTCCGAGATGATTTCGCCCGCCGTGTCTTTGGGATAGACATAGTCCCACTCGCCGCGGACACGGTATTGGAAGTCCATCGACAGGGTTGATTCGTGCTTGGTGGTAATCGTTTCCAAAAAGAGTTGTCCGAACGGTTTATTCGATTCGGGATCGACGCCGAACGCAAAAATCCAATAGTCGGTGTCGGGTTGCAGAAAACAGAAAGTGCGGTTGGTGGTGCCGTACTGCAACGAGTGTGAGGCAAAGTCGGCCACAAACGGCGTCAGACTTGTCAGTTCGCCGTTGCGCCACGCCAAATAGTCGAGGTAGGCGCTGTCCAACGCCAACAGCATAAAGGTTTTGGCTATTTCCTGCGGATTGACATGTTCTTTTGCCGGTTGTATGCTGATGAGATAGAATGCCTCGCGATTGGTGCTGAACTCCACCTGCACGAATCCTGCGGAGATGTTGTGCACGTCAATGTCTATGTCGATGCGTTTGGTGTAGGCCTTTGCATTGGGGTCGCAACTGTACAAAGCGAGCGATAGTGTCGCCAACACAGCAAGGTACTTGGTGTATTTAGAAATCGTAGTTGCCATTTTCTTCTTTCTCCTCATTGATTAGCAATGTGCGCACGTTCATTATAAATCGCAGCAGTCCGGCGATATGGTTGCCATAGTGCCCGAAATTGTATTGTATATTGGCGTTCTGCCATTTGCTTTTGGCGCGTGTGGCGTTTTCGTACGGCACAATATCGTCGTCGATGGAATGGAATATAAAGACGGGTGCTTTCGGTGTCCACGAATAGGACAAAATGGAGTTGAGTGTGAGTGCCTTGTAGAGTTCCGAAATCTCGTAACTTGTCCTGTCCATGCCGATGGGGGTCAGCAGTTCGTCGGTTATGTGCGTGTCTATCAGTTCGTTGATTTGTGCAGTGGTGTATTTTTTTGAATTGATCCACTCGTCAAGATTTTCGTAGATGCGTGGTTGCAGAATGGTTTCCAAATCCAAATTCAGGTTGTTGCCAATCACCACGCCCTGCGTCATTAATGGTACGGCGCACGGATACGATGCGTAGTTGGTTTCGATGAATTTGTCGTATGTCGCTTTCACATCGTAGGGGCCGCCGCCGGCAAACGCGCGTCGTATTTTTACTCGGTCGGCATAGCGTGTTTCTATCATGTGTTGAACGCCCATGGTAACCGCGCCTCCTTGCGAATAGCCCATCAGGTAGATGTCGTCGTGTTCGGGAGCCAAGCCGGCCGCTTCCATAAACGGCAATACTTGGAAATACATGTCCAGCACATTGTTGGCCGTGGTTTCCATGACGAGATAAGGATGTATCTTGTCGGCCGTGATGCCATAACCGAGGTAGTCGGGAATAATCAGTGCGTAACCCAACGACACCAACAGTGCCTCGAGCGAGAATGTCTGGCTGGGTGCCTCCTCGTTGGCCGCGATGGTGTAGTGCGACACGAGAATGTAGCGCTTGAACTTCAGGTCGGCAGGCAGAATCACTTTGCCGGAAAGCATAATCGGGTTTTTCTTGGTGTCCTCCGAGAGGTACACGCCGGCCAATTCGATGGCTTTTTTGCCGTGTCCCCAATCAATGAGTTGTTGCGCCACGGCATTCATGTTGGTGGACGATGCGCGCTGTGGTGCCGACATCGATGCGTCGTTGGATTCGCCGGACAGTGCCGATTGCTCCAAAATGGTTTGTTGTGCATCGGTCCACGAAATATGTTCCATGTCGGTTGTCTGCTGCGATATGACGCGGAACGCGCCTACACCGCCATCTGTAGCGGTAAAATCAACCAAATAAACATTATCGTTGTAGCATCCGCCAAGCAGCAGTGGCAGCCACAACAGCAGTATGTAAGTCGTTTTTTTCATAATTGCACGCCTGATGAATGAGTTCAAAATTTTAGAATCGTACGCCGATAGATGCGGTGAATATGCGCGAATCGAGCATGTAAATTGCCTGTTTACTGCCCATGGCGAATGTGCCGCCCAATTCTACGCTGCCAAACACATGTTCGTTGCCTACGCTCACGCCCAGCAGTGTCAGGTTGAGCACGCCGGAGCAGGCGGTTTCGCGTCCTTTGTAGTCCACTTCGGTGCCGGTGTTGATGTTGATGCCATAGCCCAGAGCGGAGTAGAGGCGCACCAAATTTTGCTCGTAATAGGTGAAGCGTATCGTTGGCACAATGGCGATGTTGGCAAACCATGCGGTGTATAGTTTCTGCACCTCGTTACCTGCTGCGTCGCGTGTCATTTTGTCCCAATACACGCCGCCGTAGTCCACCATGCCGCCCACGCCAAACCAAAAGTTCAAGCGATAGAGATATTCGGCGAACCAATGTTGCGTGTAGTGGTAGTTTTTTGTATAGATGTCGTCGCTCATGTTCGGCAGCAGGTCGCGTTCGTGCCACATCAGGGTTTCAAACATCATATCGCCCCAGCCGATGCGCAGTTCGTTGCGTTGCGTAACGGGTGGATACACTTTTTTCTCCTTGCGTGGTTTGCCCGACGCATTACTGCCCGATGCCGTTTCCGTCTGCCCGACAGCGGGCGTTGCCCACAGCAGGGCAGCCAGCAGCAACGAGCAAGGCACGAGATGCATACATGTTTTCATAGAGAAAATATCTTGTTGTAATATCGCCACGAAAGTACGCTTTTTTCTGGAAATGTGCAAATTTTTGAACGGCAAAAAAGGTGGGAAAAGTTTTAAGGTTTCAGGGTTTAATGTAGGGACGTGGTGTGCCGCGTCCAAAATAGTAGGGATAAAAATCTATGTTCTCGGTTCTATATTCTATATTCTATGTTTTGTGCGTCCGTGCTTACGCGGCAGACGCGGCGCTGATGGACTATTGTGTTTCTATGTGCGCAAACAGGCAATTTTTAGATTTCTGATAATCAGTATATTACGAAAAATATTAAAAATTTATAGTATTATGCTTGCACATAATACTAAATTTGCGTAATTTTGCGGTGTGTTTTTGTTGGCAAGTGTGCGATGACGCCTTCCCAAAAGCAGAAAAACACTATAAAACGTATGTTACATCTCGAAAATATTCACAAGACCTACAACCTTGGCACACCAAATGCGCTGCATGTGCTGAAAGGCGTGAATCTCGATGTGCCCGATGGCGATTTTGTTTCCATCATGGGTGCTTCGGGGTCAGGTAAATCAACGTTGCTCAATATTGTCGGCATTCTCGACAGTTACGACGACGGCGCCTATTATCTCGATGGTCGATTGATACGGAATCTGTCGGAAACGGAGGCCGCCAAAGTACGCAATCGTATGCTGGGATTTGTGTTTCAGTCGTTTAATCTGATCAACTTCAAAACGGCACTCGAAAATGTGGCGTTACCGCTTTATTATCAGGGTGTTTCGCGTAAACGGCGTAATGCGTTGGCGTTGGATTATTTGGAACGTCTGGGGTTGAAAGAGTGGGCTGACCACTTCCCGAACGAGTTGTCGGGTGGACAAAAACAGCGTGTGGCCATAGCGCGCGCCATCATCGCCAAACCGCGTCTTATTTTAGCCGACGAACCGACCGGCGCACTCGACAGCACAACGTCGCAAGAGGTGATGGACATTTTGCGACAAGTAAATGCCGATGAAAAAATCACTATGGTGATAGTAACCCATGCTCGCGAGGTGGCCGAACAAACACATCGTATTATCAATTTCAAAGACGGACTCATCAGTTCGGTCGAGGACGTAGAACCTCGTTGACGCGTGGCATGAAAGATCTTGTGGCTGAAATATGGTTGACGATGCGTGCGAACAAACAGCGCACGTTGTTGACAGGATTTTCCATTGCGTGGGGCATTTTTATGCTGATAGTGCTGCTGGGCGCCGGCAATGGTTTGCAAAATGGTATGATGAGTGGTTTTCGTTATATGTCGAAAAACTCTCTATCGCTTTATCCCGGTTTCACCACGATGCCGTACAACGGATTGCAAAAGGGGCGTTCGTTGCATTTTACGCCGGCCGATATAGAATTTTTGCGTACACACTTAGAGCACGTGTCGGAGTTTTCGCCTATCTACAACAAGTGGGATGCCACCATCGTGAACGGTGCGATAGCGACAAGCAGTACGATGTCGGGCGTTGAACCCGGCTACGAAACCATGCGCAATCTGCTGATGGTGGAAGGACGTTTTGTCAACGTAACCGACAATCGCGACAATCGCAAAGTGGTGGTGCTACACGAAAATACCGCCAAGATACTCTTCCCGCAAGGTGGCGCGCTGGGCAGTTATGTTCAGATAGATAAGGTTCCATTTCGTGTGGTCGGTATTTATATCGAAGAGGGCGGTGGCGGCAGTCGTACGCCGTCGTTTTACATTCCGCTGAATACGGCGCAAGTCATTTTCAATCCGTCGGGTTATATTGACGATGTGTCGTTCACGGTCGAAGGTATCAATTCGGAGGCCGAAAGTGCGCTCTATACCGATAATGTGCGGCGTATGGTGGCGCAACGGTTGCAGTTCGACCCGGCCGACCAAAATGCGTTGTGGATAGCCGATCGTTTGTCGAATTATTTGCAGGCGCAAACTATTTTCAACGGCATTGCATTGTTTGTTTGGATTATCGGTATCGGTACGCTGATAGCCGGTGTAGTGGGCGTCAGCAATATTATGCTGATAACCGTGAAAGAACGGACGCACGAATTTGGCATTCGCAAGGCGTTGGGCGCTACACCGCATTCTATACTGCGTTTGGTGGTACTCGAATCGCTGCTTATTACAACGATATTTGGGTATATAGGTATATTTTTTGGTGTGCTTGTAACCGAAGGCGTGGCGTCGGTGATGGCGCAAATGGGTACTTCGTCCGATGGGCCGCAAATTTTTATGGACCCGACCGTCGATTTAGGCGTTGTGCTGGCGGCTACGGCCATTCTGATTGTGGCCGGCGCGGTGTCGGGTTACATACCGGCCAAGCGTGCCGTGAATGTGCGTCCCATCGAGGCTTTGCAGTATAAGTAGTTGTGATTGATGGCGCAAAACAAAAGTTGATGTGTTATGTTTGATGTAGATGCTTGGCATGAAATTTGGCTGACCATTACGCGCAACAAATCGCGCAGTCTGCTGACGGCGTTCGGCGTGTTTTGGGGTGTCTTTATGCTGGTGGTCATGGCCGGTTTTGGTATAGGTGTCAAACATGGCATTATGGATGGTATCGAGTATTTCGAGGCTAATTCCACGTTTGTCTTCTCCGACAGAACGTCAGAACCGTACAAGGGATTTCAGCGTGGACGGTCGTGGAATATGACGACAGCCGACTTGGCCGCCGTACGTCATCAGTTTGCTCATAAAATCAAATATTCGAGCGGCGTTTTGTGGGGATATTATTATACTAACAACGTCGTTCGGTCGGACAAATACGGCACGTTTCGCGTGATGGGTTTCGAGCCCGATTATAACCACATCAATCCGAGCCGTATGCTGCAAGGGCGTTTCATCAACGAAATCGACATACGCGAGTGCCGCAAAGTGTGTGTGATAGGTAAACGTGTGGCCAACGATTTGTTTGCGCCCGACGAGCCGATTGTGGGGTCGTTGTTGCGTGTCAATGGCGTGTACTATACGGTTGTGGGCGTGTACGAGGCTATTTCCAAACAAGTCAATTTGTTCGGCGATTCCGAAGAGATGGTCAATGTGCCGTTTACGACCTTGCAACAGACTGATAATCGCGGCAATGTGGTAGATTGTATGGCGTTGGCGGCAAACGAAACGGTAGATGTCGCGCAAATGGAAGAAGAGGTAAAAACGCTGATAAAAGCGCGCAACAACATATCGCCGACCGATGCGCAAGCGGTACAATCGTTCAACGCCAAACAAATTTTCGATTTATTTCGGGCGCTGATTATCGGCATCAATGTGTTGATTTGGATTGTCGGGCTTGGCACGCTGTTGTCGGGTGTGGTAGGCGTGAGCAACATCATGTTGGTAACGGTGCGCGAACGTACGCAGGAGATTGGTGTGCGCCGTGCGCTGGGTGCGTCGCCGTGGGTCATCATCAAGCAGGTGATGAGCGAAAGCCTTGTGCTGACCACGTTGGCCGGCGTGTGCGGGTTGGTGTGCGGCGTGGGTGTGTTGGCGGTAGTGTCGCAGGTGGTGGCTGCCTCGCAGGGCGAGATGCCGTTCCGCGAGCCGCAAATATCGTTTAGCATTGCCGTGGTGGCGTTAGTGGTCATTGTGGTGGCCGGTCTGTTTGCCGGCTGGCTGCCCGCCAAACGCGCGTTGAATATCAAAGCCATCGATGCCTTGCGCGACGAGTAAGCGATTGTTTTTGTGTGAGTTAATAACAAAAAAGTGTAACTAAAAATATTGAATCGGTATGAAAAAAGTAGTGAGAATCATTCTGTTAGTCTTGTTGGGCGTGCTGATTGTAGGCACTTTTGTCTTTTTGTGGCAAAAATCGCGCCCGAAAGAGGTGGTTTACGATGTAGTGAAACCATCGGTGCAGACCATCGCCAAAAAGACGGTGGCCACGGGCAAAATAGAGCCGCGCAACGAAGTCGAAATCAAACCGCAAATTTCGGGAATCATCTCGGCAATTTACAAAGAAGCCGGCCAAAAAGTGGCTGTTGGCGAAGTTATCGCTCTGATAAAAGTGATACCCGAAATGAGCCAACTCAACAGTGCAGAAGGACGCATCAATGTGGCAAAAATTGAACTCGAACGCGTTGAAACACAGTACAAACGCGACAAAGTGCTGTTCGAACAAAAGGTGCTGTCGCGCGAAGACTACGAAACGAGTTTGGCCAACTATCAGAAAGCCAAAGAGGAACTCCAAAATGCCAACGACAGTTACGAAATCATTCGCGACGGTATTTCGCGCCGCTCGGGTTCGTATGGCAATACGCAAATTCGCTCGACCATAGCCGGCACCATTCTCGACATTCCGGTGAAAGTGGGCAATTCGGTCATTCAGTCGAACAATTTCAACGATGGCACTACCATCGCCACCATTGCCGATTTGGGCGATATGATTTTCGAAGGCAAAATCGACGAAACCGAAGTCGGCCGCATACACGAAGGGATGGCTATCGTGTTGAGTATCGGCGCGTTGCAAGACCATAAGTTTGATGCCGAACTCGAATATATTTCGCCAAAAGGTACCGAAGAAAACGGCGCCGTGATGTTCGAAATGAAAGCCGCCGCGCACATTCCCGACAGCGTGATGGTGCGTTCGGGCTACAGCGCCAATGCCGAAATTATTTTGGCACAGCGCAACGATGTGCTGACCATACCCGAAAGTTCGGTGGTGTTCGAAAACGACTCGTCGTTTGTGTATGTGCTGAAAAGCGGCGAAGATGCACCGCAACAATTTGAACGACAATTTGTTACAGTTGGTTTGTCCGATGGCATCAACATCGAAATTGTGGACGGACTCGCCGATTCGGTGCAGGTGCGCGGATTGCAACGCATAGCCCAATAATCCAAAAAAAAGGCAGAAAAATGAAACACAAAGTCATAATCGCAGCAATCGGTCTGTTGGTCGCCGGCATCGGTGCGCAGGCACAAGACAAATGGTCGCTGCAGCAGTGCATCGATTTTGCATTGCAGCACAACCTGACGGTGCAACAAAAAGCGTTGGCGTGCAATTATCAGGAACTGAATCTGAAAACGTCGCAACTCAGTTTTGTACCCGATTTGAACGCAGGTGTCAATCAGAACTTTTCGTTCGGGCGCGCCACCGGCAACGACAATATCACCACAAGTCAGTCGATGGCCTCGACCGGCTTCTCGGTCTCGACGTCGATGCCGATTTTCACCGGTTTGCGCATTACCAATCAGATTAAATCGGACAAACTCAATCTGTTGGCGGCTGTCGAGGATTTGAACAAAGCCAAGGAAGATGTATCGCTCAACGTGGCAAGTTACTATTTGAATGTGCTGTACAACAAGGATTTGCTCGTTGTAGCCGAAAATCAGGTGCAGTTGTCGGCGGCGCAAGTCGAAAATACGGCCCAAATGGTGGCCAATGGCAAAAAATCGGAGGCCGAATTGTACGAAAATCGTGCACAGTTGGCTTCCGACGAACAAAAACGCACCGAAGCCGCCAATGCCGTACAATTAGCCATTCTGACACTGTGTCAGGCCATTAACTATGGCGATGTGGCACTGTTCGATGTGGCCGACTGCGATGTCGATGCGTTGCTGGATGCGACACTTAACATGTTGGCCTCGCCCGACAATGCGTATCAAGCGTCGCTCGGCATACGTCCGTCCATCAAAGCGGCTGAACTGCGCATCGAGAGCAGCAAACGCGATTTGAAAGTGGCGCAATCGGCCTACTATCCACAACTCGACCTGCATGCCGGCTACAATACGGGCTATTATCACGCCTTTCAGCACGAGAATGCGGCTTTCGGCCGGCAACTTGGCGACAACAGCAGCGAAATGGTAGCCGTGTCGCTGTCGATTCCGATATTCGACCGCATGGCTACGCCCAACCGCGTGAAACAGGCACGCATCAACATTCTGAATCAGGAACTTGCGCTCGAAAGTGAAAAACAGGCGCTGCTGAAAGAGATTCAGACGGCCTATTACAATGCCGTGGCGGCGCGCGACAAATATTTGGCCGCCGACAAAACGGTCGAGGCCTCGCGCGTGGCATTCGAGTTCGAACAAGCCAAATACGACAACGGCAAATCGACGCCGTTCGATTACAATAATGCGAAAACGCGCTACGAATCGGCACAAACCGAGGCGTTGCAGGCAAAGTACGAATTTATATTCCGCACCAAAATTTTCGATTTCTACAACGGTAACGCCATTTCGCTGTAAGTCAGAATATTATACAAAAAAATCGTCCGTTTCCCTCAAAAAAGGAGCGGACGATTTCGTTGTGTGTACTTCGCCGAATTAGCAGAGGCTGACCAAGATGTCGGCAGCGGTTTCGGTAAAGTTGATTTTTTCCTCGCGTGCCAACCAACCAAGTGCGGCATAGAGGTCTTTTTCGCTCAATTTAGTAGCCTTTTTCAAAGCTTTCAACTCTTTTGCGCCCTCGTTCAGCGAATTCCAAACGAGACCGGCGTTCAAACCAATTTTCTCTTTCATAACCATAAAAAATTAAAACCAATAAATTTGTTACTAAAATCCGTTGCAAAGGTACAACATTTTTTTGAAAAATTCAAATTTTTCTGATTTTAACATTTATAAAGTCGATTTTTGGTGATTTTGGTTCAAAAAATATGTTTTTTAACACATATCCTGCTACTCAAATTTAATGGATTTGGCCGGCTGTATGCGGGTGATGATGTACGAAGGCACTATCAGCATCAGTATGGTGATGCACAATGTGGCGGCGTTGATAACCAACCACTGCCAAAAATGCAGTTCGACGGGCACAAAATCGACGTAATACGCGGCCGCGTCCAACGGAATCAGATGCGTGAAGTATTGAATCAGTATCAGCGCAACGCCCACAAGATTGCCCCAAACCATGCCTTTGCCAATCAGAAATACGGCCTGATAGAGAAAAATGTGACGAATGCTGCGGTTGCGCGCGCCCATGGCTTTGAGTATGCCGATGGTGTTGGTGCGCTCGAGTATGATGATGAGCAGGCCAGAAATCATGTTGAAACCGGCCACTGCCAACATCAAGGCCAAGATGACCCACGCATTCAGATCTATCATGTCGAGCCATTCAAACACGCGCGGCACTATTTTTTTGATGTTGCGTACTTGCAGCAGCGTGCCGTCGCTGTCGTAATGGGCGGCCACTGCCACGAATACCTCGCGCTCGATGTCGTCGATGCGGTCAAAATCATCAACCATCAGTTCTATCTGGCTGATTTCGCCGTTTTGCCAATGGTTGAGGCGCCGGATGTGGCGTATGTCGGCCAAAATGAACATTTTGTCAAATTCGGTAAAAGTGGTGGCATAAATGCCGCGCACGGTGAAACGGCGCGCACGCACGGGGTCGGTCATGAAATAGGTGGTAAATTTGTCGCCTACGGACAGATGCAGCAAATGGGCTTGCGTTTGCGAAATCAGCACATCGTTGGTGATGGTGCTGTCCGACAGCGCGATGGTGTCGCCGGCAACGAGGTGCTTGCGGAAAAATGTCCAATCGAAACTGCCATCGATGCCTTTGAGAATGATGCCTTCGAAGTCGGATTGGGTTTTGACGATGCCGGGCTTGGTGGCAACGTGCTGCACATGGACAATGTGTGGCGTGTGGCGCAGCACGCTGTCCAATGCTGCCGATGGCACTATGGGCAGCGTCTCGAAATTGTTGCCGTTGCCGTAGTTGGTTATCTGTATGTGCGACCCGAACCCGATGACTTGTCGCCCGACTTCGTTTTTGAACCCGACGACCACAGCCACGGCTATCAGCATCACGGCTACACCTACGGCGATGCCGGCTGTGGCTATGCGGACAGCCGGACGCGACATGCGCCGACCGTCGCTCTCGTCGAAGTGCAATTTGCGTGCTATGAAAAAGTTTGTATGCTGCATATCGTTGGTAGTCAGATTGTTATAATCCCGTTTTTAACGGCATACAACGCCAATTCTACACTGTTATTGATGCCGATTTTCCGAAAAATGTTGGTTTTGTGTGTTTCGACTGTGCGCACACTGATGTTTTGCTGTTTGGCAATCTGTTGGCAGGTATATCCCTGACAAATCCATTGAATAATCTCTTTTTCGCGTTCCGAAAACAGTTCGTACTGCGTTTGTTGAGCGGTCAGCACGGCTTGCACGATGTGGTTCACGTCGGCACCAAAGTAAGGTTGCTCTTGGCCGATGTTGTCTATGGCTTGCAGCACTTCGTCGTCGGGAGCGTTTTTGCTGATGAATCCGTCGATGCCGATTTCGAGCAGTTCTTTGATGGTGTGCAGCGAGGTGTCGATGGAGAGCACAAGTATTTTGATCGCCGGCATTTCGGCCTTCAGTTGCCGCGCAATATCGACACCTGTGGGGCCGTCGCCCAAAATGATGTCGAGCAGTATCAGGTCGGGCGTGATTTCCGTCAGTAGTTGCCGCAGGCCGGCCGCGTCCGACGCCTCGCCCACTACGGTGTGCGTGCTGCGCTGAATGGCCATTTTGGTGCCAATGCGGAAGAGCGGGTGGTCGTCGACGATGATGATGTTCATCTCAATGTGATTTTAGAGTGATGACAAATGTGGTGCCCTGTGCCGGCACGCTCTGTACGTCGATGCTGCCGCCGTTGCGCAATATCATGTCGCGGCAGATAATCAGCCCCAAGCCCGTGCCTTGTTCGCCATCGGTGCCGATGGCCGTGTGGCGGGTGTCGAGGCGGAAAAGACGCTTTTGTGTGTCGGCATCCATGCCAATGCCTGTGTCGCTCACTTCGATGTGGCACGCATCGGCCGTGTTGTAGGCTTTCAGCAAAATACGCCCACCGGTTTCGGTAAATTTGATGGCGTTCGATACAAGATTGCGCAGCACGGTGGTCAGCATATTTTTATCGGCAAGGCAGGTGCATGTCGTCGGCATGTCGATGTCGAACTGCAACTGCTTGTTGCGCACCTGCAGTTGTGTCAATGCTGCTATGGCTTTGGCCGCTTCGTTTACCGAACAAATGACGGGCGTGAACGCGATGCGCCCCGTTTGCAGTTGCGCCCATACCAACAGATTTTGCAGCAGGTCGGCTTGTGCCGTTACCGATGCGTACAGCATATCCACTACAGTGGCTGTTTCGGCGGGCGATAGTTGGTGTAGGCTCTTGCTCAGGTTTTCGAGCGCGCGGCGTTGTGCCAGCACCGGATTTTTCAGGTCGTGCGAAATGATGGAGAAAAATTTATTTTTCAGCGCATTGGCCTCGGTCAGTTCGCGATTGTGCCGCTTGGTCAAACGCGAGTAGTAATAAGCCAAAACGGCTAACGCAAAACACAGCAACGCAATGCCCACAATGCCTGCCGTCCATGCGCGTTGCCGCTTGATGGTCGCTTCGTGCATGGCAATGCGGTGTTCTTTCTCTTGCGTGTCGTATTTTACCCGAAAATCAGATAGTTGGCTTTGCAATTTTTCGGCAAACATCGTGTCTTGCAGCGCTTGCGATTGCTCAAAATAATCGAGTGCTAACGCCGGATTGGTCGGTTTGTGCAGTTGGTACAATTCTTGATACGATTTTTGCAGCACCAACCGATTGCCGATTGTTTCGCCTATTTCGATACTTTTTTTGAAATATTGGTCGGCTTCGGAGGTGCGGCCGGTACGTGTGGCTATTCGTCCCAATTGCTGATAGGTAATGGCTTCGGAGGTGCGATTGCCGGTGGCGTGCAGCAGTTGCAAGGCTTGATTCAAACTGTGTCGGGCTTGTGCGTAATGGCCTTGTGCCAACTGCACGGCGCCAAGTTGCGAGAGTCGTATGCCCAAATTGCGTTGCCGTTGTGCGGCACTATCGAGTGCCACGGCTTCGGCCGTTGCCTGCAAGGCTTCGTCCAAACGTTGCTCTTGCAGATACACTTCGCCCAACATGCCTAATCGTACGGCCAAGGCGCGTGTTTCGGGTTGCCGCCGCTCGATGGCAATGGCGCGTTGCAAATAGGTTTCGGCTGTGGCTGTTTGGCCGGTGGTCAAGTAGATGGAGGCAAGGTTGCTGAGCGACGAACTGATGTTGGCCGAATCGCCCATTTCTTCGTCGATGGCTAAACATTTCAGGCGGTACGACAAGGCCGTTTCGTACTGTCCCAAGCGCTGATAGGCCGAACCAAGGGTTGTGTACGCATCGGCCAGCAGGTCGAGCGAATCGGCCGGTGTGTAATCCACCGCCTCGGCCGCATAGTCGATGGCTTTGGCAAAGTCGTTGGCATAGTAGGCGCGTGTGCCCAATGCGGCGGCTATGCAGGCGTGGACATAGTCGGTCGGCTGCTTGTTGGCATCGAATGTGCTGTCCAGCCACTCTTCACTCACCAACTGCCGCACCAGAACGGCGGCTTGTTGGCGCCGGTCGGCACCGCGCGCTGTTGCATAGGCGTGGTATAGCGTGTCGAGGTCGCTCGTTGTGGCTGCCGCTACACCGCCCGCTACAACGAATATGACACTAACGACCGTTTTTTGCCAAAAGTTCATGCGCCATCAAATTACAAAATAATCGGACAAAGATACATAATTTTGGCGTATGCTTGGTCGTTTTTTGCCCATTTTTTGCATTTTTGATATGTTTTGGTCTGATTTTTGCGGACTCTGAAGCATATTTTTTTGTCAATCGCAAGAAATTCCGTATTTTTGCAGTTACTTTTTTTAATTCAATATCGTATGACTGACAAACAACTGAAATTGGATATGCGCTATATGCGCATGGCACGCATCTGGGCGGAAAACTCGTACTGCACGCGTCGCCAAGTGGGCGCATTGCTGGTGAAGGACAAAATGATTATTTCCGATGGCTACAACGGTACACCATCGGGGTTCGAAAATTGCTGCGAGGACGAAAACAACGTCTCGAAACCATACGTGCTGCACGCCGAAGCCAATGCCATCACCAAGGTGGCGCGGTCGGGCAACAGCAGCGATGGTGCCACACTCTATGTAACGGCTTCGCCGTGTATCGAGTGCGCTAAACTGATAATACAAGCCGGCATCAAACGCGTGGTGTATGGCGAAAACTACCGCATCATGGACGGACTCGAACTGCTGAAACGCGCCGGCATCGAAGTGTTGTTGGTAGAAACAGAAACGCAGAAATAAAAAACACACAGAATCATGAAAAAATATTGGGTGCCTTTGATTGTGGCCGTATCAATGGCGGTGGGCATGATTGTCGGGTGCGTGTACACCGTACGACACAAAGTTTTAACCTCTTACGAACAGCTGGCCGGTTTCAGAACCTCGTCGGACAA
Organism: Paludibacteraceae bacterium; assembly: GCA_051870755.1. Lineage (GTDB taxonomy): Bacteria > Bacteroidota > Bacteroidia > Bacteroidales > Paludibacteraceae > W0P28-013. Next base: position 8,111 of record JBJECE010000036.1, on the reverse strand, counting down.
CAAAATCATCGAGATGTTGCGCCTGATCGACGATGTGTATGTCGATCCCGTCGTTTCCGACAGCATCAGCGAAGCCATTTTGCCGCTCATCGTCAAACAACTCGACCCGCATTCGGCTTACATACCGGCTGCCGATTTGGAAGCGGTAAACGAACAACTCGAAGGGTCGTTTAGCGGCATCGGCGTGCAATTCTCGTTGCAAAACGATACTGTGTATGTGGTCGATGTCATTTCCGGTGGGCCTTCGGAACGTGCCGGCCTGCTCGATGGCGACCGCATCGTCGAAGTGAACGATACGGCGTTTGTGGGCAATCAGATAAACAACGAAAAGGTGATGAAAAAACTGCGCGGCCCGAAAGGCTCGAAAGTGCGTTTGAGCGTGGTGCGGCGCAGCACCCCCGAACTGCTGCATTTCGACATCACGCGCGGCGATATTCCGGTGCATAGCGTCGATGTGGCCTATATGGTTACGCCCACGACAGGCTATATCGCCGTCAATAAATTTGGCGCTACCACCTACAACGAGTTCCTGACGGCGTTGGCCAAACTGCAAAAATCGCATGCTCGCAATGTCGTTGTCGATTTGCGCGGCAATTCCGGCGGCTACATGAATGCGGCGTTGGATATGCTGAACGAATTTCTGTCGCGAAACGATTTGATGGTGTATGTCGAAGGTCGATCGTACCCACGCGAAGAGTCGCGAGCCAATGGCTACGGCAGTGCGCGGGATATGAACATAGCGGTGCTCATCGACGAGTGGTCGGCATCGGCAAGCGAAATTTTTGCCGGCGCCATTCAGGACAACGACCGTGGCATTATCGTCGGGCGGCGCTCGTTTGGCAAAGGGTTGGTACAGAACCAGATGGAATTTAACGACGGTTCGGCCGTACGACTCACCGTGGCGCGCTACTACACGCCCGCCGGACGTTGCATTCAGAAACCCTACGAGCGCGGCAAAGCCGAAGATTACGAAACAGATTTGCTCAATCGCTATCTGCACGGAGAATTTTTCTCGCAGGACAGCATCCATCAGGCCGATACAGTCATCTATCGCACCAAGGGCGGCCGCGAGGTGCATGGCGGCGGAGGCATCATGCCCGACATCTTTGTGCCGCGCGACACCACAGGCGTTTCGCCCTATTTCAACCGATTGGTTAACGGGGCACATCTCTATCGGTTTGCGCTCGACTATTCGGAGCGGCACCGCGCACGCCTAAACCAATTTACCGATTGGCGGTCGCTCGTGGCCTATCTGCAACAACAAAATCTGTACGACCAAGTGGTGGACGATGCGGCCAAAAAAGGTATTCAAGGCAGCGAAATCGATAAAAAAGTGTCGCGTACGCTCATTTTGCGACATGTTACATCGTACATCGTGCGCAACATACTCGGCGACGACGGATTTTTCCCGTACATCAACTCGTACGACGATATGGTACATCGTGCCGTGCAAGAACTCGAAAAATAATTCATCAAAAGAAACAGAAGTATGTTGTGGCTCAATATTTTATTGTTGGTAGTCGGATTTGTGGTGCTGATTTTGGGTGCCGATTGGTTGGTCGATGGCGCTTCGGGATTGGCCAAGCGTCTCAACGTGCCCGATTTGGTCATTGGACTGACGGTGGTGGCGTTCGGCACATCGGCGCCGGAATTGGTGGTCAACATCATGGCGGCTATCGAAGGCTCGAGCGAAATAGCGCTGACCAACATTTTAGGCAGTAACATCATCAATGTATTGGTTATCTTGGGTTTGTCGGCGGCCATCTATCCCATTGCCTCGCAACGCAGTTCGCGCCGTTTCGACATCCCGTTGAGCGTGCTGGCCGGTGTGGCCGTGTTGCTTATGGGCACCGAATGTTTCGGCTTGTGTGGCGATGCGGCTACAGCGCAAATATCGCGTCTCGATGGCGTGCTGTTGCTGATTATTTTTGCTTTATTTATGGGACATTCCGTCGGTATAGCGCGCCACGGAAACAATCGGACTGAAACGTTCAAGCCGATGCCCGTGTGGAAGGCACTGCTGCTGATTGTGGTCGGTATCGGCGGCTTGGTACTTGGTGGCGAACTCATTGTGCGCAATGCCGTCGATATAGCGGCCGCGTGGGGCGTGTCGCAAGCGGTTATCGGCGTTACGATAGTGGCGTTGGGGACATCGTTGCCCGAGTTGGCTACATCGGCAGTGGCGGCCGCGAAAAAAAATACCGATTTGGCCATCGGCAATGTCATCGGTTCCAACATTTTCAACGTCTTTTTCGTTTTGGGCGTGAGTGCCGTCATTCGGCCGTTGCCATCGTATCCCAATCTGATAGTCGATGCATCGGTGGCTGCCGGTTGTTGCGCATTGGTGTGGCTGTTTGTCGGCATTGGCAAACAACATCGGGTGGAACGCTGGCAAGGCGGTGTGTTGTCGCTCTGCTATGCCGCCTATCTCACTTGGCTGTTACTGACTATTTGAATTGTATAACAAATTGATAAACAATGAATTAAAATATTATATCGACACACACATTTTGCCGTTGTACGATGCGTTCGATCGGGGACACAATCGCGAACATGTGTGTCGTGTGATAGCCGAAAGCCTTGAGTTGGCGCAAAATTACGATGTCGATGTGAACCGCGTGTACACCATTGCGGCCTATCACGATGCCGGCATGGCGCGTGGGCGCGAGTTGCACCATAGTTATTCGGCCGAACTTCTGCTGGCAGACACCAATTTGTTGCGTTGGTTTTCGCCCGACGACTTGCAGCAGATGGCCGAAGCCATCGAAGACCATCGCGCCTCGGGCAAGCATCCGCCACGCAGCATTTATGGCGCCATTGTGGCCGAAGCCGACCGCGACCTTTGTCCCGACATTGTGTTGCGTCGCACCATGCAGTTTGGTCTGAACCGTTTTCCCGACCAACCGTTTGAATTTCATTTGCAACGTACCATCGAGCATTTGCACGAAAAATATGCCGCCGGAGGCTATCTGAAATTGTGGTTGCACAGTCCGAAGAATGAACGCGGCTTGGCCGAATTGCGTGCACTTATTGCCAATCCGAACGAATTGGAACGCCGCTGCCGTGCCATTTACGACGAGAGGATAGATGTTTAGAACATAGACAATTAGGAATGCGGAGCAAGAAAAACCTCCTCACTCCGCATTTGTTTGTGTTGTGGTATTTTTAACCCTTTGTCGCTGCGCGACATTTCCCCTGCCTACCGGCAGGCAGGTCCGCATAGAACATAGAAAGTAGGGACGCGGCATGCCACGTCCCTACATGAAACTCTTAAACCCTTAAACTTTTCAACTATTTTGCACTCTTCCACTTTGCACTTTGCACTATTTTTACTATCTTTGCAGCGTAATTAAACAAAAACAAACGACAAAAAACATTTTTTGCCTATGGAATAGAAGCACGAACTCGTTTTCGTGTGCGCATCTTGAAACAGACATATAGAAAATAGCGTTATAAGCAAAACTTGGATTGTTGAAATCTGGACAATTTCAATGAATCTGCCGAGAATGAGGCTTGATAATAACTCACGTTATCGCGTGGGCTTTCATTCGTGAATTTGGCAGATTAGGTAGTCCAGAACCGCAACAATCCAAATAAAGCATTTATGAAGCACCACGCTCTTTTTATGCGCACACACCAACCCTTTTTTTCTTTCCGGTGCTGCGGAGCCATGCCGAAAATCCGATAAAAACAGAGTAGGCAAGAATAACAAAATTTCTATGAATCCTAAAGATTTTTATGACATTGTCAAGAAACTGCTTGACGAAATGGCAAAAGAGAAGGCGGTAAAACTTGAAAAATACGACGCCGTAGAGCCAAATTTGGATGTATGCGGTGGGCAGGATATAGCCCTCATCGACATATTCGACCGTTTGATTGGGTCGTTGCAAAATAGTTCTTGGATGACCCCTGTCATTCAGTATTGGGACGCCACGCGCCATTCGGTGATTCTGTCTATAGCACGTCAATATCTCGGCAACGTTAATGTGCCTGACCCCAACGTGCAGAATGCACAGAAGTTGTATGCCGATATTCGGCAAGCATTGCAACAGGTAGGGATTCAACTCCCTGCGAACAGTATCCAATGGATAAAATGGTGCCAAGGCATTCTGTCGGCTGCACGTTTTTTGAACCAATTCAAAAAGACGATAGACCTACGCGCTTGTTTTGCGCAGATGTACAACGATGTACGCCTTCGTCCCGCTTTGCCGGCATGGCTGGCCAAGGAAATTATTGGCATGGATTTTACGCTCGCGTGCGACTTTCTGAAAGAAATCGGCTACGACTATCCCAAACCCGATAGACATATTACCGATGTGTTTGAGAAGAGATGCGGCACCCGCGACCCCTATCAAATCTACAAAAAGGTTGTTGAATATGCCTACGCCATTGGTATCTCTGCCTACAAATTGGACAAGATGATTTGGCTGATTTGCTCCGGCAACTTCTACAAGGATAACATCAAGGTGAAAGGCCGGAAAGCCGATTTGCTTAAACGTCTCAGCAATTACACCTCACCTATTACACCTTGTCCGTGACATTGTAAATGATTTTTTTAACTTTTAATATCAATACGACATGAAAAAAATAAGTTTTTTATTTGGAATGTTGGCTACCTGCATCACATTGCAGGCTGCGTCCTATGGCATTTTGGTCAATGGTACTACCTATTTTGCCTGTACGCTGAACACCGGAAACAGTGATCCGGATTTAACCGAATACATGGTGTTGGGCGTTCCGCTAAAAAGTGGCGACTACTTTCAGCTCTACGACCAAGAGAACGCTACGGCATGGACGGTAACTTTGGATAGTTATAGCACATCGAGCGTGACGTTGTCGTCCGACCGCTACAACTGCACCTCCGATGGTTGCTACGATTTCTACATTAAACTACAAGTGGGGAACGACCAATTGTATATTGGCACGGCCGCCGATTGCTCCGGCGGAATCTATTACAACTTTGACGATGCCAACCTCACCGCCCAAGTTACCTACCGAGGAAGTTATGCCAACGCATTCACCAATGAATACACAGGCGATGTGGTTATTCCAACTACCGTAACCTACGATGGTAAAACTTACTCCGTAACGAGCATTGGAGAAGGTGCGTTCTGGGATTGCACCGGTCTGACTTCGGTAACGATACCAAACTCCGTTACGAGTATTGGCTATAGTGCGTTCTACGATTGCAGCGGTCTGACATCGGTAACGATCCCGAACTCTGTTACGAGCATCGGAAAGTCTGCGTTCTATGGTTGCAGTGGTCTGACTTCGGTGGTGTGGAATGCCAAAAATTGTGCGGATTTTGCACCATACTACAATGACAATGATGACTACAGTCAATATTATTACGGACCTTTTTGTGATATAGTTTCCAAGATTACCTCCTTTACGTTTGGCGACGAGGTAGAGCATATCCCGGCCTACTTGTGCTACGGGATGGAGAATTTAACTTCGGTAACGATTCCGAACTCTGTTACGAGCATCGGAGAGTATGCGTTCTACAGTCGCAGCGGTCTGACTTCCGTAGTGTGGAATGCCAAAAATTGTGCAGATTTTAGTTCTTCACCTTTTAGTTCTTCATCTTTTAGTTCTTCATCTTTTAGTAGTTCCATTACCTCCTTTACCTTTGGCAATGCGGTAGAGCATATCCCGGCCTACTTGTGCTACGGGCTGTCGAGTTTGAATGCGGTAACTATTGGAAATTCCGTAGGAAGCATCGGCGCTTATGCGTTCTATGGCTGTAGTAGTCTGAGCAAAACCAACTACACGGGCGATATTGCAGGGTGGTGTGGTATTAACTTTCCGGGTTATACTTCCAATCCCACGGCATTTTCACACAATTTATATCTCAACAATGTGGAAGTGAAACATTTAGTGATACCTGATGGCGTGGTAAGCATTGGAGCTTATGCGTTTGATAATTGTAGCAATATTACCTCGGTAACTATCCCGAATTCTGTAACAAGCATCGGCGTATCAGCTTTCTATGGTTGCAGCGGCCTGACATCGGTAACGATTGGTAACTCCGTAGAGAGCATCGGAAGTCGGGCGTTCTCTGATTGCAGCAGCCTGACTTCAGTAACGATTCCAAACTCTGTTACAAGCATCGTCGATAATGTGTTCTGTAATTGCAGCGGTCTGACTTCGGTAACCATAGGTAATTCAGTGCGCAGTATTGGCACTCAAGCATTTTGGAATTGTAGCGGATTAACATCCATTACTATTCCAAATTCCGTAATCAGTATTGGAAATGATGCGTTCGGGGATTGTGCAGGGTTGACTTCGGTTACTATTGGTAACTCTGTAGAAAGTATCGGGTATTTTGCCTTTGGATCGTGTTCCAATTTAACATCAATTGTGATTCCAAACTCTGTAAATACTCTTGGACATTCAGTGCTTTTCAATTGTTCGGGATTAACCTCGGTAACTATTGGTACTTCTGTAGAGAGCATTGGGTATGGTGCCTTTTATGGTTGTACGGCATTGCGTGAACTAACCGCTCTGCCCACAGTGCCACCGACTTGTGTCTATGATCCTAATATCGGTATGTTCGAAAATGTGCCGGCTGATGCTACATTACGCTGTCCTTGCGAGAGCCGCGAAGCCTACCAAACTGCCGATACATGGAGCCGATTCACCGAAATTCGCAATACCGATGTTCCCGACATCACACTGCTAACAGCAGATGAAGAACAGGGCAGTGTACAGGTAGAGGAGAGACTCTGTGAATCGAAATCCGTTGTGATTTCTGCCACGCCGCAAATCGGCTATGCCTTTGCGCGCTGGAGCGATGGTAACACCGAAAATCCGCGTACTGTTTTGCTCGCGCACGACACCACGCTGACAGCAGAGTTCGGTTTGGCATACTCCGGCAAGTGTGGCGATAACCTCTATTGGGAATACAAGCAGAATAAACTGCTGATCACGGGCAGTGGCGACATGTACGACTTCACCGCCGAAACCCAACCTTGGAAGTTCCTGTTAGCCGACATCGAATCGGTGGAAACTTCAGCCGGCACAACCTCTGTTGGCGCATCGGCCTTTGCCGGTTGCAGCAACTTGGCGGCACTTTCGTTGGGTACAGGTGTTACACAATTAGGCAGTTCGGCATTCGCTGGTTGCACTAAACTGATCAATATCGTTTGCTATGCCGCCGAGCCGCCTTCGTGCGATGCCTCTGCTTTTGCCAACTATAATGTGTTCCTGAAAGTGCCGTGCGATAATTTAATGGCTTATCAAACACATGTGTGCTGGGGCTCGTTCAAATACATTTCGTGCATCGGCAGCGAAGAGGTACAAGTAACCGAATTTAGCGTTACGCCCTCTACAAACGAAGCGCTGTTTACATGGCCGGCGGAGTCAGGCGCAGCCACCTACGAGTTGGTTATCAGCAAAGATGGTGTGGTGTTCTGCACGCTCACGTTCAATGCCAACGGCCAACTGATGGGCATAGCCTTTGCGCCAAGAGCCAATGCGTCAGCCGGCACCACCAGTGGCTTCCAATTCACGGTTACGGGCTTGGTTGCAGCCTCGCACTACACCTACACCTTCGATGCCAAAGATGCAGGCGGCAATATGATTAAACATTATGCCGGCGAGTTCAACACCGAGGGTAGCACCGTTGGCCTCGAGCAAATAGAATTGGCAAACATCTACACGCAAGACGGTCGCATCGTGTGCGAAGGCGAGTTCCGCATCTACGACCTGCTTGGCCGCGACGTAACGCGCCTAAATGGCTCATTGTGTGGTGTTTATGTGGTTAAAAGCGGTAATGCTGCCGTTAAGGTAGTGGTGAAATAATGTTGTAGGGACGTGCCGTGGTGCGTCCCTTACAGAACATAGAACCAAGAACATAGATTGTAGGGGCGTGGTGCGCCGCGTCCCTACAATTAGAAATTAGCAATGAGTAGTGAGCAATAAAATCCGACCTTGGCGGGTGTGTCAAAAAAATGAGCAATTAGTAGTGAGCAGTGAGAAATGTAGGGACGCATTGAACTTGCCTACCGGCAGGCAGGCTTGAAAAGGGGAGAACACGCGATAAAGTAGTTTCTGCGCAAAAAAATTGCATAGGCTGCGAGCCGAAAAATCAAGTGAAAACGGCGTAAAAT
>JBJECE010000035.1:0-5766 GCA_051870755.1 Paludibacteraceae bacterium | reverse complement strand
ATGAACTCGCATCTTTTACAAAAGTTTTTTGTCTAACTTTTGGGGTGCACTTCACATGCACATTAGTAATTTACAAGAAGGTTGGGGAATAAAAGTATATATAGAAACAGGCGAACTTTGGAATGTAGTATATTTCGGTAGAAGGAAACGTAGAGATAACTTTCAAGATATAATTAAACTTGTTAAATTATGGTTTTCTAAACCAACTCAAATGCCTGGCCGTATTGGAACGAATCAAAATGCAGCATTAAATGAATGGGAAGCTTGCAATTAACAATATTTTATTTACTAATGAACGGATAAAAATGAATACTATGACTAAGAAAGTAATTATGACTGAAAGTCAATTAAAGAATTTGATCAAAGAAAGTGTTTCTTTACAATTTTGTTGTATTGATGAAACACCTGAGCCATTGTTCGAAATGGCAAGAGTTGGTTTCATTGGTGGTTCATTAGAAGTTTATGTTCGTACAGATGATGGGGGTAATATACCGCATGTACATATTAGAGATACAAATACACAAGGGAAAAAGTTTGAAACCTGTGTGCAATTAGAGAAAAACGCATATTTTCTTCATGGTAAATATAAAGATAAAATGAATGGAAATGTTTGTAAAGACTTTAATGCATTTATGCACAAAGAAATTCACAGCAGAACTTTTAATGGTACTATGTATGAATTTGCTGTAGATATGTGGAATAAAAATAACTCAAATGTGAATATTGAAGTTCAATATGACGAAAATGGTAATCCTATTATACCAAATTATAGAACCTTTTATTTATGCAAAGTTACAAAATAAAACGAAACTAACAAAATAATACGAACAAAAAACACACAAAAAAAAACACACAAAAAAAACACACTAATACTTTATTTTATTATGAGTTACGAAAAACAACCTATTGTTAATGGTCAAGCCATTTACATGCTGACCGGCGAACAAATCGACTTGATGGCGCGCGCATTCTACGAACAATTCGAGCGCGAGCGCAAGCAGAACGAAGACGACAGCGTGCTGACACCGCAAGAAACCATGGCGTTGATAGGCGTAAGCCGCACTACCCTATGGCAATGGGAACGCGAAAAACGCAATCTGCAACCGCACCGTGTCGGCAAAAAATGTTTTTACTTCAGGCGCGAGGTGTATGAATATCTGAAAAATCACTAACCCTAAAACACAAATAATTATGGCAATCAACAAAAGCACAACAGTGAGCGTAAGCGTTACCATCAAAGATGTGATAGACGCGATGCGCGAAGAGGAGTATTATTTGAGCGACGACGAAAAAATAGCGCTGCTCAAAATGATGTTCGGACACATAGACAGCAACGACCGCACCGCCCTGATGGGGAAAGCGGTGGATTTTATCAGCGCAAATATGTAGCACCATGAAAAAGCGTATTTACATTAGCGGGATGCGTGGCGATGGCGAGGCGTTCGAGAACACCGAAGCATTGCTGCGCGATATGGGGGCGGTGCCTATCAGTCCACGCACCAACGGGTTGCCGGCCGATGCGCCACCCAAAGCGCACTTTATGCGCAATATGGAGTTGTTATGGCAAAGCGATGCCATATACATGATGCGCGAATGGCAAAAAAGCCGCGAAGCCAGCACCGAGGCCTTTGTGGCCGAACAGATAATAGGGCTGCATTACCTGTCGTGGAAGATGCCGATAAAAGATTTACGGAACTACATAGAACAAATACAGACGCTATGAACTACAAAATAAACCGCACCTTCAACGGCATGACGGTGATGATAGATGACAAAAAACAGTTGTCTTTGCTGGCCGATAGGTTGAATAAACAGCCATTTTCGGTTGTGGAAATTCGCTACCATTTTGCAGCCGACACAGGCGTGATACTATTGTCGCACGATGGCGTATATGCCACCGAACTATCGGACGAACTTGCGAAACGTATCAATACATATATAAAAGGTATAACGGATAAAGGAGGATAGACCATGATAGACAGAGATTATCATTCGAATATCGACAATATCAAAAAACGTCTAAACGATATAGATGCACGCCTACACGCCATCGATGCAATATGCGAGGCCCACCCCGACAAAAAAGATAGTGTAGATGGATTTATAGATGTTGTAGATAATATGTTAGACGTTTTAGATGACTATCTACAACGTGTAGATACCTGTTTACAAATCATAGAAAAGTGTTTATACTCGTAGATAAAATGTAGATAGACGCTATAAATGGGCGTCTACCGTGTAGATGGACAGAACACCGCATAACACAGTGAAAGCCACATGCGGCTGCTTGGCTGGGAACATGTAAAAATGGCGTTGGGCAAGTGCGGTGTTTCATAAAAAATAGTGGATAAACCGACAGAACGAGGTCGGGAGAATGTAACCAAAAGCCGCAAGACTTGGGTTACAAAAATTTGGCCCTCGCCCACTATTTTGTTTTGAACAACACGGGATAAAATTACAGAATGAGGTAATGGAGTTAAAAAGTCTGGCACTCGCCCCGTGTTGTTTATTTTGTCAAACAATTAAAACTAAAAAACTATGGATGCAAAACAACTTATTCAAGAATACGAAAACCTTTTCGATTGGGGAAAGAAAGAGATAAAAAAATATATCAATGGTTTTGATATTAAAGAATCTATTTTTGATAAATTCTATCATTTAGAAAATGATATTGATTCATTAACAGAAGAAATTGCAGAGTTAAAGAGAGCAATTAAAACATTATAACTATGGAACGAAAAATAGGAGAACGATTCGAATCCGAAGGAATAACGTTAGAGGTAGTCAAGGAATCATGTGGTTGCATTGGCTGTTATTTCATCGATAAGCAATGTGTAATTTGTCCAAATAATAGAGGTTATTGTTCATATGAATATAGAAGCGATAATCAATCAGTTATATTCAAATTAGTAAAACAATAACATTTTCAATTATCAATTTTCAATTATTACAACTATGATAACATTAAATTTAGACGAATCGGCGATGATAGCCGACGTATTGAAAACAAAATTATCTGTGTTACAAAATCGGCTTGAACACTACCAATCGATGCTTGAAGTAGGCAAATCGACCACACGACAACAAGATTTGTATTGGGATGCAAAGAATACGCTTGAAACCGTGCAGCGTTTTATACAACAAGTCGAAGACGAAAAGTATTATGAGAATTTTCGCGCCGCAGTCAGACGCGAAATGATGAAAAAAGATTGATAAACATATAACCACTAAAAAAAATAATTATGGCAACAACAAGAAAAACAGTATCTTTCGGCGTGGATGCCGATGTACAGGAACGGACTAAACGCCTGTTTCCCGAAGGATGTAACCAAAATGCGCTGGTGGCGCTGCTCGATGCATACGAGTTTCCGCCGGCAGCCGAACCGGCAAAACCCGACCCGGCGCTGACCAAGGCCGCCGAACGGCTGGCCGAAATCGCCGACATGTACGACACCACACCCGACGAAGCGGTGAACACCTGCGCACGGTACAAACACGCATTTTTCGATTATCGCGACCAAGCCGCACGCTACGGCACCGAAAACGGGCTGCTGAAGCAAAAAATCGACGCCCTACAAACACAACTCGACCAAACAGCCGCCGGTCTGCACGCACACGAAAACGACCCACGGCTGCGCATCACACTGCAACCGTTCGCGCGCCGTCTGCTCGACATCACCATCGAGCGCCTCGCCGAACGCTACGGCCGCGAGGTTACGCCCGAGCAGGTATTTGTCGATATGTTTCTGCGCTACACCATCTTGCGCTACACGGAATGGTTTTACCCGTTCGTCGTCAGCGATCGCGAAATCGTCGAAGCGGCACACGCCTACAACGAAGAAATCACCACCATCTCACAAGTCAAAAAGTTGTTCAAATGAAACCCGAAATCTCTTTTGCCGACAAAATGAAACTATCGGCCATCAGACCACTGTTGCCGATGGTGCGCCCTGCGGTGCAAAAAGCACTCGAAACCGTGCTCGACGAAGCAACACAACAGTTGCGCCCGCAAAACGGCGAAGTCGAAGCCACCATACAATGCTTTCGTGGCGCCGACGGACACACGCTATACATGTGTACCACTGCGCTTGATGACGAGCAACGCATCGTGCGATTCATTCAGCAACGCACACTCGACGATTTACTAACAAACCTATTATCAGCAATTTGACATGTTACAGGATTTAATGACACCAACGCCCGAAGGCCAAGCCGCTGCACCGGCAGCCGACTACCAATTTTTCACCGGCGACATCGACGACTTCCAACGCGAATTTGCCGCCCCGAAACAAGACATGGGCATCGGGCAGGAGCCCGACAACTTCGACGACGAAATGCCGGAACAGCCATCGGCCGACGAACGGCGACAAATAGCCGACAGCGCACGCAAAACGACACAGTTCATCACCAGCGTGGGCGACACCATGCTGGCATCGTCGCTGGCGTGGCTCGACCACAGCGGCGACCCCGAACCGCACAAGCGCATCAACGACCCGCTGATGGGCGACCTCGAAAACGCCATCACATACTACTGCGAACGCGTCGGCGGCGAAATTCCGCCATCGGTCATGATTGTGATTTGCGTGCTGATGCTCTACGGCGTACAGATACCACAAGCGCTGCGCGACCGCAAAGAGTGGGAACGGCAGCACACACCCACGCCACCGGCACCGGCCGCCCCGAACACCACATACGCCCACGACGAAACCCCAAAACAACATGAACATGAGCAGCCAAGCAACACCGATGAACAAACTGCCACCGAATGAGCGCGTCGGGAAAACCGTAATCATGGTAGGCACCAACGGCACGGGCAAAACCACCATGCTTCGCCAGATACTGCACAACAGCGGTCAGCGCGCACTCATCGTTACGCCCGACGATGTGGAGTGGCAGCAATACCCCGAAACGCCGTTGCTTGCCACCGACGACTTTGTATTCGACGGCATACGCCGGCACATTTTCAGCCCGCGACACACGCTCGACGCCATCACACACTTCCGTAAGGGCATCATCGTGTTCGACGACTGCCGATCGTACCTCGGCGACCAAACAGACGAACGCATACGCGACCTATTCATTCGCAAACGCCAGCGCGAACTCGACATCTTTGCCGTGGCGCACGGATTCACGCAAGTGCCGCCGGTGTTCTTTACGTTTGCCACCGACTACTTCGTGTTTCACACGCTCGACAACATCGTGCGGCGCAAAAACTGCATCACCGACGATAGTGCCTTCGAGCGCATCAAACAGGCACAAGCCGAACTAAAAAAAGAATTTGCAAACAACCCGCACGCCTATCGGCGCATCAAAGTAGCATAACACGCACGAACTATGAACTACATACAACTTATCAACAATTTTTGGACTTCCAACGAACTAAATTCATTCCGAACAACGGAGATTAGTCTATACTTCTACCTTTTAGATGTATGCAATCGCCTTTCGTGGAAAGAATCGTTCAAGCGAAACAACCGTAAAATTCAGGTCGATTTGAGTATTTCGTTCAACACGCTGAAAGATGCGCGAAACCGATTGAAACAAGCCGGGCTCATCAATTTTGAAACACGCTCGGGCGACGGCACCACAATTTACACCTTATCAAATTTTGACAAGGTTGCTGATGAGGTTAGTGCAAAAAAAGCCACCTCGTCAAATTTTGACGAGGTTACTGACGAGGTTACTGACGAGGTTAGTATCGAGGTTGGTACCGAGGTTGGTACCGAGGTTGCGTCGACAGAAAATAAACTAAACAAAACTAAACTA
>JBJECE010000034.1:0-105389 GCA_051870755.1 Paludibacteraceae bacterium | reverse complement strand
CAATTTGGTCAAGCAAAAGAAATGAAAGAAAACGAGAACATAGATTTTTATCCCTTTTGGACGCGGCATGCCACGTCCCTACATTAAACTCTTAAACTTTTAAACTATTTAGGGGCTTGACATTAACCTTTCAAGGTCAGCGCGCAGACAATTTTTTGTCGGAGAACAATGCCGTCGGGGCGAATAGCTTCGACAAACAGCACATATACACCGGCGTTGCATAGAACGTCGTTGTCGTTGCGGCCATTCCAGATGAGTGTACCTTCGGTGGCGAGCAGTTCGCCATGTAGCAGGCGGCGCACGCGTATGCCCGTGGGCGTGTATATAGTTATGGTGGCAGTGAAACCGTCTTGTGGCAGGCGGTAGTTCAGTTGTAGCAGGTCGCGGTAGCCGTCGTTGTCGGGCGTGAACGATTCGTGTTCGAGCCAAAAAGGTTTGTCGGTCGGGTTGTCGAGGTCGGGAACGGCGTATTGCGAATTTTGGCGGCATGGTGTGCCGTAGCCTGCGTCGAATGCCGCCGACTGCCAATTGTCCGGCTCTTGTGTCGGTGCGTGCGGATTGACACGTTCGAGCGAAACACCGTCGGGGTTGCTGACGAACGGGTGGTGCATTTTTGCCGAATAGGTCAACTCGTCGAGCAGTGTGCCGTCGGTCAGCACTATAGCAATGTTGCCTTCGGCATCGGGTAGCGATGGCAATTTCACGGTAGCAAAGGTGGCGTCGTCGGGGCAGTTGTATTGCCTACATACCATGTCGGGGTCCGATGTCAGCGTGAGATAACTGTGCGGTGCAAACAGACGCGGTTCTGTACAGATGACGGTGCGTGCTTCCAATTCGCCGTTGATGCGGCGTGTAACGAATAGTTGCGACAGGTCAAGTGTGCGATCGGATAGGTTGAACAATTCCACAAAATCGACGCCGTCGTCTTTCGGGTTAAACAGAATTTCGTTGAGTACTACGTCGCCTTGCTTCGGCCCGACGGGCAGCGCAACGGTCGTTTCTACGGCATCGAGTGGCAGACCGTCCACGCAAAATAGGTTTTCGCACTGCAGGTTGTAGGTGTCGGTTTCGGCCATCGGCTCTGTCAGGTGCAAACGGATAGTGCGGGCGTGCGGTTGTTCTATAAATATGGTGTCGATGGAGCGGTCGAAGCGGAAGTTGCGCGTGTCGGCAAGGGTTGTTTCGTCCATCGATTTGGAGAAGTGCAGCGTGAGCGTGTCGGTGTGAGCGGCTATCGCGTTCAGTCGCGGCAGCCGTTCGTCGCGCAGGTCGGTTGCAGTGGAGTTGGGTTGGCCGGGTGTGCCGCCGCGCTGGTCGTCCGATGGTGCCCAGTTTTCGGCGTGGTTGTCGAGGTAGTCGGTGTTGCGCCGTTCGAGCGACCAACCGCCATCTTTTTTGAAACCGTTGTTGCCGTACCACGCGTCCGAAAAATCGACCCATGCAACGAGTCGTGCTTCGTCGTCGAGCAAGGTGATGCGTGCGCCGCTGTTGGTCAGCGCGTTCCAAGGCGCCACGGCGATGGTGTTTCCGTATGTCGCAAATTCGGGTGCCGTCTGTTCGGCACACAGCACGGCGTATGCTTGCGCTGCTATCGTGCCTTTGGCGATGGTGGCGGTTTTGCCGTTCACTTGCAGTGTCCAGCCGCTCAGGTCGATGGTTGTGTCGGTACGATTGTAAATCTCCAGAAATTCAGCATTTGGCAGTGCCACCTGCGGTTCGGGGTCGGCCATTATTTCGGTGAACACAATGTCGTTTTTGCCAATGTTTTGTGTGGGTTTAATGTACGGTTCGCCATCGGCCTCGATAAGTCGGCAGGCGTAGTTGGCGTAGTTCGTTTTCGAATAGTAGATGAGCATGCCGGCGTAGGTTGCCGCCTTGAACGTGTTGTCGGTGCAGGTGCCTTCGAGTCTGAAGTCGGGTTCGTCGCCCACTTGCGAGTAGAGTTGCCATGTACCATCGGCGTCGCGCGTCAGCCTGACGTTGATGCTGCCGTTGCCGGTGGCGCGTCCATTTTCGCCGTCGATTATTTTGGTCGTTTTGCTGCCATTTTGTCGGTATAGCGCTATCTCTTTGTCAGTGTTGCCTATCCAGACGAAGTAGCCGTTGAGCGATGTTGTCAGGTCGGCTTGGTCGGTGGCGACGTAGAAACGCACATAATTGCCCGACGTCAGCGTCGTTTTTATGTCGAGGGCGATGTGCCATTCGGCGTTCAGCATGGCTTGCGATGCGGTGCTGATGTAGGCGCGATTGGCGCCCGATACGGCGGCAGTGTCGTTCAGTTGCAGGCGGTTTTCAACGGCGCTGATGGTCGTTATCGTGAATTTGTCGAGGGTGCCTTGCCACGCGGGATCAGCGGTGAGATTGCCGTCCAAAAAGTCGTCGGAGAACTGTGCCGACAAGGTTGTCGCAAAAAATAGTGCGGTAGTTGTCAAAAAAAAGCGAGCGCTGTGTTTCATGGAATAAATTTTGTATCTTTGTGGTCCGAAATTTGATGTGGTAAAATTACGAAAAATCAGACAAAATGCAACTATTTTCCGAAAAAAAATTGAAAGTGGCCATTGTGGGCGTTAGTGGCGCCGTCGGACAGGAGTTTTTGCGCGTGTTGGCCGAGCGCGATTTCCCGATAGACGAATTGGTGTTGTTCGGGTCGGCGCGCAGTGCAGGGCGCACCTACACATTCCGCGGCAACGACTATGTGGTGCGCGAATTGCGTCACGGCGACGATTTCAAAGGCGTGGCTATCGCGTTTGTGTCGGCCGGCGCGTCGGTGTCGAAGGAGTTTGCACCCGACATTACCAAATTCGGCACCATTATGATTGACAATTCGAGCGCGTTCCGCATGGACGAGCATGTGCCGCTGGTAGTGCCCGAGGTGAATGCCGAAGATGCCAAAATGTGTCCGCGAGGCATCATTGCCAATCCCAACTGCACGACCATTCAAATGGTGGTGGCATTGAAAGTCATCGAAGAGTTGTCGCACATCAAACGTGTGCATGTGGCTACCTATCAAGCGGCCAGCGGCGCAGGCGCATCGGCTATGGCCGAACTCGAACAACAATATCGCGAAGTGCTTGAAGGAAAGCCTGTTACAGTCGAAAAGTTTGCCTACCAACTCGCTTACAACCTGATTCCGCATATCGATGTGTTTACCGACAACGGCTACACGAAAGAGGAGATGAAAATGTACAACGAAACGCGCAAAATCATGCACTCCGACGTGCAAGTGAGCGCCACGTGCGTGCGTGTGCCGTCGTTGCGTGCGCATAGCGAGAGCATCTGGGTCGAAACCGAAACGCCGTTGGAACTTGCGACGGTGCGCGAGGCGTTTCGGGCGGCCGATGGCATCATTTTGCAGGACAATCCGGCCGAAAAAGAGTATCCCATGCCGCTGTTTGTGTCGGGCAAAGATGCGGTGTATGTCGGTCGTATTCGCAAAGATTTGGCCAACCCCAACGGCCTGACGTTTTGGTGCGTGGGTGACCAAATTCGCAAAGGTGCGGCACTGAATGCTGTGCAAATCGCTGAATATCTGATAGATAACAAATAATTATGAAAAACGTAAAATGTCTGCTTTTGGCGCTTGCGGCCGGCTTGTGCGGCTGTAGGGCGCAGCAGTTTTCCAACATCGATGCCGATGCGTTTGCGCAACTGATAACCAACGCCGATGTGCAACTTGTCGATGTGCGAACGCCGGCCGAATTTGCGCAGGGACACATTGCCGATGCGCTGCTGATCGATTTCAAAGCGGCCGATTTCGATGCACTCTGTGCCGAAAAGTTGGATAAATCGCGGCCGGTGGCCATCTATTGTCGCTCGGGCAAACGCAGTGCAGCTGCGGCGCAACGTTTAGTCGCAGCCGGATTCGAAGTGTACAATTTGCAAGGCGGCATCTTGGAATGGACAGGCAGCGGCAAACCATTGGCGATGCCGGCATCGGTAACGCAATAAACGGCTAAATACCGCGTTTTTAATGTGTGAGCGTGAAAAAAATTGCTAACATACTTTGTCTGCTGACCTTGTTGATTGGTTTCGCAGCGTGCGACGAATATCCGGTCGAGTCGGTTGTGCTCAACCCGACATCGCTTTCGCTGGATGTGGGCGAGCAGGACACCATCGAAGTGCGCGTCTATCCCTTGTCGTCGGCCTACGCCAATACGGTCAAGTGGCAATCGAGCGACGAATCGGTGGCGGTGGTGTCGGCCAAAGGCGTCGTTACGGCGGTCTATTCCGGCAAATGTACCATCACGGCCACTGCCGGCAAACAATCGGCCACATGCGAAGTGGTGGTCAACGATTTGGACTACGACCTGACATTCGACCGCGCCACGGCGTTGTATTACGGCGATGCCTACAACGTCGGGACGAACAATTTTGTATTACGAATGCTTGGTAGCGGGCTGTCGCTCGACAACGAAGGCGCGCTTGTCGGCGAAGGCCTGTTTGTAAACATCGACATGAATGTGCCGCAGGGCAATTTGTCGGTGCCGGCCGGCAGTTACAGCGTGTCGGCGTCGCGCGAAGATTTTACGTTTGCGCCCGGCACCCTCTACGAGGAAAGCGGCGTGCAATACGCCACCGGCACGTTTGTGGGGCAGCGCGCAGCCGACGGTCTGCGTGTGGTGTTTATCGAAACCGGCACGTTTTGGATTAAACAAACAGGCGATAGTTATACTTGCGAAGCACATTTCGTCGGCAGTCGCAACGAAGATGTTGCAGTGCGTTTCAGTGGCAAAATCGATGTGCTGGATCGTAGTGGCGATACACCACCTGTAACTTATGCGTTTGAAACACAATCTGTTACACAACAATTTTTGGGCGACGCCTATGCAGTCGGGTTAAATGCGTTGCGATTTACGGCGGCCGATGCCGACACGCTGCTGCAATTCGACCTGTATGTGCCATTGAGCGTCAGCGACCGCTGCCCGAACGGACATTACGAGTTTGCCGGCGCGCGCGCCTATTCCGTCGCGGCTGCCTCGTTCACATACGGCGCCGAGGTGCAAACCATCGCATCGGGCGAGGTGGTGGTGGCGCAAACCGAGGCCGGACAGACCTTTCAGTGTACGTTTGTGGACAAAACCGGACGTATCATCGACGGACACTTTGTACAATAAGTGTTAAATTTCTTGGTTTCTTGACAATAAAGTTGTACCTTTGTAGGCTTTTGCACCGCAAGTGCAGAAGTCGTTGTTGCTTTTAACCTAAATATACCATGAAACGTACACTGATTCTACTCTTTTCGGTAGCTGTTTCGTTGTGCTGTATAGCCGACGAAATGCCCGATGGCTACTACAACGCCGCCGACGGCAAAAGCGATGCGCAACTGAAAGGCACGCTTAAATCCATTATTCGCCAACACACAGTCATCCCATACAGCAGCGGTACTTGGGAAGTGTTCTATTATTCCGACCGCGATACAAACACGAATTTGTGTATGGATATGTATTGCGACGATTGGAAACCATTTACAACGCCGGGAGCGGAGGTTAGCGGTTGTAACGTCGAACATAGTTTTGCCAAAAGTTGGTGGGGCGGTGCCGAAGTCGATGCCTACAAAGATTGCTACCATCTGAATCCGTCGAATAAAGCGGCCAACAGCGCACGCAGCAATTATCCGTTGGGCAATGTAGAAACGCCTACCAAAGAGGTCGGCTCGCTGAAAATAGGCCAACGCCACCACGATGCTTTGAACGAAGACCATTATATTTGGGAACCGAAAGATGAATACAAAGGTGATTTTGCACGCGCCTATTTTTACATGGCCACCTGCTACGGAAAAGACCTCAATGGCAATCCCGATTCGCAATTTTCGGCTCACAACGGTTGGCGACTTGATAATAAAGATGTCGGGTCGCGCTACGCTATGCAGAATGATACTTATCTCGAATTTCAGGATTGGGAAATCGAAGTTCTGATACAGTGGCATCGGCAAGACCCCGTGTCGTCCAAAGAGATTGACCGTGCCGACGCTGTGAATCATTTTCAACACAACCGCAATCCGTTTATCGATTATCCCTGCTTGGCGGAATACATCTGGGGCAACCGCAAAGGCGAGCCGGTCGATTTTTCCAAACTGAAATTTACGCGCGACGACGACTATTTGTCGCTGCCCGAAGCCGATAAATGCGGCTGCAATAGCGAGATTACCGAACCGACCATCACGGCGCCGCGCAATGGCTCGTCGATCGATTTCGGCACGGCCGGCGTTGGCGAAACCATCACCAAAACCATTGCCGTGAAAGGGGTGCTGCTTACTAAAGATTTGTCGGTGCAAATTGTTGGTAGTCAGTCTGATGCGTTTAGCGTAGAACCGACTGCCATTACTGCCGAACAGGCGCTGAACGGCATCGAATTAGTCGTGGAATTTACACCTTCGCAACTCGGCCAAACCACAGCGCAACTTGTCATTTCGAGTAGCGAATTGGCGCGCAGCACCGCCGTCAATCTGACGGCCGTGTGCGGAT
This sequence comes from Paludibacteraceae bacterium, assembly GCA_051870755.1. Taxonomy (GTDB): domain Bacteria; phylum Bacteroidota; class Bacteroidia; order Bacteroidales; family Paludibacteraceae; genus W0P28-013. The sequence continues at coordinate 98,925 of JBJECE010000034.1, read as the reverse complement.
TCCACGCTTTGCCGGCTACCAATGTTACGGCCGAAGGTTTCACGGCTAATTGGGTAAATGGCGGTGTCGAAAGTTATTCGCTCGATGTGTTCAAACGGCAAGTGAGTGGCGTTGCCGAAGTAACCTTGCTCGAAGATGCGTGCAACCAAGAAACAACTGCTACAACTGCCGTCGGCGTGTATTACGATATTGATGGCTGTGTGCGTTTAGGCTCCAGTTCCAAAGTCGGCTCGCTGACGTATAAAGACCTTGATTTGTCGAAAGGCGGCTCTGTTGTGGTCAATGCGCAATATTATAACACCGATGAAGGTACCCAGATGAAAATAACCGCCGGCTCTGTGTCGCAGATATTTACGTTAACGAACGCGTTTGCTGATTATGTATTACCTGTCGAAGCCGCTGCCGAAAATACGTCTGTCAGTGTCGTGATTGAATCGTTGGTAAACGGGAAACGTGTCAATGTCAATAATGTCAAAGTAATTGGTGGCGGCGAAAATATTGTGCAAGTCTCGCTCGATGGATTCCCCGTGTCGGTCAGCGGTTTGTCGTACGATGTGGTAGCCTCGGTTAGCGACGATGTCCCGATATATTACACCGTTACGCCGCAAGGTGGCGACCCAAGCGACGAAATTAAGGTAACGCTAACCCCATCAACCTCTATCGCTGTGCCGACAGCCGATATGCCTGTGTGTGTGGCGCGCGACGGCCGCATCGAGTGCAGTGTAGCGTGTCGCATTTACGACCTTGTCGGGCGCGATGTAACAGCCGCCAACGGCTCCTTGTGCGGCATCTACATCGTTCGAACGGCACAAACCGTGCAAAAAGTCATTGTTACGAAATAAACACACAAAAATCTGAATATCATGAAAAAAATACTTGTTTCATTTTGTCTTGGGATTATTTCGGTTGCCGCCTTGTGGGCGCAGCCGTCGGAAACCTATTACTCCTCGGCCAACGGCAAGTCGGACGATGCCTTGCGCAAAGCCCTTATGGCAATAATTGATGACCATACGATTGTGTCTTATGATGATTTGAAGGAATTGTATAAATATTCCGATACCAAAGAAAACGATGCCGATACGCGCAATATGATTATCGACATCTATTCTGAATGTACTTATACACCGGGAAGTGAGTATTGTGCTTCTGTTGATTGTGGCGGTTACAATCGTGAACATTCCGTGCCGAAATCTTGGTTCAACAAAGCATCGCCAATGTATAGCGATGCGTTTCATCTCTATCCGACATCATGTTATGTCAATTCTTATCGTGGTAACAATGCGCTTGGTGAATGCAGTGGTGGCGAAAAGTGCACTACCAATGGCATGACGGAAGCGTTGGGTCGCCGTGGTAGTTGCACTTACCCCGGCTATAGTGCGCTAGTGTACGAGCCGGACGATAAATACAAAGGCGATTTGGCGCGTACCTATTTTTATATGGCTACACGCTACGCCGATCAATGTTCTTCGTGGAGTGGTGGTATGTTTGGTAGCGACAATAATGGTTTTCAAACTTGGGCGATTAACATGTTGCTTGAATGGCATCGTGCCGATCCTGTGTCGGAAAAAGAAAAAATCAGAAATGAAGCCATATTTGGTAATACAAAATACAATACCGGTGCTTACAGCCAAGGCAATCGTAACCCGTTCATCGATTATCCCTGCTTGGCAGAATACATTTGGGGCAACCGCAAAGGCGAACAGGTCGATTTTTCGAAAATACTTTCGACCTATTCACAAGATTATGCTGAAACGTCCGATTTGTCGGGGTGCACATGCGCGCTGACCGACCCGACGATTATTGCACCGCAAAACGCTTCTACCTTTGAAGTCGGTTCGGCTAATATCGGGGAAAAGATTACTAAGGTGCTGACTGTCAAAGGTGTGCTGCTGACACAAAATTTGTCGCTTACTATTAGCGGCACAAATGCGGCGCTGTTTGCCGTAACGCCGGCAAGCATTACAAGCACAGCCGCTTTGGCGGGAGCAGCGGTTACAGTGTCGTACACGCCGCAAAGTTTGGGCAATCACACCGCTACGCTGACTATCGGTAGCGACGAAACGACGGCAGTGGTAGTAACTTTGATCGGGAAATGCGAAGCGGCTTTAGTGTCGCCGACAACCGATGGCTTGTTATTTGTGGCCGATAATGTGGCGGACAAATACAGCCAAACAGTCGAACTGAAAGGCACTAATTTATCGTCGAATGTCAGTCTGTCCGTCTCGGGCACACACGCAGCCATGTTTGCTGTGTCGGCAGCATCGGCAACGGCCGCCGAGGTCAATGACGGTAAATTCGTAACGGTGTCGTACCAACCGACCGCGCTTGGCACACATACGGCTACGCTGGTGGTGTCGAGTCCTGATTTTGCTACCGTGAATGTGCCGCTGACGGGCAGTTGCTCATTCAGCGCGTTGGATGCGACGAACATTACCAAAAACAGTTTCACGGCCAATTGGACAAATGGTGGCGTGTCCGGCTATACGTTAGATGTGTTCAAACAAGAAGTGACTGGTGTTGCCGAAGTAACCTTGCTCGAAGATGCGTGCAATAAAGCAACAACCGCTACAACAGGTGGCAGCGTGAATTACGATATTGAAGACTGTGTGCGTTTAGGCTCCGGTTCCAAGGTTGGCTCGCTGACGTATAAAAACCTTGATTTGTCGAAAGGCGGCTCTGTTGTGGTCAATGCGAAATATTATAACACCGATGAAGGTACCCAAATGAAAATAACCGCCGGCTCTGTGTCGCAGACATTTACGTTAACGAACGCATTTGCTGATTATGTGTTACCTGTCGCAGCTGCTGCCGAAAATACGTCTGTCAGTGTCGTGATTGAATCGTTGGAAGGCGGAAAACGCGTCAATGTCAATAATGTCAAAGTAATTGGTGGCGGCGAAGCTATTACCAACGTTTCGCTCTCCGGTTATCCCAAACAGGTTGGTAATTTGCAGAGTTACACGGTAGTAGGTCTTGAACCGAACACGGAGTATTATTATAATGTAACGCCTGACGGTGTAGCCGTGTCGGAGGATATTGCCGTTACTACATTGGAGGGCGGAACAGCAACCGCCATTGAGTACAGCGACGCCGAAGGTTTGGTTTATTATACCGATCGGCATCTGTTGCATGTTATCAATCTCTGCCCAGGCACCTCCTTGGCTGTATTCGACTGCACCGGCCGCCTTGTGGAGCAGCGCACGGCCGATGACGACACCGAAACATTTGCTTTGCCAAACGGACTTTATCTTGTGCGCGTACAAGCCAACGGCGAACAACGCACACTTAAAATCGCTTTGTAAATAACAAAAAAACAATACATCATGAAAAAACAATTTTTGAGTATCATTCTACTGCTTGGTATTACTATACCAAGTTGGGCAGGCATTGATATGCAGGCACATGTAGCATCGGACGAAGGCCGTGCGGCTTATACCGATTATCAGGCCAAACAGGCTGCCTATTATACGGGCGCGTATGTCTATACCACACTGATGGGACAAACCGGCGAAACACTTTTTTGCTCGTTGAATACATTGATGGGTAATACCAGCCGGATTGGTGGCTCAAATTTTAGTTACAATACATTGCGGTATCAATATGTGAATGTTGATAAGGATTTGAATACCAATGGTAATATTATAAGTTATTATAATGGTCAATCGCTTAGTGGTGTGTGGGATAGCGGAAAAACTTGGAATCGCGAACATACCTGGCCGCAATCGAAAGGTGCTGATAAGGATACACCTATGGGACACGATATGCAATCGGTTCGCCCTGCAAGTACGTCTGTGAATAGCGATCGCGGTAATGATGCGTATGGCGAATCGGGTTCGTATTACGACCCCGACGATGTAACAATCAATAATGTCAATTACAAAAAAAGCAATTTAGGCTCTTATCGTGGCGATTGTGCGCGTGTCATCTTGTACGATTATATCACTTATGGTCAGGATGGGAGTTGTAAAGATAGTTTGTATTTGGGTAATGCTCAATTATTTAGCAAATTAGGTACGAGTGGTGTCTTCGAATCGTTGGCCGTTTTGCTGAAATGGCACATGCAAGACCCACCATCGCTTACCGAAATGGTGCGTAACGATGGCGGACAGACATATCAAGGCAATCGCAATCCGTTTATCGATTATCCCGAATTGGCTATCAATTTACTGAAGGACGAAACGGGTGTTACGGCATATAGCGTAAATACCACGACGACTGCCACCGTGGCGCCACATTATACATGGACAACGCCGGCCGGATTTATCTGTTATCTGACTTTTGCCGATGGCACACACCCTCAAGCTGCCAATTTGAGCGTCAAAGGTGCCACTTATACATACGATGCCACACTTGGACGTCTGACTATATCGGCGGCCAAAGGTGTAGTAACTATCGAAACAGCCAACGATCCCGAAATTTCGGCAATCAACACCGTGCCGTTGCCCGATGTGGTATGCTATACAGTCGGAAAATATGCTGTGCAGATTGCTCATCTGCCGTTGCAGGCACATGTGTCCGTATTCGACTGCACCGGCCGCCTTGTAGAGCAGCGCACGGCCGAGGGCGATACCGAAACATTTGCTTTGCCAAACGGACTTTATCTCGTGCGCGTACACGCCAACGGCGAACAACGCACACTTAAAATTGCTTTGTAAATAACAAAAAAACAATACATCATGAAAAAATCAGTTCTATTTGCGCTGCTGTTTGTTGCGGCAGCCATTTATGCCGAAGCACCGGCCGGCTACTATGCTGCGGCCGAGGGAAAATCCAATGCAACATTGCGTACGGCATTAGCCGGTGTGATTGATGGTCATAAAGTTATATCTTACGATAATTTGGAAGAATACTATCCGTCCACTGATGCGCGTATTGATAATCCGGATCGAGTATGGGACATTTATTCCACATGTGAATTTTCGTTTGACGACGCCAACTGCAGTCAAAACAAAGTATGTCAGTGTTGGAATAAAGAACATACGGTTCCGCAGAGTTGGTTTTCAAAAGGTTCGCCTATGAAAAGCGATTTATATCATGTATTGCCTACCGATGCGCGTGTGAATAATTTTCGCGGCAACTTGCCTTATGGCGAAGTGAGCGATCATAGTTCGCCCGTATGTGGTGATTCGCGTGCGTTGGGTTGGCGTAGTAGTTCTGCTTTCGAACCGGTGGACGAATTTAAGGGCGATATTGCGCGCATTTACTTTTACATGGCTACGCGTTATGCCGATAAATGTTCCTCATGGAGTGGCGGTATGTTTGGCAGTGGCAATAATGGCTTTGTGTCGTCCGTGGCGACAATGTTGTTAAAATGGCATCGCAATGATCCTGTTTCCGAAAAAGAGACGTTGCGTAACGATGCAGTGTTTGCATGTCAGAAAAACCGCAATCCGTTTGTTGACCATCCCGAGTTGGCAGAATACATTTGGGGTAACAAGAAAGGCGAAGCATGGTACAGCGGCGAAACGCCCATCCGGACGGTAACGTTCCGCGAGCTGGCCATCTATCCCAATCCGGCAACCGACTTCGTTACCATCACCACCGAGATGCCCGAAATGCACTACGCCATTGTGTCGCTGTCGGGACAGGTGCTTTCGCAAGGCACGGTTGCTTCGGGCGAGGCACTTTCGCTCGGCGACTTGGCCAACGGCATGTATCTGCTCCGCTTGCAAGCCGACGACAAAACGCATGTGGCCAAAATCGTGGTCAATAAATAACACGATTTGTCAAAAAATAAAACGTCAAAAGTGGGAAATACGCAGTTGTTTCCTGCTTTTGTCGTAAAAAAATAGTATCTTTGCGCAAAAATTTACGACTTATGGCAAACACAAACAGTGCAAAAACAGCGTGGATAGTAGCGGCCGTTGTGGCATTGGCAGGCATGGCGGCGGCTGTGGTCTATTTTTGGCACAAATCGACCGTTACCGAAACCGAAATGGCCGAAATGGTGGAGCAAATGACTTACGAAAAGGAGCAACTCGAAGCCGAATATCAGGATTTGTCGCTCGAATTGGAGGGCTATTCGTACAAAACCGACAACGATTCATTGCTGCAACGGCTCAATCAGGAGCAGACGCGCGTGCAACTGCTGTTGGAGGAGTTGCGCACCGTCAAAGCCACCAACGCGCGCCGCATCGCCGAACTCAAAAAAGAACTCGCTTCGGTGCGCAAGGTGCTGGTGTACTACATCGCGCAGGTCGATTCGCTCAACACGGTGAATACGAAACTTGTGGCTGAAAATGAGGCTGTTACGCAAAAATATGTCGAAGCATCGAAAACGGCCGAACAACTTGCTGCCGACAAACAGGTGTTGGCCGAAAAAGTGTCGATAGCCGCACAGTTGGATGCGCGCAACATCGTTGTAACCACGTTGAGTCAGCGCGAAAGAAAGACGACACGCCTGTCGAAAATCGCGCTCATTCAGTTCGATTTCGTCATCGCCAAAAACAACACGACCGAACCCGGCAACAAAGTCGTCTATCTGCGCCTGATGACGCCCGACGATGTGGTGTTGCAGAAAAAAGCCGGCGACGTGTTTCGTTACGAGAATCGCGACATTGCCTATTCGAGCAAGCGCACCATCGAATACGGCGGCGAGGATTTGCCCGTTACGATGTATTGGACTGTGGGCGAAGTGCTGCAAGCCGGTACCTATCGCGTCGATCTTTTTGCCGATGGTCATCTGATTGGTACACAGCAATTTATGTTAGGTAAATGAAACGCGCCTTAGCCATATTTCTGATCGGTTGGGCGGTGTTTGTGGCTGCGCTGTCGGTGCTCATTGTCTGCACCGATCAAGCGTCGTTGCATCGGCTGCTGACGCTGGATTACGTGGCGCACTTTTCGCCGGCGATGGTCGCTGCGCAAGACTTGTTTTTCAAATATGCCACCGAACTCGGCGCGACTGTGCCGTTTGTGCTGGCGGCCGTTTTGCTGTTCTACAAAGTGGGCGATGCGCTGCTTGTGCTGGTGGCGCAAGGCGTTACGGCATTGTTCGTCTATCCGATAAAAATGTTGGTCGGGGCGCCGCGCCCGAGCCTCTTTTTTGCAACCAATTTTCCCGATGTGGTGCTGCATCAGGTCGATGGCGTGGTGCTGCATGCGGTCAATAGTTTTCCATCGGGACATACTGCGGCGGCGTTTTCGTGCATGCTCTGCCTGACACTGATCTGCCGCAAAAAACCATGGACGGCGTTGCTGTTTTTCGCATTGGCTGCCGTGGCCGGCTGGTCGCGCATCTATCTGTCGCAGCATTTTGCCGAAGATGTGTGCGCCGGCGCTGTGGTCGGTGTTTTGGCCACTTTGCCGGTGGCGTGGTTGTATAGCCGCCGGACGTATGCGTGGGCGCAGTGTTCGTTGCCCGCATTGTGTCGTCGTTTAACCCGTAAATCCGATTGAGATGATGCTCCCATATCGACAAACCTTTGAAGTGTCGGCGCAAGAGGTCGATTTTACCCGCCACCAATCGCTGCCTGCGTTGGGTGGTTGCCTGCTGAACACGGCCGGTTTGGCGGCCGAACAACTTGGCGTTGGACTCGAACAGTTGTATCGGCGCGGGTTGTCGTGGGTGCTGTCGCGCCTGCATATCGAGTTGTCGCGCCTGCCGCTGATCGACGAGCGCATCACCATCGAAACGTGGGTGCACGATTGCGGCCGTTTGGTTACCGGACGTAATTTCCGTGTGTCGGCAGCCGACGGCAGTGTCATTGCCCAAGCCACTTCGCTGTGGTCGGTTATCAATTTTGAAACACGTCGCCCGGTCGATTTGCTGCAAATGGTCAATATGACGCCGTTCATTGTCGAACAGACCTTTGCTGTGCCGGCGCCACCGCGCATCGACGACCTTCAGGGCGAGCCGACGGCCATGCACACCGTGCGCTACAGCGACATCGATTTCAACGCCCACACCAACAGCATGAAATATGTGCAATGGATGCTCGATACGCTTGATATTCAGCAGTTTGAACATCGGCACATCGCCGTGTTCGATATCAACTATACGCACGAAGCCGTTTTTGGCGAACAGATAGCCATTTTGCGCGAAGTCAAGAGCGATTGTGCGTTCCGTTTCGACCTGAAAGCACCGTCGGGACGGTCGTGCTGCAAGGCTAATATCATCTTTGCGCCCGATGTCGAATAATATTTTTCGACAATTTATGCAAAAAAAGTGCGCTTAAAATTGGATTTTTCAAAATTGTTTCGTAACTTTGCAAGTTACAAAGGGGAATAATAAAACAAAACTCAATCAATATGAATTTTATCGTATCAAGTTCGGCTCTGTTGAGCCATTTGCAATCGATAGGTCGCGTCATCAATTCCAAAAGTTCGCTGCCTATACTCGAGAATTTTTTGCTGAAGTTGCAAGGAAACACCTTGTCGTTGACGGCTTCCGACTTGGAAACCACGTTGGTAACGTCGCTGGAAGTAGAGCAAGCGTCAGGCGACATCTGCTTGGCCGTGAATGCCAAACTGTTGATGGATTCGCTCAAAGAGTTTGCCGAGCAGCCGTTGCAGTTCGATATTGACGAAGAGAATTTGGCCGTAGTGGTCAAAACTGCCAATGGTAACTACAACTTCATCGGCCTGCGTGGCGACGAATATCCCACCTTGCCGGTTTTGGGCGACGATGCCCAAACGCTGACCATGCCTGTTGAGGTGTTGGCCAATGGCGTGTCGAAAGCTGTGTTTGCCACTGCCGACGACGATTTGCGCCCGACCATGACCGGTATTTTCTTCGACATCAAACCCGAAGATGTAACGTTTGTGGCCACCGATGCCCACAAACTTGTTCGCCTCAAGAGTATGGCGGTGAAGAGCGGCATCGAATCATCGTTCATTCTGCCCAAAAAACCGGCCGGCCTGCTCAAAGCGGTCATTGCCAAAGAGGCCGGCGATGTCGAGATTTCGTTCGACCAAAAAAACATCGCCTTCCGTTTGCCGACCTATACGATGGTTTGCCGTCAAATCGAAGGCCGTTTCCCGAATTACAACGGCGTCATTCCTCAGAATAATCCGTATCGGCTGATTATCGACCGCGTGTCGTTGATGAATGCCGCACGACGTGTGTTTGCCTTCTCGAATCAAGGCACCGGCTTGATAAAATTGGCCATTTCGAACAACCAATTGGTGGTTTCGGCGCAGGACATCGACTTCTCGACTTCGGCCGAAGAGACGTTGGTTTGCCAATACGAAGGCAACGACATCACGATTGGCTTCAAAGCACCGTTCCTGATTGACATTCTCAATAATATCAGCAGCAGCGATATTGTCATGGCTTTGGCCGACCCGTCGCGTGCCGGCGTTATCCTGCCGTTCGAGAACGAGGCCGACGAAGATTTGCTGATGTTGTTGATGCCGATGCTGTTGTCCGAATAACGCGCGGACATGTCGATCGTTCGACAAATAGAAAAAGAGCTTTCAGGTTTTTATCCGCAGGGTGAACTGAAGGCTCTTGTTCGTTTTTTGTTGCAGCATGTAGCAGGCTGGTCGCTCGTCGATATGCTGACACACAACGACTTAATACTCACTGCTGCACAGCAGACGCAGATTGCCGATGCGGTGGATCGCCTGAAACGCTACGAACCGATACAGTATATTTTGGGCGCGACCGAGTTTTGCGATATGACGTTCGGCGTGGATGGACGCGTGTTGATTCCGCGTCCCGAAACGGCGCAACTTGTGTCGTTGGTTCAACACCACGTGTCTGCAACGGCCGACATTTTGGATATTGGTACGGGCAGTGGTTGTATTGCTGTTGCGTTGGCTAAATGTTTGCCGCAGGCGCATATCACGGCCTACGATGTTTCGCCCGATGCTCTGGTTGTGGCTGCCGACAATGCTCAACGGCAGGGCGTAGCCGTGGATTTTTGTCGGGTAGATATTTTGCACGATGTGCCGACTGATGCGCCTATGTTCGATGCCATTGTGAGCAATCCACCGTATGTAACCGAATCGGAGCGTGTGTCGATGTCGGCCAATGTGCTGGATTACGAGCCCGCATTGGCGTTGTTCGTCCCCGACGACGACCCGCTGTTGTTTTATCGCGCCATTGCCGATTTTGCCGTGTCGCATTTGGCGGTTGGTGGGCAACTTTTTTTCGAAATCAATCATCGTTTTGGCGCTGCCACAGCCGCCTTGTTGCAGTCGAAAGGCTTTGACATGGTGTCGGTGTTGCGCGATATGTTCGGTAAAGAGCGTTTTGTGGTAGCGCGCAAATGAGAGAGGTCGGGCGCGTTAAAAATTTCACTGATCGGTGTAAAAAAAAACGGCGACACATGTCGCAGTTACACAAAAATATTGTATCTTTGCAACGTTAATATGCAATGTTTGGTTTCCGTGTCGTGTTCGCGTCGCGGAAGAATAGGGAATCAGGTGAAAATCCTGAACAGACCCGCTGCTGTGAGTTCTAATTAAACGATTTGCGCAAAACTTTTGCCACTGTCCTGCTTCTTGTGTGAGGATGGGAAGGCGTGTGAATCGGGAACGAGTCAGAAGACCTGCCAAATATGTTGTCATCGCGCTTTCGAGGAATAGAGCGTCGAAGTTCATAAGGGAGAGTGTGTTCTCCCCGACGGTTTCGTTCATATACGGCCTGTTTTTGCTTGCTTGGAGTCGATTGTTTTGTCGTTTCTGGGCAGGCCTCGAAAGTAACTGACAATTGGGTAGGTACGATTGTGGAGTTATTTTTGTTGTTAAACCAATAAAATCAAAACACATGAACAGAAAATTTATCTTTTGTACAGCGTTTTCGCTGGCTGCTTGTTTGTTGGCGGCACAGGCTGCTGAAACTATTACGTTGGATTTGTCCAAACCGAGCAATCCTGAAACTTTTGTTTTTGGTACTAACGATGTGTGGACGGAAACGTATAATGCTGCCGATTATACCTATTTTGAGGTGCAGAATTTTATGTTTTCGCATTTGCCGAGCTTGAGTAGTTACGGCGGAACATCGTGGGAAGGTTTCACTGTGGCACGTGTGTCGTCCGACACGTTGAATGCGTTTGGCTGTATGGCTAAAGGCGGAGTCGCCGGTTTGGGTACACCTTATCTGGTGGGCTATTATTCCGAGTATTATACATGGACTAATGAAAATGGCGAACCGAGTTCCAATATGATGCTTTTCAACGATGGCAACACTTATGAGGCGGTTGGTATGTATGTTTGCAACGACGCTCAAACGTATCATTCGATACAGAATGGCGATGCTATTGCCAAAAAGTTTGGTCAAGGCGATACGCTGGTATTGAAAATTCATGCGTTGGATGAGAATTTGGAAATTGACGACTCCAAGCAGGATGTAGTAGTTTATTTGGCCGATTACCGTTCGTCGAATGAGTCGGAATGGAAAGTCAATACACAATGGGAATGGGTTGATTTGAGCGTGTTGGGCAACGTGTCAGGTCTGGCCTTTACGATGGCCTCAAGCGATGTCAATTATGGTTTTATGAATACGCCGGCCTATTTCTGCTTAGATGGGTTGCAGGTACGCAAGGGCGGCGCGACAGTAGCTTTACCCGACCAAGTTGAGGCGCCCACATTGGTGATTTGTATGCAGGCTGATTATATCGAGGTGGTCAATGCGATTGCACCGATTGAAATCTATACGATTTCGGGGACTCGTGTGCTGACCACAACCGAGACGATTATATGTACAACTAATTGGCCGAAAGGCGTTTATATTGTGAAGTGCAATGACCAACTGCAAAAAATCGTTCGATAAAGAACGATTGTTGTCCAAAATTAAAAATTGAAAGGGAGCCTTTTGGGTTGTGAAATCCGAAAGGCTTTTTTTGGGGGTGTTAGTGGCTGAATTGGGGCAGCCGTTTCATCGCTGCAAATACGAACCAATCGGGCAAATGGCTGATAATCGGTACGATGATATAGTTCCACGCTCCCGGCATCGAGCGTTTTTTCCAACTTCGGAACAATTTTTTCAGTGCGCGGCGCACCAACGTTTCGGGCTGCATCGAAATGCCGACAGCCAACAGCAGACGGCGCATTTTGTCGGGCAGGTCGAACAGCGGCGTGTTGATGGTTCCCGGCGTAACGGCCAACACATGCACGCCGTAGCGTTTGTATTCGTACCACAGGGCTTTCGAAAAATTGAGTACATAGGCTTTGCTGGCGTTGTAGCATTGTATGCCGGGCATGGTCATCCATGCGGTCATCGAACTCATATTCAGAATGTAGCCGTGCCGGCGTTGGCACATCTCTTCGCCAAAGAGTTTGCATAGTTTGGTGAGTGTAACCATGTGCAGCATCAGCAGTGTTTGCAATTTGGGCATCGGCGTTTGTGCCAATTCGCGGAAAATGAGTATGCCGGCGTTGTTTATCAGCACATCGACTTCGATTTGCTGTTGTTTTGCAAAGTCGAACAACTGCTCGGCGGCGTTTTGGTCGGACAAATCGGCGCAATAGTCGATGGCGGTGATGTGGTAGTCGGCAGCCAAGCGCGTAGCCACTTCGTGCAACTCTTGTGCCTGATTGCTCACCAGCAAAAGGTCGTAGTGATAGTCGCGTGCCAACTGCGTGGCGTAGTGCACGCCCATGCCCGACGAGGCTCCTGTAACGAGTGCAAACATTTGATATTCAATTTTTTGTAATTGTAACGTCCATGTGCGGGTAGGCAAATTCGAAGCCTTGTTGCGGCAGTTGGGTGTATAGCGCTTTTGTCAGATCGAAACGCACGTTCCAATAGTCGGTAGTGCGCGCCCATACGCGGACGATGAACGTGATGTCGCTGGAGTTGAGGGCCGAGAGAGCCACGAACGGGTCGGCAGCTCCGGGTGTCTGTGCATCAATGATGCGAGTGTCGCAGCGTATGATGTTCAAAATAGTTTCGATGCAACGGTCGGCATCGGTGCCGTAAGCAACCGAAATCTCCACATCGACGCGTCGTAACGGGTTGGCCGAGTAGTTGTCGATGTTGCCATTTGACAAGGTACCGTTCGGAATAATCACGACATGATTATCGGTACTGACGATTTTTGTACTGACGATGCTGACATCGGTTACTGTGCCGCTAAAACCTTGCGCTGTGATGAAATCGCCCACTTTGAACGGTTTGAAAACCAGCAACATAATGCCGCCGGCAAAGTTTTGCACCGTGCCGCTCATAGCCATACCGATGGCCATGCCGCCGGCAGCTAAGAGCGCCGCTAACGATGTGGTATCGACTCCCAATGTGCTGATGGTGATGATGATCAGCAGAACGGTGAGCGATATGGAAACGGTAGAAGAAACGAACGAGGCCAGCGTGCGCTCGGTGTGGCGGCGTTCGAAAATGCGTAGCAGCAGTTTTTTTACCCGCTTGATCAGCCATGCGCCTAACATGTAGATAATCAGCGCAATGACCACTTTTATGCCGAACGTGATGGCATCGTGCAAAAGTTGTGTCCAGAAGGCGTTGGGGTCTTCTTGTACCTTTTGGATGATGGTTTCGGTAACTTGCCGCAGCGAATCGGCCGGCAAAATGACCGGTGTCGCGATGTCTTGAAGGAGCAACATGACTGATTATTTTTGGAATTTTCCGATGTATTTCATAGTCAAGAAGATGGCCCAATCGGGCAGATGTTTGAGCAGCGGCAGCACAAGGTGGTTGATGACGCCCGGCATATCCGTTTTCTTCTTTTTGAACATTTTTTTCAGCGCGCGGCGCACCAATTTCTCGGGCGGAATGCTCACCGTCAGATTGACTGCCACGCGGCGCCAATAGTCGCTCAAGCCGAACAGTGCCGTATCGACGGCGCCCGGTGTCATCACCGTGATGCCCACACCTTTTGGGTTAAACTCGTACCACAGCGATTTGCTCAAGTTGTAGATGAACGCTTTGGTGGCGTTGTACGTTTGTATGCCCGGCATTGTCATCCACGACGACATCGACGACATATTCAGAATGTAGCCGTTGCCGCGTTGGCACATATCTTCGCCAAAGAGGCGGCACATTTTTGCCACCGTGAGCATGTGCAGGTTCAGCATCAGTTCGATGCGGCGCATACTCGTTTCGACGTACGGATTGAAGAAAAATACGCCGGCGTTGTTTATCAAAATATCGACTTGCAGCCCGCGTTCGATGCAGAAAGCGTGCAGTTTTTCGGCCGCATCCGTTTGGCTGAGGTCGGCATAGTGTGCGATGGTTTTTACGTTGTATGTTTGTGCCAGGTTGGCGGCCACCTCCTGCAATTCCTGTTCCTGATTGCTGACGAGCAGCAGGTCGGTGTGGTAGTCGCGAGCCAACTGTGTGGCGTATTGCAAGCCAATGCCGGAACTTGCGCCGGTAACGAGTGATAGCATATAATAATTGGTTATTTGTTAAATTTTGCAAAATATTCGTCTATTTCAGGACGAAGTTCTATGCCTGCTTTTTCAAAGCAAAGCAATAAATCATTGTAAGCACCTTTTCCACCCAAAAAATCCCAAAATTTTTCTGCAACATATAGTTCTTCTTTCAAATCAAGCATTCCTGCCATTGTCCAAAATTGGTATGGTTTCGGTGCGTATGGATTGTACGGAATAGCAATTGCAGTATGAATTTTTGTATCTTTATTTTTTGTATAAGCAATGCCTGCCCAAGTAAGAAGTGTTTGCTTAAACTCCTGAAAACCACCTTTATTCGGTTTTGCTGTTTTCAAATCGAATAAATACTGTTCACCAGTTGTTGTTTCTACGAATAAATCTACTTTTGTTGCTTTCAGTTTGTTTTTATTACCAGAAAGCGTTTGTTGTAATTTTTTTGATTCTGCAACCCGATCTGGTTTTGGGTTGTAAGTGAGCTCATTTACAATATCTTGTACCGATTTTTGGCATTTTGAATAAATGGTATCACCAATAGTGTATTGAGTCTCAACTTTTGCAAAACGAGTTTTTGCAAGAGCAGCTGCTACTGGCTCAAAAATAGAAGAACCAAATGTAGTCAATAACGATTGCATAAATGAATACAAAGCCATCCTATCTTTACCCAAAAGTGCAAAATGAAAAGGCATATAATTATCTTGCGGAGTATAATTTTTGAATTTGTTCCGTAAACAAGTAGCAATCACTTGTTGAATATTAGTTTTTTGTGCTTGTGTTAGTGCCATATTTTTAAGTAAATAACATTTTAATTATACTTGATTTGATATAGAAATTTTATTCACTTTTCTTTTAAGTGAAAAATTATCTCTGAATACGCTCCTTTATCTTTCTCGGTACGGTTTAGCACTGGACGTTTGAACTGATTGACAATTTGCATACCTGCGCGCTCTGCAATTTTGGGATATAGATGGTGTTTGTCGTTAGCAACTAAAAATACATTGTAGTCATCGACTAAAAAACGTTTGCAATTAATTAAAACATCCGAAATACCTTCCACATATAAGCGTTGCGCTTCCAATTTTTGTCCTTTGAACAGCGGACCAATCTCTTTATCGTCGTTGCGCTCAAAACCAAATAAGTCGTAAGCATAAGCATGTTGTTCGTGGTAATCAATCAAACCAACATAAGGTGGACTTGAAAAAATTCCACGGATTTTTTTCTCTCTCAATAGCTTACCAAATTGTTGGCTATACTTGTCTATCTCGGCAAAAATATCAATGGTGCGGCTGTCACCAGTCAAACAATATTGAAATGTATTAGTGCGCAGATTGTCAAATATTTGCAAGCGTTTCACGGTGTCTTTGCAATAACTTTCCCACCATTTCAAAATAGAAAACAACGGTTTGCACACTTTACCATGCTTATGGCAATAGTAGGTAGTTATAACAGGATCTTTTAGTGTAGCCAAATCGGCATGCGTAGTAGCACGACACGAGCGCATGGTGCGGCTTAAAATCACACACAAAATGTGTTTAGTTTGTGGATTTTTTACTTTTTTTATTTCGTCAAAAACCACATTTATCTCATTGCGTATCTGATTGATAAACCATTTACTCAAAAAGTTTTCGTTGGTCGGTTGTAGCAATTCAATATGATATTGCACCACCAATTTATTGTAAATTGGCAAGAATAGTGCGGCTTTTTCTGCCCCATACTTGTCGCCATCAATTTCTTTTTGCTGCACACGGTATTTAAATTCAGGCACAGGAAAATATTCGTTGTTAAACGCAGCAAGTTCCGCCAATAATGTTTCGTCGAACTCCAAAATTTTGCTTTCGGCAATATATTTTTTCAAGACATTGCTAATTCGTTTAATTTCAGATTGTAAATCGGCAAAATCGTACTTTTGCACCTTGCAGTTGTCAATTAACGCGTTAAATGCGGAAATGTCTATTCCGATTGCATTCATACCCAATTCGTTAGCTTGCACAAGCGTTGTACCACTGCCCGCAAATGGATCAAGCACAATGTCATTTTTTGCAAAATATGTTTGCTTTTTGAACTCGTCAGTATGCGAATCCAAAAAGTATTCCACCAACTGCGGAATAAATTTGCCTTTATATGGATGCAAACGGTGTACATGTTTGGTGGTGTCAGCTTCTTTTAGATTATCAAAACTCAACGCCCAATTCAAATCGTTACCGAGTTTTTCTTTCCATTCCACCTCACGTTTGCCGTTGAACGATTCGTAATAGTTCAACAAATCCTCTTTGCTTACCATAGTAGCTCCGTTTTCGCCATATTTGCGCACTTTGCCATATTGTACCAAATACGAAATGTTTGATACAGTGATATTTTTACCCGTATATTCAGAAGCAAATATTGAAGCATCTTTAATACTTAGCAAAAGAGGAGTTTGTATGCCATAACTTACAACAGGTTCTTCAATAATATTTTTATTCGTTTTTCCCTTCATCAATTTACTTTTTCTGTTCTTTCACACTTTTCTCCGCTTTCGCTTCGAGTTTGGCGATCTCTTTTTTGAGGCGTTTTGGTATGCACTCGCCATCGCGTTCAACACATTCGTGGCATTTCATATCGAGCGTGTACATGCGACCAACGCAGTAGTTCGAGCGACCACAACCGGCGTGATAATGCGGATTCTCTTGCACGTGTTTCACGAAATCGGGGTCTTTGATGAGCACATGCGCTATCTGAAACAATTCAAAGTCTTCGTCCATAATCTGTTGGCAATTATCGCCCGATTGCACGCCACCTACATATATAAGCGTGGTATCGCCCAATACATCTTTCAATTCGCGTTGAAAACGTTTGGCTTGTTCCATGAAGTATAATTCCTTGAACGGTACGGTCGGAATCAACATAGCGCCGCCGCCACAGAGCAATGCTGCTTTGAGCCACCAAAAACTCTTCATCGGCATATAGTGTGCCAATGTTTTGATAGGCATGGCACCACCAAGCACACGCATAGGGCTTGCACTCACAGTGCCGCCCGACAGTACAATGCCGTGTACCTTGTGTTTCAGTATTTCGCGCGCTACGCGCAGACCCTCTTCGATGTCGGAACCTCGTCGGCAGGCATCCCACATGTTGGTTTTCACAACCACAGCCATATCGTCTTTGGCATGCAACATTACTTCGTCGAGCACTTCGTTCATGAAACGCACGCGATTTTCGAACGAACCGCCATACTCGTCGTGGCGATGGTTGGTACGCCGACTGATGAATTGCGAGATGAGATAGGCGTGTCCTGCGTGAATCTCGACGCAATCGAAACCGGCTTCGCGACAGAAATCGACTGCTTCGCCGAATTTTTTGACAAGTTGCTTGATTTCAGCCACTTTCAGACGGCGATGAATGGTGGGCGAATAGAGGTTGAAACCGTTGCTCGCACTGACGGGCATGCAGTGGCAGGTGTAAAAATGCGTCATGTTGCCGCAATGCCCGAGTTGGATGCTGGCTTTGGCGCCTTCGGCATGGATGGCGTTGGTCAGTTTTTTCAAACCGGGCAGCGTCTCGTCGCGCACGTAGAGTTGTCCGTCGAAACTGACGCCGCTCAAATCAACGGCGCAGTAAGCCACCGTGGTCATACCCACGCCGCCGCGTGCTACGCTCACGTGGTAGTCGTGCAACTCCTGCGACGGGGTGTTGTTGTGGCACATATTTTCGAACGCTGCCGAGCGGATAAACCGATTGCGCAGTGTAATCGGCCCAAGTTGATATGGTGTAAAAAGTTTCGATTCCGTCATGATTTTTATTGGTGTGTTAAGTTGTTATTTTGAAATATTGCCTGTTTTCGCGCTTTAATAGATGAACGGGAAAACACGTTTGAGTGGTCGTTCGTAAAACTCATCGCCAAATTCGGCCTGATATTTTTTGTAGATGCTGTTGGCGCGCGGCACAAGGTTGGCACACGTCCAAATGACAAACATCAGTCCCGACAAACTCCATGTGAGTATGGCAAATCCTGTCCATTCTACAATTTCGCCGAAATAGTTGGCCGATGTTACATATTTGTACATGCCTTTTTTGGGCAGATAGTGCTTGGTGTCGCCCGGCGCGCGCAGGTGGCGAATGACGTGGTCGCTGTGCAGGTTGATGTCCATGCCGACAAAGAACAGCAGCACGCCGATGATAAATTGCGGTGTGGTGAGCCATGCGGCGGTGTACATGTCGTTGGGCGCCATAAAGAAAATCCATTCGCCTTGCAAATAACCGTTCAACGTGTTGAAAATCATGCCCATCAACATGATGACAATCGGCATCTTACTTTTGCCTTTCAGCAGAAATGGGAAAATGAATGAGCGCTGAAAATAGTGCAATTCGAACAGCAGGAAAAAAATGAGTGGTGCCGTGTCGAATTTGCGCGGACTCAGTGCCCAAAAATACAATAAGACAAAAAATACGGGACATTCCATCAAAACCCAAGCGGTTTTGTTGCTGATGGCCGGTCCCCATTTGGCCGAAATCATCTTGCCGTAGCCGGCATTGACAAAATAGAGGCACACAAAGACGATAACGGCTGTGATGCCCATGCCGCCCATTAACCACAAAAATTGTTCGGGTGTGAGCAAAAGTCCTTGATTCCAATTTGTTACGTCGATAAAATTCATATTTTTCTGTTTTTAGGTTAGAATTATTTTTCGCAGCAGGCTATCAGGTTGCGGTCGCCCCAACCATTGTCGATGCGTGCCACCGAAATCCAAAATTTATTGTCGCGTACCCATGGCAGCGGGAATGCCGCCTTTTCGCGTCCGTATGGGTGTGTCCATGTGTCGGCCGTCACCACATAGTCGGGGTGTGGCGCGTTGACCAACACATTGTCGGCTTTATCGGCTGTGCCGAAGGCTATTTCGTCTATCTCGTCGCGAATGACAAGCAAAGCCTGTACAAAACGTTCCAATTCGGCTAACGATTCGCTTTCGGTCGGTTCTATCATCAGTGTGCCGTGTACGGGGAACGATAGTGTCGGCGCATGAAATCCGAAGTCCATCAACCGTTTGGCGATGTCGCTTTCGGTGATGTTGGTGTCGGCTTTGAAGTGTCGGCAGTCGAGTATCAATTCGTGTCCGACACGGCCTGTGACGCCTGTATAAACGATGCCGTAATCGTTTTCGAGCCTTTTAGCCAAATAGTTGGCACTCAAAATGGCTGTTTTGGTGGCTTCGGTCAGACCTTCGGCACCCATCATGCGGATGTAGGCGTAGGTAATCGGCAGAATGCCGGCACTGCCCCAAGGCGCTGCGGCTACGGCAGTGTTGGCGTTGCGTTCGTCGATGAAGTTATGACTTGGCAGGAATGCGGCCAAATGCGCTTTGGCGCAAATCGGGCCGACGCCCGGTCCGCCGCCGCCATGCGGGCTGGCAAAGGTTTTGTGTAGGTTCAGATGGCACAGGTCGGCACCGATAACGCCCGGCGAAGTCAATCCGACTTGCCCGTTCATGTTGGCGCCATCCATATAAACCTGACCGCCGGCCGCGTGAATGATGTTGCAGATTTCTTTAATTTCCGGTTCGAATATGCCGTGTGTCGATGGGTAGGTTATCATCAACGCGGCCAATTCGTTTTTGTACGCTTCGGCTTTGGCGCGCAGGTCGGCCACATCGACGTTGCCTTGTGCGTCGCAGGCGGTAACTACCACGTCGAAACCGGCTTGTACGGCACTTGCCGGATTGGTGCCGTGCGCCGAGGCCGGTATCAGCACGATGTGCCGATGGCCTTCGCCGGCGGCTGCCTGATAGCGACGAATGGTCAGCAAACCGGTGTATTCGCCGGCTGCGCCCGAGTTTGGCTGCAAAGTGCAGGCATCGAAACCGGTGATTTCGCACAAATAGTGCGAAAGATTTTCGATTATTTCTTGATAACCAAGTGTTTGGCTCTTTGGCGCAAATGGGTGAATGCCGGTAAATTCAGGCCAACTGAGCGGCAGCATTTCGGCAGCGGCGTTTAGTTTCATCGTACAAGAACCGAGCGAAATCATCGATTGCGCCAGCGAAATGTCTTTGCGTTCCAACTGTTTGATGTAGCGCATCAACTCGGTTTCGGTATGGTATTTTTCGAATACTTCGTGGTGTAGTGCGGGCGTGTGGCGCAGCAGGTTTTTCGGCATGGCAATGGTCGTAACGGCGCCGAACTGCGTCGGCATCTCCTTGCCGAGCACGTTTGCAAAAATGGCGACAATCTTGGCAACGCCGGTCGTGGTGGTCGTTTCGTCGGTGCTGATGCCGATGGTGCCATCGGGTAAATGCCTGAAATTGACGCGGTTGGCTTCGGCAGTAGCGTGCAGTTTGTCGGCCAGCCCTTTGTCGGGCAATGCGATGCGTAGCGTATCGAAGTAGTTGGCGTTCAGTTGCTTGCAACCGAGTTTTTCGAGTTCTTGGGCGACGAGCACCGCCATGATGTGGACGTTCATCGCTATTTCGCGCAGGCCGTCGTTGCCGTGATGTATGGCGTAAAAACCCGACATGATGGCGGGCAACGCTTGTGCTGTGCAGATGTTCGACGTGGCTTTCTCGCGTTTGATGTGCTGCTCGCGTGTTTGCAATGCCAACCGATAGGCCGGTTTGCCGTTGGCGTCTTTCGATATGCCGATGATGCGTCCCGGCATCGAACGTTTGTATTCGTCGCGGGTGGCCATGTAACCTGCCGACGGACCGCCAAAGTAGAGCGGCATGCCGAATCGTTGCGTGCTGCCTACGGCAATATCGGCTCCGAAATCGCCGGGCGGTGTCAGCAGTGTGAGTGCCAAAATGTCGGCCACGACGGTCAATTTTGCATCTTGTGCATGGCAGGCTTCGGCAAAGGCGGCATAGTCGCTTATCTCGCCGAAGTTGTCGGGATATTGTACGATGGCACCGAACACCGGTTCCGCAAAATCGAACGTTTCGGCGCGACCGAACAGCAGTTTGATGCCTTGCGGCAGACTGCGCGTTTTCAGCACGTCGATGGTTTGCGGAAACAGCCTTTCATCGACAAACAGCGTGTTGATGCCGCTTTTTGCCTGCTCGCGACTGCGCAGGTTGAACATCATGGTCATGGCTTCGGCGGCGGCGGTGGCTTCGTCGAGCAGCGAACAGTTGGCCAACGGCAGCGCCGTTAAGTCCGAAATCATGGTCTGAAAATTGAGCAACGCTTCGAGGCGCCCTTGCGATATTTCGGCCTGATAGGGCGTGTACGACGTGTACCAACCCGGATTTTCGAACACGTTACGCAAAATTACAGCCGGCGTTACCGTGCCGTAAAAACCTTGCCCGATGTAGTTGTCGGCCAAAACGTTTTTTTGTGCCAACGCGTGAATATGTTTCAAAAATTCCGCTTCGGTCATGGCCGCCGGCAAATCCAATGGTTTCTCAAGACGGATATTGGCGGGAATGGTTTGTTCGATGAGTTCGTCAACCGATTTAACGCCTACGATGGCCAGCATTTGTTGCAAATCGCGGTCGGTAATGCCGATGTGGCGACGCGAAAAAAGGTCTGTTTGCATAATGAGTCAGTGTGTTTTGGATATAACTTGCAAAAATAACATTTTTTTTGCAAAATCGACCTATGTTTCGCCAAAAAAAAGACGTTGCGTGCGGCAACGTCTGTCGTATAGGGTATTTTATGGCGTGCCGATGGCTACAGATTGTTGTTGTCGGCAAAACTATAAAATTCGTTCCCTGCAATGATGATATGATCAAGTAGTTGTATGTCAAATAGTTGGCAAGCCTGTTTTAGTTTTGTGGTGATGTTATGATCGTTGGCACTTGGTTGTCGGTTGCCGCTGGGGTGATTGTGGCACAGTATCAGTCCGCTGGCCAACTGCTCGATGGCGTTGCGCATGATGAGTTTCGTATCGACTACGGTGGTGCTGACGCCGCCTTTGCTGATGCAGTTGGTGCCGATGACTTTGTTCTGGCGGTTCAGGGTCATCGTCCAAAATTCCTCGTGCGGCAAGTCGGCCAGCATCGGCTGAAAGTAGTGCGCCACATCTTCGCTGCAGCGTATTTGCGGACGTTCCAGGGCTTGCGCCAATTTGCGGCGTCGTCCGAGTTCAAGGGCGGCTATCAGGGTAATGGCTTTGGTTTCGCCGATACCTTTGAAGTTTTTTTGCAGTGTACCGATGGCCAGTTTGCCGAGTTCGTCGAGGTTGTTGTGTACCGAAGCGAGCAGGCGGCGTGCCAATTCGACGACGGTTTCTTGGGTGGTGCCTGTGCGCAACAATATGGCCAACAATTCGGTGTCGCTCAAGGCGGCGGTGCCGTGTTTGAGGAGTTTCTCGCGTGGTTTGTCATCGTCGGCCCACGATTTCAGGTTGGCATGTTGTTCCATAAAAAGACAAAAAACGATGCGCAATACACAAAAAAAGACTCTTTCGTGGAAAGAGCCTTGTTTTGTTAGTCAAACTTCGAATTAGGCCAATTTATTGACGTGCAACGTCAATTTCGATTTCAAGTTACCGGCTTTGTTTTTGTGGATAACGTGGCGTTTAGCCAATTTGTCCAACATAGACGTAACTTTTTTCAGCAACTCTTCGCCGGCTGCTTTGTCGGTCGTTTGGCGCAAGTCGCGAACGGCGTTGCGGGCAGTGCGTGCGTAGTATCTGTTGCTCAAACGATGTTTGGCCGTTTGACGGATTCTTTTAACTGATGATTTGTGATTTGCCATTATTATAACAAATTTATGCGTTTCTTTTAGTGTAGCCCATAGCAGAATCGAACTGCTCTTTCAAGAATGAAAATCTTGCGTCCTAACCGATAGACGAATGGGCCAATGTGCAAGTGTTTTTTGCGACTGCAAAGTTAAGGCTTTTTTTTGATTCCGACAAACATTTGTGCGAAAAAAATGAAATATTTTTATAACCGTCCTATTATCAGTAAGTTATGTTTATTTTATGATTGCCAAAAATAGGTTGTTAGGTGGTGAATCAGGCCTTTTTGCCATAACGTTTGCGGCGTATGGCGTATGCGGTTGGGGCGGTTATCAGCAAAAGTGCGAGCGGTATCAGCGTGTTTGCCCATTGCCAAAAACGCCGATTGGTTTGAATGGTGGCTTTGTTGAGCAGGCGCAGTTTGAACTGTCGGTTGCGCAGCGATAGCCAATCTTGGTCGTCGGTCAGGTAGAGCAGGGCGTTGAGCAGAAAGTCGCGGTTGCCGAACGTCATGTGCGTGATGCGGTCGTAACCGAGCGGCACGACGCGCCAGCCTTGTGTCGTTTGTTCCAAATCGTTGCGTATGATGTCGCCGTCGGCTACGACCAACATGCGGGTGTCGAGGCCGGTGTCGCGGTGCGGGTGTGTGCCGACGATACTATCGGGAATGGCACGGCTGCGCGACGGAAATGTGGAGGTGAAACGACCTTGCAACAGCGCGGCTACGGGTTGGTAGCGGGCGAACCAATAGTTTTCGTTTTGGGCGTCGTTCATCAGCGTGCGGATGTCGATGAGGCAGGGCGCGTGGCTGATGTGCGTGGCGTTGGAGGTGATGAGCAATATATCTTTTTTAACAAGGGTGTCGGCGTTGTTGGTGAAGTCGATGACGGATGCAAAGTCGGCTTTGACCTGCATCAGGTTGCGCGTGATGGGCGAGTTGGGCGATGTGAGCAGCAGTGGCGTGTAAAACCATGGCATGGCTTCGAACTGCGGCTGTTCGCCGGCTGCGGCTATGTTGATGGGCATATAGGCGCATTGCATATCTTGCACGACGGTCGATGTGATGCGCACGCCGTAACGAAAAAGTTGGTCTTGCAGATTGACATCCAACGGAATGAGTGCGCTGTTTTCTGTTTGCGTGAGTGCGTTTTGTTGCATCTGAACGCCGTCGATGAGCCACATCACGCGGCCGCCGTTCATGATGTATTGGTCGATGATGTATTTTTCGCGTTCGCTAAACGGCGTTTTGGGTGCGGCTATGATGATGGCTTTGTAGTCGTCGAGTATGTCGGCGTTGTAGCCGATGATGCCGCGGTCTATCTGAAAATAGCGGCTGAAGGCCTCGGATGCGGCGTACACCTCTTCTTCGCTCCACTCGCCATGTCCTTCGATGAAGGCGATTTTGTCGATGGTGTTTTTACTGAGTATGCGTATGGCGTCGGTGAATTCGAATTCCAAATTTTCGATGGCGTTGTTGATGCCTTGTTCGCCTTCGCGTCGGCCGTCGGGCTGCAACAGGCACACGGCCATGGTGTCGTTGCGAGTAACGACTTCGGCCCATGGGAAGACGATGTTTTGCGTAACGCGGCCGTTGGCATCGCGCGATGCTACCGACATGCTGCGCAAACCGCGTTGCTCGAGCGCAAAGTAGTTTTTGTTGCGTTCGGTGTCGTTGTCGGCCTCCGACGGATTGATAAATTCGTAAGTGATGTGTCGGTTGGCAAAGATGTTCAACTCATCGATGAGTTCGGCGGCGGCGCGGTTCAGGCGCGCGAAGTTGGCATCGATGTCGCCGCCGGAGTAGAATGTGATGCTGACGTCGTCGGGCAGATGCTGCACAAGTTGTCGGGTTTGGTCGGCAATGCTGAAACGTTTTTCGGCCGTGAGGTCGAGGCGCAAAAATGGTAGCAGCGGTAGTGCGCCAATCAGCACAATGGCAATGATTATCAGTATGATGTCGCGGTATTTTTTCACGATGGTGCCGGTGTTTGTGTTAATGTTTTTTCTTTTTATTGCCGGTCAGCTCGGGATAACTGACGCGCGAGTGGTAGATGCTTTTCAGTTTGTCTTTGAACACATTTTTTATCTGTTCCACATCGCGGAAGGCAATCGGCGAGTTTTGGAACGAACCGTTTGTTATTTGGCCGTCGATAATGCGATCGACCAACTCGTCGATGCTTTTGTCGTCGTATTTTTTGAGGCTGCGCGAGGCGGCTTCTACGGCGTCGGCCATCATGACGATGGTTGTCTCTTTGCTGCCGGGTTTGGGGCCGGGGTATGTAAATTTCGCTTCGTCGATGTCGGCGTCGGGACGGCTGTTTTTGACCATATTATAGAAGTAGCCGGTTTTATTCTCGGCATGGTGCGTCAGAATGAAAGCTTTGATGCGGTCGGGCAATTTGTTTTTGTCGGCTATTTTGACGCCGTTGGCTACATGCGCAATGATGATTTGTGCGGCCTCTTCGGGTGTCAAATCGTTCAGCGGATTGATGCCCGATGTCTGATTTTCGGTGAAGTAGAGCGGATTGACCATCTTGCCGATGTCGTGATAGAGCGCGCCCGTACGTGCCAGCAGCGTGTTGGCGTTGATGCGTGCCGCCGCGGCCGCTGCCAGATTCGACACTTGCAGCGCATGCTGAAAAGTGCCGGGCGCTTTGCCTGAAAATTCCATCAGCAGTTTGTTGTTCACGTTGGAGAGTTCCACCAAAGTCATGTTCGACAGAAAACCGAACGTTTTTTCGAAAATAAAAATGAGCGCATAGGCTATCATTTGCAGCAGCGAATTGACGGCAAAAATGGCGAATGTCCACCAATCAATTTTGTCGAACGATGCGTCGTGAATGAGTGCAAATGATATGTAAATGATTGAATATGAAACGAATACGAGTAGTGCGGTGCGCACGAACTGCGACCGTTGCGTCATCTCTTTCAGGCTCGATACGACGGTCATGCCGGCGGTGATTTGCAGCAACAGAAACTCAAACGGCTGCGGCGCCATGAATGACGTAATCAATATGGTGATGATGTGCGCAAAAAGGGCTGTTCGCGAGTCGAAAAACGTGCGCACAATGATGGGCAGCAGCGCAAACGGCACAATGTAGATGCTCAACTGCGTGAAATGTACCGTCAGCGAGGTCAAACCTACCATGCTCACCACCATCAGCATGATGAACAGAATGTCGCGATTGGAGTTGAATATGCGTGGACGGAACAAACGCAAATAGAGGAAAAACAGCAGTAATAATCCGACGATCAGCAAAATTTTCCCGGCTACAATCCAATTGGAATTGCGCTCGGGCAAATCCAACTGCTCGGTGGCTATTTTGAGCGAATTCAGAATTTTATATGTCTGATAATCAATTATTTCGCCGCGGTCTATGATACGTTGTCCGGCTTGCACCATGCCGGCTGTTGGCGATATGGACGCCAGCAGTTCTTGTTTCACTTGTTCCGATTTGTTTTTGTCGAGCGCGAGGTTGGCGGTCAGGTAGTGGTTGAGGTTGGCTTCGCGCAACGTGCCGACGCCGATGTCGGTGGCGCCGAGTGCGTCGTAGGCCGATCGCGCTGTGTGAATGTCGGCCAAGGCAGTTTCGTGGGCGGTGTTGGTGCTGTCGATTATCGAAATGCGCGTAACGCCCATGGTTTGCAGTTCGTTGTAATCCTGTGCCGACATGATGCCTGTGCGGTAAAATGCGGTCAGCGCATCGGCAATGTGTTGGCGCCGGTCGGCCGTCAGTGTGTTGGCTGCTTGGCTGAATTTTTCGATTTGTTTGTCGGCAATCGTCTGATTGATAGTGAAATAAGGTACGAAATAGCGGAGTATGCTGTCCTGCTCGCGGCGGAGTTCGGTTTCGTCTTTGTAAATCGGGAAGTCAAATTCGGCGGTCAGCAACTCATTTGGCCAAGGTTTGCCCAGCATGAATTGTTTGTCGAATTTTATTTGGTGCGGTATGCACTCGTACACCAATATTGCCGCTCCGACGAATAGTAAGGCGCGCAGCGTGTAGCGCAGTGGTTTGCTTGCAAAATCGAATTTCATGTTGCAATCTGTTTTTCCAACCTGCAAAGATACAGTTTTTTTTGTTGCTGACCAAATGCGGGTTTTGTTGGCGATTTTTTTAGTTGCATTTTGTCGTGTCGAAAATTTTTATTAACTTTGCA
This sequence comes from Paludibacteraceae bacterium, assembly GCA_051870755.1. Classification (GTDB taxonomy): domain Bacteria; phylum Bacteroidota; class Bacteroidia; order Bacteroidales; family Paludibacteraceae; genus W0P28-013. Next base: position 71,822 of record JBJECE010000034.1, on the reverse strand, counting down.
AGTTAATTTGTTTTGGTTGGAAAATCATTAACATCCGTTCCGACCATTAAAAAAATAATTATTACTTTTGTATGTCTAAAAAACACAGAAACAAAGGCTTATGCTGAACATTGTTATATTTGGTGCTCCCGGTTCCGGCAAAGGAACGCAGAGCGAGTTGATTGTCAAAAAGTACAATTTGGTACACTTATCGACGGGCGATATGTTGCGCGACGAGATAGCGCGCGGCACCGACATCGGTCGGTTTGCCGATACACTCATTTCGAAGGGCAATTTGGTGCCTGACGATTTGATTATCAAAATGATAAGTGCCAAAATAGCCGAGCGCAAAGACAACTGCAATGGCTTTATTTTCGATGGATTTCCGCGCACGGTGGCGCAGGCCGAAGCACTCGATGCCTTGTTGGCGTCGTTTGGCAAAAAACTGACGCTGATGTTGGATTTGCGCGTCGATGAGCCGCTGCTTGTCGAACGTTTGCTCAAGCGTGGCGAAACCTCACATCGCGCCGACGACAATTTGGAGGTGATCAAAAAACGGTTGCAGGTTTATCACGAGGTAACGATGCCCGTCATCGAGTTCTACAAATCGACGGGGCGTTATGTAGCGGTGGAAAATTGTACTACGGTCGAGGAGTATTTTCAGTCGATTGTGCAGTTAATCGAGTTTTCGATTTGCGGCTTTTGAGTGCGCTTGTTTGTGAATTTATCATTTTTTTGTCGAATTAAAAACGCCGTTTGTTATGCCAAGTTCTAATTTTGTGGATTATGTGAAAATCTTTTGTCGATCGGGGAAGGGCGGAGCCGGCTCCGCACACCTGCATCGCGCCAAATATCTGCCCAAAGGCGGTCCCGATGGCGGCGACGGCGGTCGTGGCGGCCATGTCATCTTGCGCGGCAACAAGAACTATTGGACGCTGATTCATCTGAAATATGCGCGTCATGTCTTTGCCGGCGATGGCGGCAGCGGCGGCGAAAGTCGCAGTTTCGGCAAAAACGGCGAGGACAAAATCATCGATGTGCCGTGCGGAACAATAGCCTACGATGGCGATACAGGCGAATTTTTGACCGAAATTAGCGAAGATAAACAGGAAATCGTATTGTTGAAAGGTGGTCGTGGCGGCTTGGGCAATTGGCATTTCCGATCGGCCACGAATCAAACGCCACGTTATGCGCAGCCGGGCGAACCGCGTGTTGAGCGCAATATCATTTTGGAGCTGAAAGTGCTGGCCGATGTCGGTTTGGTCGGATTCCCGAATGCGGGAAAATCGACGCTGTTGTCGGTGGTGTCGGCAGCCAAACCCGAAATAGCCAATTATCCGTTCACTACATTGACGCCAAATTTGGGCATCGTGTCGTACCGCGACAATCAGTCGTTCTGTATGGCCGACATTCCCGGCATCATCGAAGGAGCAGCCGAGGGCAAAGGCTTGGGATTGCGCTTTCTGCGCCACATCGAGCGAAACGCCATTTTGCTGTTCCTTGTGCCGGCCGACAGCGACGATATTGCCAAAGAATATGGAATTTTGTTGCATGAATTGGAAAAATATAATCCGGAATTAGTTGATAAACAGCGTATTTTGGCTATTTCCAAATGCGATATGATCGATGAAACCATGATGGAACAGATGCGCCAACATTTGCCGCAAGGGGTGCGTACGCTGTTCTTCTCGTCGGTGTCGGGCTTTGGGCTCGATGTCCTGAAAGATGCGCTTTGGGAGGAACTGAACAAGCCGGAAAATCGTGTCGAAACCATTACGCATCGCAATTTGGATGTGAAACAGATCGAAAAAGAAACTGTCGAGGACGATGAAGAAAATTTTCAAACGATTTATGGCGTGGAGCGTCGCGAGCCGAACATTCCGTACGATATAGCGTGGGATTCGCCCGAGAATTTGAAGAACGAAAAGTAAATGTGTTTTATTTGTAATGATTTCATTATCTGAACTTTATAAGTTATATTGTGAGCGTCCGCAGGTTACGACCGATAGCCGCGTGTGTCCTGAAGGTTCGTTGTTTTTTGCACTGAAAGGCGACAATTTCGACGGCAATCGTTTTGCGCAGGCGGCGTTGGACAAAGGCTGCGCCTATGCCGTGGTGGACGAGGCGGAATTTGCTACAAACGAGCGCATCTTTCTGGTTGATAATGTGTTGCATACGTTGCAGCAGTTGGCGCGCATGCATCGCGAACGCTTGGGCATTCCCGTTGTGGGCATCACCGGCACCAACGGCAAAACAACGACCAAGGAGTTGGTGGCGGCCGTGCTGCGCGAAAAGTTCAATGTGCATTACACGCAAGGCAACTTCAATAATCATATCGGTGTGCCGCTGACACTGTTGCAACTGACTGATAAACACGATGTTGCTGTTATTGAAATGGGTGCAAGTCATCGGGGCGAGATAGCCGACTTGGTCGAAATTGTCCGCCCCGATTGCGGATTGATTACCAACGTGGGCAAGGCGCATTTGGCCGGCTTCGGATCGCTCGAAGGCGTGCTGCAGGCCAAGGGCGCATTGTACGATTATTTGCGTGAGCATGGCGGAGAGGTGTTTATCAATGCGCAAAACGAGTTGCTCAACGGTATTGCGCACGGTTTGAAATTGACGTCGTATGCACTCGATTCTGCGGCCGATGTGCAAGGCCATGTTGTTGATTGTTCGCCGTTTATCACGCTCGAATGGCAACGGCGTGACGGCCGACCATATAGGGCGAAAACACATTTTGTGGGCATTTACAATGCCGAAAATATGTTGGCGGCGGCAACGGTTGGCTTGCATTTTGGCGTGGACGAAACCGCCATTTGCCATGCACTCGAAACGTATGTGCCGCAGAACAACCGCTCGCAGTTTGTCGAAACGGCGCACAATCGCTTGGTGGTCGATGCCTACAACGCCAATCCCACCAGCATGCGGGCGGCTCTCGACAATTTTGTTGCCATGCAGTTGCCGCACAAAGTGGCTGTTTTGGGCGATATGCTCGAATTGGGCGCGCAAAGCCGCGAAGAACACAAAAAAATTGTGGATTATGTGGCACAATCGCACTTTGACGATGTGTTTTGGGTGGGCGAACACTTTGCGCAAGTGGCCGACGGCGTTGGTCGCACGTTTGGCAATGTGGAACAATTAACTGCGTTTTTGCGCGATAACATGTTGATTGATAAGACGATACTTGTAAAAGGCTCGAATGGCATTCACTTGACAAATATTGTGCCGTTGTTGTGATGTGGCCGCGTGGCTTATATATAATAATATGGTGTATGGTGGGTGCGATGGCGTTGGTTGGCTGTAAAAATAATGTGGTGTCGCCCATCCCATCGACACCGGTGTCGTTGGAGTTTAACATCTTGCGCGATGCGCCAACGCTGAATGCCATTGGCGGCGTGGCTACGTTTGTTACACCGAAATATGCGTATCAATATTTGGGCTATGGCGGTGTGGTGGTGTTTCACGATTTTGAAGACCGCTTTGTGGCGTTCGACTTGGCTTGTCCCAACGAGATTGACCCCAATATTCGGGTCAATGTCGATAGCATTCCCGGCGAAGCCATTTGCCAGCAGTGTGGCGCCATTTTCGACATTGGTTATGGCCGCGGTTATCCCATGGCCGGCGAATGTCGCTATCCGATGAAACAGTACACTGTGATGGTTTCCAATTACGATGTACATGTATATAATTGATTGTCAAATAAATAAAAGAATAAAAAGTCATGCCGACTCCTTCACAACGCGGTTTGTTGATGCCGCAATCGCCTATTCGTAAATTAGCGCCGTTGGCCGACAAAGCCAAAGCGCGTGGCGTTCAAGTGTATCATCTGAACATCGGTCAGCCCGATTTGAAAACGCCGCAGACAGGGCTTGATGCGTTGAAACACATCGACCGCACCATCTTGGAATATAGCCCGAGCGATGGTTACAAAAGTTTGCGGATGAAAATGCTGAACTATTACAGCAAATTCAATATCGATGTCAGCGTGGACGACATTATCGTAACAGCCGGCGGCTCCGAAGCCGTGCAATTTGCCTTTATGAGTTGTCTTGACCCCGGCGACGAAATCATTGTGCCGGAACCGGCATACGCCAACTATACGGCCTTTGCCATTGCGGCCGGCGCGGTGGTCAAACCGGTTGTTTCGTCCATCGAAGAGGGTTTTGCACTGCCGCCTGTGTCGGAATTTGAAAAACTGATAACGCCTAAAACCAAAGGCATTCTCATCTGCAATCCGAACAACCCGACCGGCTATTTGTACACGCGCAAAGAGATGAACCAAATACGCGATTTGGTGAAAAAGTACGATTTGTACCTCTTCTCCGACGAAGTCTATCGCGAATTTTGCTACACGGGCGCACCCTACATCTCGGCGTTCCATCTCGATGGCATCGAAAATAATGTCATTCTAATCGATTCTGTATCAAAACGTTATAGTGAATGTGGCATTCGTATCGGTGCGTTGGTGTGCAAAAACAAGACGGTGCACGAGAGCGTTATCAAGTTCTGCCAGGCGCGTTTGAGCCCGCCGCTTATCGGGCAGATTGTGGCCGAAGCCTCGATGGATACGCCGCAAGAGTATTTGGACGAAACGTACAACGAATATGTCGAACGGCGCAAATTTCTGATTGATGGGCTGAATCGCATTCCGGGCGTCTATTCGCCGATACCGATGGGTGCGTTCTACACGGTGGCCAAGTTGCCGATTGACGATAGCGATAAATTCTGCGCGTGGCTCCTATCCGACTTCGACTACGAAGGTCAAACGGTGATGATGGCGCCGGCATCGGGCTTCTATACCTCGCGCGAATATGGCCGCAACGAAGTGCGCATTGCCTATATACTCGACAAGGAGAAGTTGCGTAAAGCGTTGATTGTCTTGGAGAAAGCCTTGGAAGTTTATCCGGGGCGAGTCGATAAATAACAACTGCGAATGCCGTTTGTTGTGTAAGTTATAGAATGGTATTCGCAGAAAGATTTTGGTGCTGTTGTGGAAAAACGAGAAACTGAAATATACGAAGAAAATGCCGTTTTGGTCGGTTTGGTAACGCCGCAGCAAAACGAAGAGCGTTCGCGTGAATATTTGGACGAATTGGCATTTTTGGCCGAAACGGCCGGTGCAAAACCGGTGCGGCGCTTTGTGCAGAAGTTGGATTATCCGAATCCGCGCACGTTTGTTGGACAAGGCAAATTGGACGAAATACGCGAATTTGTTGCGACGCACGAAGAGGTCGGCATGATTATTTTCGACGACGAACTCTCGCCGTTGCAGTTGCGCAACATCGAAAAAGAGCTGAAAATCAAAGTGCTCGACCGTACGAACCTGATTCTTGACATTTTTGCCAAACGGGCGCAGACGGCACACGCCAAAACGCAGGTGGAATTGGCGCAGTGTCAATACATGCTGCCGCGCCTTACGCGCTTGTGGACGCACCTCGAACGTCAGCGTGGCGGCATCGGTATGCGCGGCCCGGGCGAAACGCAGATTGAAACCGACCGCCGTATCATTCTGAACAAAATTTCGCTGCTCAAACAGCAGTTGGCCGCCATCGACAAACAGAAAGCCGTGCAACGCAAAAATCGCGGCAAAATGGTGCGCGTGGCATTGGTGGGCTACACCAATGTGGGCAAATCGACCTTGATGAACTTGATGAGCAAAAGCGACGTGTTTGCCGAAAACAAACTCTTTGCGACGCTCGACACCACCGTGCGCAAGGTGATTATCGAAAATCTGCCGTTTTTGCTGACCGACACGGTCGGGTTTATCCGAAAATTGCCTACGCATCTGATTGAGTCGTTCAAATCGACACTCGACGAGGTGCGCGAGGCCGATTTGTTGGTGCATATCGTCGATATTTCGCACCCAAACTTCGAGGAACAGTACGAAGTGGTGAATGCCACGTTGGCCGATATAGCCAAAGAGCAGAAACCTACGATTCTCGTTTTCAACAAGATAGACGCGTTCACATATACGCCGCAGGACGATGACGACCTCGGCGAAAAACGGCGCGAAAACTACAGCCTCGACGAATTAAAACGCACTTGGATGGCCAAGTTGGGCAACGATTGCATTTTTATTTCGGCCAAAAACAAGGAAAATATCGATGCACTGAAAAGTTTGTTGTACGATCGTGTCAAGCAGATCCATGTAACACGTTTCCCGTACAACGATTTTTTGTTCACGAAATACGACGAAAACGATTTCATGGATTGATGCACCGGCCAAGACCTACATATTGGTTTTTGATGTGCATTGCGCTGATTGTGAGTTGCTTACGGGCGGTTGCAGACGACACTTTGCGCATGAGCGACGACGAGGTGCGGCGTTGGTTCGAAGAAAACGAGATACGCGATACCTTGCAGGCTGATACTGTGCCACAGGTTGCCGCGCCCGATTCGGTGCCGACGGCGTTGTCGGCGAGCGACTCGGTGTGGCTGTCGGTACTCACAGCCGACGAATTGGCGCAGATACATGCGCGCGCAGGCGAACGTGCGGCGTGTAATCCGCTGTTCATCGATGAATGGGTGGTTTCGACGGTAGATGGCGTCGAACGGCGTAACGATGCGATAGCCGACTTGCGCCGACGTGCCAAACAGGTGATTTTTCGCGACAATCCGGACGTGTACACCTACCACGAATCGCAGTTGCCGAACATCGACGAGATAAAACGGCGCCGCGTGAAAGCCGAGAAAAATCAAATCACAGTCGATGCCATTCCGACCATCAAAATTGATAAATTGGCCAAAATCAAGCCGACGAAATCGCCATGGACGTATGGTGGCGATGCGCAGGTGCAGTTTTCGCAAAATTACTATTCGGATAATTGGTACACGGGCGGCGAAAGCAGTTTGGCAGCCTATTTTTTCTTTAAGGGAAAAGTCAAATATTCGTCGCAGAAAATTCAGTGGGACAGTCAGTTAGATGCCAAATTCAGTTTCAATACGGCGGCATCGGATACGTTGCGCAAAATACGCACCAACGACGACCTTGTGCGCCTGACTTCGAAACTTGGCGTGCAAGCCTTCAAAAGCGACAAATGGTTCTATTCGGCCGATTTCGAACTATCGACCACGCTGTTCAATACCTACGTCAAAAACAGTTATGAGCGTGTTACCGGACCGGCCTCGCCCTTGCGTTTGTATTTGTCGTTGGGCTTGGATTTCAAATACAAGAACGAGTTGTCGGTGCAGATGTTGCCGTTTTCGTACAAAATGCTGCATGTGGCCGACACTGCCAAACACGCCGGCGTAACGCAGAGCATTGCCGACAAACAGGGTATTCCTGCCGGACAAAAGACCAAAAACGATGTCGGCAGCAAGGTGAAAGTGCGTTGGGAACATAGTTTCATGCGCGAAATCAAGTTGGAAACGACCTTTTCGCTCTACACCAATTATCGCGGTGTGGAGGTCGATTGGGAGGTGATTGGTTATTTCATCATCAATCGTTTTCTGTCGGCGCGCGTGGCGCTCAATCCGCGTTACGATTCGACAGTGGAGTTGCCCGATGGCGAAGATCCGCGCTTGCAGTTCAAAGAGTTGGTCAGCGTCGGGTTTCACTACAAGTTCTGACGGCGCACAAAAAAAGCACTCTTTCGCTGTTGGCGCGAAAGAATGCTTGGTCGGTTGAACGTGCGGTTTATTGTTCGAGCGATTGGATGATTTCGTCCATTTCGCCGACAAATTTTTTGTGCCGTTTCCAGCCAATCAGTCCGCCGATGAGTGCACCTACGGCGCAACTTGCGATGATGCAGATGGCCAACGTCAATTCGCCGGCGTGCGCAAAGTAAATCTCGCAGAATAACCATGCCAACCACGGAATGACACTCGGCCACCCGAAACGTTTCCAATTGTGATAGAGTTTTTTCAGACGGCGCACCTGTTTGGCTACGGTCAGCAGGTCGCCGTTGTTGATGTCGCGTTGCTTAATCCAATTATGCGGAATGATGGTGGCCAAAAAACAGAATAGCATATAGGCGATGGTGCCTCCCACAAACCACCAACTGCATCCTAATTGTCGGAAGGCGTAACTGCCAAAGGTTATCACAAACAAGCAGGCAAGGCCTTCTTGCCATACGTTTCTGTTCAACCGACGTACACGCTGGCGTGTAACTTCGCGCAGCAGGTGGTCGTTCACGATTTCTTGTTTGTCCAATTTCGATTTGAGCAAATTCATTTGCTCGCGCATTTCTACCAATTCGTCCATAGTTTTTTATTTTTTAGAGTTGTTGTTTTTGAGTTGTTCGCGTATGCGCACCAGCCGCACCGATACGTTTTTTGTGCTGATGCCTACAATCCGGCCGATTTCGTCGTAACTGAGATTCTCGAGCCACAGCAGCACGATGGCGCGGTCGAGGAGGTTCAGGCTGTGAATGCGGTCGTAGAGCATTTGCACTTGGCGGCTGTCGTCGTCGTTGTCGGCAAAGAGGTCGATATCCATTGTCAGCGGAACGCTCTGCCCACGCGACCGTTTTTTGCGGTCGGCCGAAATGCAGGTGTTCATGCTCACGCGCCAAATCCATGTTTGCGGGCTGCTTTCGTGGCGGAATTGCGCAAAACCGCGCCACAAATTGATCAACGTTTCTTGAAACAGATCGTTGACTTCGTCGGTGTCGTCCGAAAACATATAACAAACGGTGTAAATCGTCGTTTTGTGTTGCCTGACGAGACGTTCAAATTCTTTTTCTAATTCGTTCATTGTTGTTGGTTTTGTTTGTTTTTCGCTTGTTAGACGCATGGCGATGGTCAAAAACTACAGAAATCTCAAAAAAAAATAACGCCTCGCACAAAAAAATACGAGACGCTTGTTGTTAAGTCGTTGATAATCGGTCTATTTGATTGTAACGAAAGGCAGTTGGTCGCCACTGAAATAGGTTGGCATGTGGCCGTCCCATTTGTTGATGGCCATCTCCTGCAACACCATGGGCGACAGTGATGCTTGTTTTACCTTTTGCGCTTCGGCTTCGAGTTTCATGCGTTCCAACGTGAATTTGGCGGTCAGCGCGCCTTGCTCGGCAATCTTTTTATCCTCGATGGCTTTGTTGAAATCGTCGCTGAAGTCGTGATTGGTTATCAGCAGGCTTTTGACCACGATGCCGCTTCCGGCCACCTGATTGGCAAACGTGCTGTTGATGCGGCTCGATATTTCGGCACGCTTTTCGACGAAAGTTTCAATCGGATATTCGGCTATCACGGCGTTGATTTTTTCCGACAATGTCGGGCGAATCAGTGTGTTTTCGATGTCCATGCCGAACGTTTGGAAGATGCGGTCAACCTGCTTGCTGTCGAGCGCGTACACAAGGCTCACATCGACGGCGATGGTTTGAATGTCGCTCGACGACACTTCGGTGTGAATGGACAAGTTGTGGTCGCGGATGGACATCACTTTCACGGCGTCCACAAACGGAATTTTGACGTTCAGTCCTTCGTCGGCAATCGTTGTCAGACGACCGAAACGCAACACTACGCCGCGTTCGCCGGTGTCGATGGTGTAGAAAGCCGAAAACAAAATGGGAAGCAGCACAATGAGGGCTACACCCAACCAAATGTACTTGAACCAAACGGGTCTGATGGTTTGTTGATACTGCATAATTGTCTGTTTTTGAGTGAATAATGCGTTTTTTACTTGACTTTCATGGGGTCGAACCCTTGCCCGTAAACACCGATGGCCGACGATTGCGACACAAAGGCGTTCGGGTCTATATCTTTCACGATTTTGAATATTTTGGCCGATTCGTTTTTGCGCGCCAGCACGGTGATTACTTTGACCGGTTGCTTGGAATACCAGCCGGTGCCGTCGAGAATGGTTACACCGCGATGCACTTCGTTGTTGATGGCGTTGGCAATATCCTCGTATTTGGCCGAAAAAATCAAAAATTGTACCGATTGGCGCACACCGTTCACCACCATATCAAGCGTAAACGTGGCGATGGCCATCGTGGTCAGGCCGTACACTACTTTTTCGATGTTGCCTTCGGGCAGAAAGTACGACGAACTGATTATCAGCACGTCGCAGTAGAGCAGTGCGCGTCCCAGCGTGATGTTGCGGTATTTGTTGATGATTTTTGCGATGATGTCGGTGCCGCCTGAACTGCCATTGTTCAAAAACATGATGCCCATGCCCGAACCGGCCAAAATACCGCCTAGTACGCAAGCCATAAATGGCTCATTTTCAGAAACAAAAGTGCCGATTTTCGCATCGGGTATGATGGCAAAGAAAAACGTGAGACAGGTTACACCGTAGATGGTGCGCAGGCTGAACTGCAACCCGAGTTTCCACAGCGAGAAAATCAGCAGCACACCGTTGATGATGGCGTATGTGATGGCCACCGGAATGCCTGTGCCGTATTGCACAATGGCACTCACGCCCGTGGCGCCGCCGCCTGTAATCTGGTGGGGCAGCAAAAAGGCTTTCCACGCGGTGGCGTACATCACCAAGCCCAAGGCTATCATCAGGTATTCACGCAGCGCGCTCCAATTGACTTTGGAAAATAGTGTCATGGCGTTGGTCGATTATAGTACAATATTGACAATTTTCCCCAGCACCACAATCACCTTTTTGGGCGTTTGTCCGTTGGTGTATTTGGCTGTCTGCTCGTTGGCAAGGGCGGCTTGCTCTACGGCAGCGCGGTCGAGCGTAGCCGGTAAATCGAGCGTGAAACGCACTTTGCCGTTGAACGAAATCGGATATTTTACGGTCGATTCTGTCAAATATTTTTCGTCGAATGCGGGGAATGTCGCGTCGCAAATGGTGGTGTCGTGCCCCAAAGCGTGCCACAACTCTTCGGCAATGTGCGGCGCAAACGGCGACAAAATAATCAGCAGCGGATCCAGCACGGCACGTTTGTTGCAATGTTGCTGTGCCAATTCATTGACACAAATCATAAAGGCCGAAACCGATGTGTTGAACGAAAAATGCTCGATGTCGTAACCAATTTTTTTGATGGTTTTGTGTAACGTTTTCAGTTCATTTTCAGTGGGTTGCTCGTCCGATACGGCAAGCGCTTCGCCGGTGAAGAATAGTCCCCACAGTTTTTTCAGAAAACGATGTACGCCGTCAATGCCGTTTGTGTCCCACGGTTTCGACTGCTCGAGCGGCCCGAGGAACATCTCGTACAAACGCAAGGTGTCGGCGCCGTATTTTTCGACGATGTCGTCGGGATTGACCACGTTGAACATCGATTTCGACATTTTCTCGACAGCCCAACCGCAAACGTATTTACCATCTTCGAGCACAAATTCGGCATCGCGGTATTCCGGCAACCAATTCCGGAACGCATCAATGTCCAAAATGTCGTTTTCGACAATGTTCACATTAACGTGAATCGGTTGTGTTTCGTATTGTTTTCGCAGATTGTACGACACAAATTTGTTGGTGCCGACGATACGGTACACAAAGTTGCTTCGCCCCTGAATCATGCCTTGGTTGATCAGTTTTTGGAACGGCTCGTCTTGGCACACGAGGCCGAGGTCGAACAAGAATTTGTTCCAAAAACGGCTGTAAATCAGGTGTCCGGTGGCGTGCTCGGTGCCGCCGATGTACAAATCGACGTTTTGCCAATAGTTGTTGGCGGCTTTGCCAACCAGCGTTTCGGCGTTGTGTGGATCCATGTAGCGCAGGTAGTAGGCCGACGAACCGGCGAAACCCGGCATGGTGCACAATTCGAGCGGGAAAATCGTTTTATTGTCGATGGTGGCGGTGTCGGTCAAACGGCGGTTGGCTTCGTCCCACGCCCATGTTTTGGCATGACCGAGTGGCGGCTCGCCTGTTTCGGTTGGCAAAAAGTTGTCCACTTCGGGCAATTCCAGCGGCAATTTTTCTTCTGGAATCAGATAGGGCATACCATCTTTGTAATACACGGGAAATGGCTCGCCCCAATAGCGCTGACGGCTGAAAACGGCGTCGCGCAGACGATAATTCACTTTCACGCTACCGATGCCGTGCTCGGTGATATATTGTTTCATGGCGGCGATGGATTCGGTTACGGTTTTGCCGTTCAGGAATCCCGAGTTCATCATCACGCCTTCTTTGGCATCGAAACTTTCGTGGCTCACGTCGGCGCCTTCAATCAGCGGAATGATGGGCAGATTGAAATGTTTGGCAAAGGCGTAGTCGCGGCTGTCGTGTGCCGGCACTGCCATGATGGCGCTGGTGCCGTAGCCGGCCAACACATAGTCCGAAATCCAAATCGGTATCTCGTTGCCTGTCAGCGGATTGATGGCGTACGAACCGGAGAAGACGCCGGTTACGCGCCGGTCGGCAATGCGCTCGCGCTCGGTGCGGCGTTTCACCATGTCGAGATAAGCGTTCACTTCGGCTTGTTGCGCGGCGGTGGTTACTTGGGCTACATATTCGCTTTCGGGCGCCAGTACCATGAATGTTACGCCAAAAACGGTGTCGCAGCGCGTGGTGAAAATCTCTATTTTCTTATCGCTGCCGACCAATCCGAAAAACATTTGCGCGCCTTCCGATCGGCCAATCCAATTCTTTTGCGTCTCTTTCAGCGATTCTGTCCAATCGAGGCGGTCAAGTCCATCGAGCAGGCGTTGGGCGTAGGCCGACACGCGCAGGCTCCACTGACGCATGACGCGTTGTTCGACGGGATAGCCGCCGCGTACCGACAAACCTTCGCTCACCTCGTCGTTGGCAAGCACACAACCCAACTGCGGACACCAATTCACTTTCGTGTCGGCCAAATAGGCGATGCGGTAGTTCATCAGTATCTCTTGTTGGCGGCGTTCGTCCCAACTTTTCCACTCGTCGGCGGTGAAAACGGGCGTGTCGCTTTGTGCCGCCCGCACTTTGGCGTTGCCTTGCTCGTTGAATATGTCTATCAACATCGAAATGGGACGTGCGGCGTTGGCGCGTTTGCAGTACCAATGGTTGAACATTTGCACAAATGCCCATTGTGTCCAATGATAAAATTGCGGGTCGCAGGTGCGCACTTCGCGGCTCCAATCGTAGCAGAAACCGATTTTGTCCAACTGCTCGCGGTAACGGGCTATGTTTTTGCGTGTCGTTACTTCGGGGTGCTGACCGGTTTGAATGGCGTATTGCTCGGCCGGCAAACCGTAGGCATCATAGCCCATCGGATGCAGCACATTGTAGCCCCGCAGACGTTTGTAGCGGCTGAAAATGTCGCTGGCGATGTATCCCAACGGATGGCCGACGTGCAAACCCGCGCCCGACGGATACGGAAACATATCCAAAACGTAATATTTCGGACGCGACGGGTCGATTTCTGTTTTATAGACGGCGTGGTCAATCCAATATTGTTGCCACTTTTGCTCGATTTGTTTGAAATTGTATTCCATGATTTGCCACAATGTTACAAAAAGTCTGCAAATTTACACAAAATTCTTGGATTTTCCATTATATTCCGCCGTGCTTCGTACAAAAAAAGTTCAGAAGCGGACTTCTGAACTTTCGGTAATACGTTCGCACTATCGCGTGCGGCGACGTTTCAGCAGCAGTCGCATCAACCCGAGTCCCAATCCGAAGAAACCGGCCGATGGTGCAATGAACGATAGCGCACTGCCGATGTTGTCGATGATGTGCGATGTCGTGTGCAGCGACCGACGAATATGTCGCACGTCGTTGGTCAGGCGCAACTCCTGCACATCTATTTGCTGACGCAGTTGGCGTTTGCAGCGGTGCAGGTCGTCCAGCGAATGCAGGTGTGCCAGGTCAGGCTGTTTGTTCGTTTTCATCGCTTTCGGATTTTGGCGTTTCGTAAAACAAAATATGACTCAATTGCGAAATCAACGGATTGATGAACAGCGACTTGCGGAATACAATGCCCAAAATCAGCAGTAGCACAAAAACGCCGCCTACAATACACAGCGGCAGCACGGCGCCTAACATCGGTGTGAGCCACGCCACCAGAGCAAAGGTAAAATAGATAAACGCCGCCAAAGCCAATACCGTGGAAACCACGACGAGCAAAATCAGCGCCACGATATGCGACAACTTCTCGAGTAACTCGAGACGAAGCATATCGTAGCGCATACGCAGATAGCGTTTGCTGTCGTCAATCAGATGCTGATAGTTGCTGTCGGCCATGATGGGTTATTTTTGGTTGGCAACTTCATCGACAGCAGCCTGCAAATCGTCGTCGGTAAAATTGTGGTGCAATTTGGCAATCACTTTATCGACAAACTGCGACAGCGATTCGCGGTCGAGCGCAATGCCTTTTTCTTTCAGCATGTGAGCGATTTTGTTGCGCGTGTTTTCGCCCGAATCGGGTGCCAACAACAAGCCGAGCGCGGCTCCGGCCAAAGCGCCGCCGGCAAAGGCAAACAGATGAGAGATTTTCATGGTGCGTTTCCTCCTATTATTTAAGTTAGACAAAAAAATTAGTTCACTTTGTAGTGTGCAAAAGTCGTGCCAAACAAAAAATGGTACTGCTGCGATTTGATGATATTTGCGTAATTGGCGGATTATTTGTATTTTTGTCGCTCGATGGCTGCGAAGCAAAAATATTATGTAGTGTGGCAGGGACGTACCAGCGGCGTTTTCGATAGTTGGGAGGCGTGTAAGGCACAAATCGACGGTTACGAAGGTGCGCAATATAAGTCGTTCCCGACGGAAAATGCCGCTAAAATGGCATTTGCCAAAAATTATTGGCAAGTGGTTGGTTCCCACAAAACGATGTCGTTGTCGGCGTTTCCCGATGCCGATGAGCGACCGTTGGCCGGGTGTTTGTCGGTAGATGCGGCGTGCAGTGGTAATCCGGGTGTGATGGAATATCGTGGTGTGTTGGTCGATACGGGCGAAGAGGTGTTCCGTCAAGGCCCTTTTGCCGCAGCGACGAATAATATTGGCGAATTTTTGGCCATAGTGCATGCGTTGGCGTTGGTGGAGCAGGGCAAACTGACCGTTGCAGCCATCTATTCTGACAGTGTAACAGCGCAGGCGTGGGTGCGTCAGCGGCGTTGCAAATCGAAGTTGGTACAAAATGCCGACAATGCGCCTGTGTTCGAGTTGATCAATCGCGCTAATGCGTGGCTGGCGACGCATACGGTTTCTACCAAAGTGCTGAAGTGGAAAACCGATATTTGGGGCGAAATTCCTGCCGATTTCGGACGAAAATGACGGCTGAAAAAGTTAGAAAAGTTTAAGAGTTTAAGAGTTTCAAAGTTTAAGGCGGAGGAATAAAAATAACAAGTAGGGACGTGGCATGCCGCGTCCCTACTGTCTATGTTCTAAAATCTATGCTCCGGTATTATTTCACCACTACCTTGATGGTGGCGCTGTCTGTTTTTACAACATAAACGCCATGCAAAGTGCCGTTCAGGCGCGTTACGTCGCGGCCGTTCAGGTCATAGATGCGGAAGTCGCCGTTGCAAACCACGCGACCTTGTTCTACTACAATGGCGTTGTCGGCATTGGTCGTTGTCAGTGCGGTGGTTGTTTGGTCTTCCTGCACACCGTAGGTACCATCGCCGTTGTCTTTCGGCTCGAAATCGTCGGCGCATTGTTCGGCCGGTATGGCGTGCGAATAGGTGCCGCCCGATACTTGTGTCGTAACCGGCTGTTCACTACCAAATAGATGGTTGATGTTGTTGTTGCTTTCCGGTGCTGTGAATATGCCGCCGGTAATGGCGATGGTGGCAATTTCGTATTCGCTGTTGCCGGCATAACCTTGTTGTACGTTGGCGCTATTTTCGCCGGTGGCTGTGAACGTGCCGTTGTTGATGACTGCTTTGTTCCAATTGAGTACGTTGCCGGCTCCGGTGGTGGCGTTGGTAAATGTGCCGCCGTCGATGGTCAATAAGCCATAGTCATCGTTTTTGACATTGTACAAGCCGCCATCGAATGTGCCGCTTTTGATGACGAGTGTCGAAAATGCTTTTGTCGTGTTTTTTTCAGGATAATACCAACCGTTTTCGATCATCGATGCGCGTGCGCCTGCGTTTTTGACTATGCTGCCGTCGATGGTCATAGTGCCTTGATTCAGAATGGTGTAGTACGAGTTGACGTTGCTGTTTTCGTTCGAACGTTCGAAGGTCGCACCCAAGAGTTGCGCGTCGGCGCCAACGTTGTTGTATAGTGCTGCTTTTGCGTGTGTGAGCGCATCGATAGTGCCGTTGCCGATGATGGTCAGTGTGCCGTTGTTGGTGATGACGTGTGCGTCTTCGACCGACAATGTGTGGCCGTTCGGGTCGAATACGATGTTGTCGTCGGCAGCTATCACGATGGCTTCTTTGGTGTCGCACATCAGGAGAATGGTGTCGTTATCTGCTGCGGCTTCAATGGCTGCGCTCACTGTGGCGTAGAGCGAAATGCCTTGGGCATTTTTGCGACCGGCCGCATAAGTTGTGCCGGAGAGTGTGGCTTCGGGTGCGATGCTGACAGTGGCATTCTCGGCACCGCTGCCCGCGCTGATGCTGCCATTGATGGTGCCGGATTGGATAACCAATTCGAATCCTGTGGAGGCGGCATCATCGCCATCTTGCGCTACTTCAATGGCTCCGTTGATGGTTGCACCATCGATAGTAACTTTTACCGACGGATAACCATTTGAAATCCAATTGTATACATCGAATGCAAAGTCGCCATCTTTGGCGGTAATGACGGTGCCTGCGCCAATCAACACTTCGCCATTGTTGTTCGACAATACATAGAGTCCTGCGCCCGGCAATTTGGTGCCGTCGAGTGTAACGTTGAGCAGAGTCAGGTTGGCGTAGTTTTGTATCAACCTAAGGGCTACGCTTGACGTGATGGTGCCATTTTGAATGGTGATGTCGGAGTTTTTCAGCAGTTGGAATGCTTGGGTTTTGTACCCTTCAGAACCTGCCAGATTGCCGGTAACTTCGTAGGTGAAGCCGCCCAAATCGAGCAGCATTTTAGTGCCGGAAGGCACGATAATACCATTGCCTTGAGCATCTCCCAAGAGTTGAACGGTGGTAACGTTTTCGGCGCCGGTTGGTACGGCGGCTACGGCTGCGGCCAGAGTTTCATACTCGGTGTCGCCGATTTTTGCTATGCCTGTGGCAAATGCACTTGCACCCACAAACAACAGCAGACTTCCAAAAAGTGTTTTTTTAAGCATGATAATTTGTTTTTTTTGTTGATGTGCAACCAATGCAATTCGGTGTGTGGTCGCGTCGGTTGAACATCGGTGTTGTTTTCTAAAAAAAGTTTTTAATAAAAAATCCGAAAGTACACACACCGATTTGATGGTGTTTGGCCATCAATTACACTTTCATGACGTGTATTCATTTATTGTTGTACAAATATTATGCCGTTTGGCGGCAAAAAGTAACCTGCATTTAATTATTTTTAACAAAAAAAAGCGGGACTTTGCATTATTGCTGTTCCGCTCTTCAAGGCTCTGGTACTGCCATTACTAGTAAAACAAGCAATGTAAAGTCCACGCCAAACACGCTGTTGCCGGTGGTTTTTCCGGCAGTTCGTGTTTTCGCAGACATCTACACATGCTGTGTTTTGACTAGTGTTTCGTTGAATTTACCAGATTCAGAAGAGCCAAAACAAACGCTGTCAGACGTCTTTTTGTATTATGTTTGTGTGCTTTGCAACTACGAGTAGTTGCTTTGCGCCCGCAAAGGTACAAAAAAAGTTTGAAACGGTCAAAAAGTTGAGAGAGTTAATGTGTGTCAGTGGTTAGGGTTGCAGCGGTGTTTCGAAATTGTCGATGGCCATTGTTTCTCCATCGAATGTGGCGTACGAAAATTCTCTGATGAAATCGCCGATTATCAGCACTTGACTGCCGCCGTTCAGCATCAGGTTGAGTACGATGTGGCGGTGCCCGAAGATGTAGTAGTCGATGTCGGGGTGCTGCACGGTGTGTTGCTTGGCGAACAGTACGAGCGGTTCGCGATTTTCGCCCAAGAATCCGATGTTTTGGCGTTCGTGCCGGCGGCGGTTGCTTTCGCTCCAGCGTTG
The DNA here is from genome assembly GCA_051870755.1 of Paludibacteraceae bacterium. Classification (GTDB taxonomy): domain Bacteria; phylum Bacteroidota; class Bacteroidia; order Bacteroidales; family Paludibacteraceae; genus W0P28-013. The sequence continues at coordinate 53,935 of JBJECE010000034.1, read as the reverse complement.
CCCGAACTTGATGCCGATGGTGGCCGGCAGCAGGTGCCGGAATGCCCATTGACATGTGCGACTATGGAAAATGCGTCGAATGAGCGAAAATTTGCGGTCGCGGTCGCCGAGTCCGTCGCCGTGTGCCATGAAAAATTGTTTGCCTTCGAGCGTGAAAATCTGTGGTTCGCGGTGAACTATCAGCCCGATTTCCTGCTCAAGGTAGCCAAACGTCCAGAGGTCGTGGTTGCCGACGAAAAAATGGACGGGAATGCCCGATTCGGTGATTTCGCGCAGTTTGCCGAGCAGCCGTGTGAAGCCTTTTGGCACAACGGTTGTGTATTCGAACCAAAAGTCGAAAATGTCGCCGAGCAGAAAGATGGCGGTGGCGTCGCTTTTGGCCATGTCGAGCCAATCGACCACGCGTTGTTCGTGTGCGTGCGGGTTGTCGATGACGCGTGCGCCTAAATGGGCATCGGACAAGAAGTAGTATTTTGGGCTCATTTTTTTGTGTGTTTATAGCAGTCCGAGTTCGAGTTTGGCTTCGTCGGTCATGCGGTCTTGCGTCCATTCGGGTTCAAACACGATATTGACATTGACGTTTTTGACGCCTTCGATGCCGGCCACTTTCAGTCTGACGTCTTCGGCCATGAAGTCGGCGGCGGGGCAGTTGGGCGCGGTCAGTGTCATGTCTATTTCTACGTTGCCGTCGGTGTTTTCGATGCGGTAGATGAGTCCCAAATCGTAGATATTGACGGGGATTTCGGGGTCGAATACGGTTTTGAGTACCGCAACGATTTTTTCCTCGATGGCTAAAAATTCGTTCTCCATTTACAGTCCTTTTTGCTTGGCTTCGTTCCAGATGGCGTCCATTTCGGCGAGGCTCATCTGGCGTAGGTCGCGGCCTTGTTTGATGGTTCTTTCTTCCAAATAATTAAATCGGTTGATGAACTTTTTGTTGGTGCGTTCGAGTGCGTTTTCGGGGTTGATGTTGTAGAGTCGTGCCGCATTGACGAGACTGAAAAACAAGTCGCCAAATTCGGCTTCCATGCGGTCGGGGTCGTTGTGGTCGATTTCGGCCTGAAATTCGGCTATTTCCTCTTTCACTTTGTCCCACACTTGGGTGCGTTCTTCCCAATCGAATCCGATGTTGCGGGCTTTGTCTTGTATGCGGTTGGCTTTGATGAGTGCCGGCAGCGTGGCGGGAATGCCGCTCAACACCGATTTGTTGCCATCTTTTTCTTTGGTTTTCAGTTGTTCCCAATTTTGTTTGACGGCTTCGGAGGTTTCGGCGGCTACGTTTCCGTAGATGTGCGGGTGGCGGTAGATGAGTTTTTCGACTAACGCGTCGCACACGTCTTTGATGTCGAAATCGCCTGTTTCGCTGCCCATTTGCGCATAGAATACAATGTGTAGCAACACATCGCCCAGCTCTTTTTTGATGTTCTTTTTGTCGTTGTTGGCTATGGCTTCGGCCAACTCGTAAACCTCCTCAATCGTGTTGCAGCGCAGCGATTCGAATGTTTGTTTCTTGTCCCACGGACATTTTTGTCGCAGTTCGGCCATCACGTCGAGCAGGCGTGCAAAAGCGTTTAGTTTTTCTTCTTGTGTGTGCATAACTTTCAAAAAAACAGATGTTTATCTGACATCGCATATACGGAATGTGCCGCTGTGCGTGCCGGTTATTTTGTTGCCAAGTTGGTCGGTACAATCGAATGTGAAAACATATTTTCCATTGTCGTTGGTTAAGGCGATGTTGCCTGTCAGCACGTTGGCTTTGGTTTGCGTCGATGCGGTCAGATAATGCGTCCAATAGGTGCCCCAACTGCTGTTGCCGCTACGGTGTCCGTACATGGCGGTTTGGTTGAGGTTGGCACTCCCGATGGGATAAGTGCCGTTGTCGGGTGCTGTGGTGTTGGCCGAGTGCAGACCGACGACAAAGGCCATTCCCTGTTTGATGGCGCCGGCATCGGTGTGGCGCAGGTCGCACGAATAGAAATAAAATTCGTAATAGTGTAAATTGTCGTCGAAAATTGGGCCCCACAATAGTAAATCGCCCTTTTGCAATGGCACGATGGAATCATTTAGACTGATGTATCCGCATGGTGTGCCATCAATGTCGTAATTGTAGGTGTATGTGCCTGTGTACGAACCTGTTAATTCACCGGCTGTGAACGTGTATTGCACTCCGTTGTCGGTGGCGGTTACATCAAGCGTTCCGCCATCGATGTGGTGGCGTGTGGTGTCGGATTTGTCGTCGGCAACGATGATGGCATACGAGTCGGGCAGTATGTCGTATTGTCCGACGACTAAATGGTCGGAGTCGCACGCCACGGCGAGTACGACTAAGGCGCCGGTGCCGGCCATTTTACCGTCGGCAAAACTCATTTTGGGCGAGCAGAAAGCGGCGTCGATGCGTTGCTGTCCCGAAATGGTGTCGCGGTAGCAACGTTGTCGGGCGGTTTTTAGGGTGTAGGTTTGCCCATTGTATTGCAACGCACCGCCTGTGGTTGTTGTCGGTGTTTTTTTGCAGGCCGCAACAAGGCTCATCAGCAGGCAGCCGATGGCGACAAGGTGTAATGTGCGGTGGCGTAACGCGTTCATTTTAGGGCATTTTTAGAATTTTTATCGGCCGACAGCCTGCTATCTGCAAGATGAATATGCCGGAACGTTGCAATGGAATGTCGAGGGCGTAATTGGCGTTTTTGCGCATAGTAAACAGCGTGTGCCCTGCAAGGTCGTACAACGTGATGTCGGCGTACGCGGGCAGTTGCTCGAGGTGGAGTACATCTCGTCCGACACTCCAAATGATGTTGCCGGCCGGTACACGTTTGGTGGCTGTGGGTGTTATCACCACTTCGAAAGGCCCGTAGATGGTTTCGTAGGCACCACCTTGCGGTTGAATGGTGTACCAATAGTGCTCGTCGGTTACGAGGTTGCTCACGGTGTAGTGCGTGTCGGTGGTGGTGGCCGGAAATTCGTCGCGTATCAGCACTTGCGATTCGACGCCGATGTGTGTGTCGATATGCACCGCATCGAGCCAAACTTGTTTGCCTTTTTTGGCTGTGAATCTGACGGTGAGTGTCGGCTGTGTGGCGATAATCGTGTCCGTAAACGTCTGAAAGTCAGATGTTATCGTATGTGTCGCAATATCGACTTCGTTAGCGGCGATGGTGAGCGATACGTTGGCAGCGCTATTGTTGTTGTATTGGGCTGCGCGGCTGCTGACGATGACCGTGTCGCCGACGGACAAAGCCGGCGTTTGTACAAATCCGTCGTAGGAGCCGGATGCAAGTTTCACATAGTTTTGTTGTTCAATCTCGACTCCTACGCGCGTACCCTTACTATTGACGGAATAACTCCAAGTGTCGGGTAGTTTTTGCCACACAAATTCTTCATCGAGAATGTTCAGCCACGCCATTTCGCCGGTGTCGCGTGGTTGAAATACACTGATGGCATATCTGTCGGCATCGGCCGAGGCTGCCCAGCGCAACGTCAGGGTGTTTTCGGTAACGGCCGGTTCGAGTACGCGAAACGTGTCGAAGGCTTCGGCCGTCAGTGTGATGACGACGGGTGCGTCCAATTCGTCGCTGACAAGTTGCAGTTGCACCGTGTCGCGCGCCGGTACGCTCGATGTGTAGCCCAGCGTCAGAATGGTGCCATTGGTGGCTTCGGCGGCGGTCAGCGTGGTTTGCGATAGTGTGAATTGTCCTTTTGGCGTACCGACAACACTCAGTGTGATGGGTTTCGATACGTTGTTAGCTCTGAATTGCATTTTCAGGCGCTGCTGTTGGTTGATGCTGTCGCCTTTGAATGCGTATGTTTCGCCATTTTGCGGCATACTGAAAAAGGCTTTGCCCGTAATCAGCGCGATGTCGAATGGTTCGGCTTTTTTGTCGCCCCAAATGTAGTCGGCAAAGGCGGGACAATCGATAAACGGATTGCGGTTGCCCTGTATGCCGTAGATGACTTCGTTGCGTTTCAACTCTTTGTCGCTGACGGGGTCGTTGTGGTGCCACTCGAGCAACATTTTGGCAGTCCAATCGGTCAGTAGCGGATAGGTTTCTTTGCTGTTCCATGTTATTTGTGTACTTGCGCCCGATGTACTCGACCATGCCGGTCCATTCGAGTTTGAAGCATACGAAATGAATTCGTAGCAGGTAACGACATACATATAGGTACGCGCGAAGTCGCCTTTGTACTCGTCGGCCGGTTCCCAGGCTGTGTGTGGTTGCGATGTCGGGTAAGCACCGTGCAATGTGCTTGTGCCTTTGCGTATGACGCCATTGTCGGCTGTTACACTGATGTCGATTTCGGCCATGGGCCATGCGCTCTTGATTTGCTGATTGGCGGCGGCATCGGCCGGATTCAGGTTGAACAGGTCGCTGTAGCAGTCGAAATAGTCGGCTTTGAAATCGGATGTCCACCAACTTTTCGGGAAGGCGTGTTCCTTGTCCATGCCGGTAGCCGTCGAGGTGCCGTCGTCGGGGAAATAGTAGGTGTTGTTGGAATACATGTCCCACACGGTGCCGTCGGCTTTGCGGTCGGTTTGCGGAAAATATTGCCACAAATTGTCGTAGCCTACAACGCGCGGATTTTTGATAATTTCGTACAAGGCCGTTTTCAGCGCTCCCTGATTCAGGCCTTGTGTGGTGGCGTAGTAGGCCGATAGGCTTTCGGCGTTGTCGGCAGTGCTGCATGCAGCGAGCGCGAGTCCCAAAGATAATATGGCAATACGTTGTCTCATCGCCGCTTTAGTCGAACAATTCATGCAATTTTTCGGCCAACGTGTTGTCGTACAGATTGCGCGCCACAATTGTTCCGTTGTTGTCTATCAACATCAGGTGCGGAATGCTGTTGATGCAGTAGATGGAGGCGGCTTCCGATTGCCAACCTTTCAAATCGGACATGTGATGCCAAGGCAACTCAAGCGTGGCTACGCACGCTTCCCACGCGTCCCCATCTTTGTCGAACGACACGCCTACGATGTCGATTTGCTGGTTGTATTGTTCGTACAAGGCTTTCAGTGCCGGCATCGAGCGACGGCATGGGGCGCACCACGACGCCCAAAAATCGACCACCACATATTTGCCTTTGCCTACAAAATCCGACAGCCGGACGCGATTGCCGTCGAGGTCGTCCATTTCGAAATCGGTGAATTGCGTTCCGACGGCCACCTTTTTCAGTTGCTCGACACGTTCGGCGATTTTTTGTACTTGCGGTTGAGCTTTGAAAACGTCGCCGGCTTGTTGCAGTATCTCGGCTTGCTCGGCGTCGCTCAAATCCGTTTGCGTGAACACAAATGCGCCGACAAGGTTGTCGTTGTTCTGCTCGACGAATTGTTTGTTGAGTTTCCGATATTCGGCGTCGATGCTGTCGTAGGCCTGTTCGATGGCTGCGCGTTCGCTTTCGTCCTCGCTTGCGAACCATTGATTGTACAAGGCCGATAGTTGTTGCTCGAATGGGAATGCTAATTTTAAGTGTTTGTTGGCCAATTCATTAAGTTCTGTGCCCGATACGCTGAATTTGTCGTCGCCGATGGTAATGTTGATGTGCCCCGGCTCGAGTACGAAGTAACCGTTGGCATTGTGGCGGCTTTCACCTTTTTGCAGGCGCAACAGGCAGACCTGCGGCGTGTCGCACATGCCTTGCAGTGCGAAAGTGCCATCGGCGTTGATGGTAACACTATCCAACGCAACGGCGTCTCTTTGTCCGGCGGGGAAGCACAGAATGGTGCCATCAGCCCATTCTTCGCCTACGCGGCCGTCGATTCGGTAATAATGGCATTGGCAACTAACGAGAGTGGCGGCTATGATACATGCCGACAGAAATTTGAACGATGTTTTCATAATTTTGTATCTCCTTTTTTGTTATTTTTATTTTCTAAATTAAATCGACCACTCGAAACCATCTTTGGTGTCTTTTATGGTGAACCCGATGGCTGTCAGTTCGTTACGAATTTTGTCCGAGGTTGCCCAATCTTTGTTTTGTTTGGCTTGCAACCGCAAATCCAACAACAAATCGACCGCTTTTTTGTAGGCTTCGTTGTCGTTGTCGTGCGTTGCCATTTGCAGTCCCAAAATGTCTTCAACAAAGAGTTTGAATGTGGCTTTCAACTCTTCCAAATCGGCTGCTGCGATTGTTCCTTTGCCGTCGGCAACGGTGTTGATGGCTTTGCACGCGTCGAACAGGTGCGAAATCACAATCGGCGTGTTCAAGTCGTCGCACATGGCCTCTTCGCAGCGGTCGCGCAGCCCTTTTACATCAATGGTCGATTGCGCCGCCGGCACTATTTTTTGCAGACGTTCGTAGGCTTCCAATAGGCGCGCCAAGCCTTTTTCCGACGCTTGCAGCGCTTCGTTGCTGAAATCGACCGTGCTGCGGTAGTGCGCCTGAAGAATGAAGAAACGAATGGTCATCGGCGCGTAAGCCTGTGTCAGCAACGGATGCGAACCGGTGAAAAATTCATCGAGCGTGATGAAGTTACCCAACGATTTGCCCATCTTCTGCCCGTTGATGGTTATCATGTTGTTGTGCATCCAATAATGCACGGTTTCGTGACCGAGTGCAGCCACACTTTGAGCAATTTCGCACTCGTGGTGCGGGAACATCAAGTCCATGCCGCCGCCGTGTATGTCGAACTCCTCGCCGAGGTATTTGGTGCCCATGGCCGAACATTCCATGTGCCAACCGGGGAAACCTTCGCTCCACGGACTCGGCCAATGCATGATGTGTTCGGGCGCGGCTTTTTTCCACAATGCGAAATCGATGCTGCGCCGTTTTTCTGTCTGACCATCAAGTTCGCGCGTCGTTTCGAGCAACTCGTCGATATTCCGCCCCGACAGTTTGCCGTAGTGGTGGTCGCGGTTGTATTTTTCGACATCGAAATAGACCGACCCTTCGCTGACGTACGCGTAGCCGGCATCAAGAATTTTCTGCACAAACGCAATCTGTTCGATGATGTGTCCCGATGCATGCGGTTCGATGCTTGGCGGCAACACGTTCAATTTCTCCATCGCCTTGTGATAACGCAACGTGTAGTGTTGAACGACCTCCATCGGCTCGAGTTTCTCGAGGCGCGCTTTTTTGGCTATTTTATCCTCGCCGTCGTCGGCATCGTGTTCCAAATGACCGACATCGGTGATGTTGCGCACGTAGCGCACTTTGTAGCCGAGATGCGTCAGATAACGATACAAAACATCGAAAGTGATAGCCGGCCGTGCGTGCCCCAAATGTCCGTCGCCATAGACGGTCGGACCGCAAACGTACAAACCGACGTGCGGCGCATGCAGCGGTTTGAATAACTCTTTGCAACGCGTCAGCGTATTGTAAATCAGCAATGAATTTTCCATAAATGTGTACTATAAAATCCAACCTACAAAGGTAGTAAATTTTGCGATATGTTGCAAATGGTTGTTTTTTTGTCATTTTTTTGTACGATTTTTGCAACGTTTTGGGTATTCGAAGCATCATCTTTTATGAAAACAATCTCTTATTTTTAGGCGGTTATGAAAAATTATTCAAAAAAAATGCTGTTGTTGGCAGCCGTTTTGTGCGGCTGTGTGTCGGTGGCGCGCGCTGCCGATAGCGACGACGACGCGATTGTCGTACGCGACATTCCGCGCCATTATGTGCAGTTCTCGGTGGGCGACCCGCTGATGAACGGGTGGTTTGGCGGCTATTTCGGTTTTTGCCATGTGTGTGGCGATTTTGAAAGTCCCGGCGCTTGGTTTACACCCGATGTCTATACGCGCACTGCGGCCATATTGCCATCGTTTGCCGTCAATTATCGCTATGCCATCAAGTATTGGCTGCATCTCGGCGTCGAAGTCTATTATGGGGGGAAATACAGCCGTCAGCACGACCGTGTTACCGATGCGTTTGTCGGGACAACCGATATAACGCAGTTGTCCATTCTGCCATCGATACGGTTTCAGTATCTCGACCGTCCCGTTGTCGGATTGTATTCGGGCGTGTCGGTGGGCGTGCTTTTTGCTATCGAGAGCGATTATCTCGACCCGAAACCGCGTTTCGATGCCGTATTGCCGGCGTTCCAACTGACGGCGCTTGGCGTGCGCGTGGGCAACCGCGTGTATGGCACGGCCGAAATCGGTGTCGGCCACAAAGGTTTTGTCAATATTGGTGTTGGCGCTCGTTTCTGATGGTTTAATGCTTATTTTGGGAGGATATTCGTATGAAAAAGAGTTTGTATATTTGTAGTTGTTTGGTGGCGTTGCTGCTCACTGCGTGCGAACAAAACGAGCCGTGGCGTCGCACACAACGCGGTTGGGAGATAGAAGATCGCTGGTATTTGTGTGCGCGGTCGATGACGAGCGAGTTTATAACCGAAATGTTCGATTTGAACGACCTGTTGTATGCCGACAGCCTGACGCGCATGCAGGCGGCGGCACAATTTACCGATTACGCCGTGTTCGAATCGGTGGGCGATACGCTGTTTGTGTTGCAGCGTTACACAGGCGCGATACCGCATATCATTGTTGTCGATAATCACCAACTGACCGATGTTGGCGCTGCTTGGGCGCTGATACTCAATACCGACAAAAACTTGCAGATTGATCGGCAGCAGAAAATGTGTTACGATCCCGGTTATGTCTATTCACCCTGCATCGGGCAAGTGGCAGCCAATACGTTGGTCGAGGTGAAGTGCACGGCTGCCGGTGCGTGGACAATCGCGACGCCCGCTTTTGCCGACGACAATACACAATTTGCCGCACAGTGGCTGGTAGAGGAACGCAAAAAAACGGTTGTGTCGGGCATTTATGTCATGAACTATGTGCTGTCGGGCAAAGGCGTGTTCCTGCTCGAACAAAATGTGTCGCTGGCGTATGAGATGGACGATTTGGTCGTGTATTCGCTGCGCGATCCTAACCGCTTCGAATCCGGCGAAACGCACATAACGGCGCAGCAACTCGGCACCGGCGAAACGCTCGATGTAGACGTGGTCTATGCCGGCACGTCGAAAGAGATTACATATCGCGGCGTAACCGAAACGTATTAAAAAATATCGGACATTGTCCGAAACTGAATCCCGCTGTTGCGGGATTCTTTTTTTTGTGTCGAAAAAAGTTGTAATTTTGCGCATTCAGAAAACAAATGGTTGATAACGTATGAATAAACTGAAATTTTGGATAAAAAACGCGCGCGACATTGCGTTGCCGCAGAGCATTTTGCCGGCGTTGTTGGCTGTGGCCATGGCCGCCGCGCAGCCCGATTTTTCGTGGTGGCTGGCTTTGGTGGCGTTGTTCGGCGTGGCGTGTGCGCACCTTGGCTTCAATTTGGCCGACGACTATTTCGACTATCGGCACAACGATGTGGAAGCCCGCAAAAAGGTTACGGCCGAAGGGTTTCGCACGCACATGGAGAAGTGCCACTACATCGAGTCGGGCGAGGCTACGCCCAAAGAGTTGCTTGCGGCGTTTTGTGGCTTTTTGGCCGTGGCAGGCGTGGCAGGCGGCGTGGTGTTTGTGTTTCGCGGCTGGTCTGTTGCCGTTATGGCGTTGGCGGGTTTGCTGCTGGGCATCTCCTATTCGGGCAAACCGCTCGAGTTGGGTTACCATGGCTTGGGCGAGTTGGTCATCGGCGTCATGTTTGGGCCGTTGCTGATGATTGGTATGCACTATGCGGCCGGCGGCGTGTTCAGTGGCGACATTGTATGGGTGTCGGTGGCGGTAGGGCTGCTGGTAACGAACATTGTCTATTCGCACGCTGTGCTCGACCTCAAAGCCGATGCGCAAGCCGGCAAAATGACTTTTGCGCGTCTGCTTCGGACGCGTGGCGCCATGTTGTCATTTTCGGGACTGTTCAACATATTGCCGTTCGCCATTCTGATAGTCGGTGTGGCCGTGGGGCAGTTGCATTGGGCGTATTTGCTGACGCTCCCGTTGTTGCCGATGGGCATTTATCTGATTTATTCGCTGGCGGCGCACTTGGACGACAAAGCGATTCCGTTTGAGCCGCGCTGGTGGATGGGTCCGATGGGCAATTTCGAACTCTATCGCCAACACAATATGGATTGGTTCCTGATTCGTTGGCTCGTGGCGCGCAACTTGGTTACCTTTTTCTGCCTGATTTTGGCGATTGTTAATGTGATTTTGGTGTTAGTTCACTGATAATCAATTATTAACAATATTGCTTGTTGAGTTGGACGGTTTTGCGGGCTGCTTGACAAATTTCTTGGCGCAACCAATGCGGTTCGAGCACTTCTACCGATGCGCCTATCGACAATAATTTGTGTTGAAAGTCGTTGGTCGGACTTAAAAAGTAGTTGAATATGGCGTAGTTGTCGCCGCATTCGGTTTCGGTTTGCGACTGATGCAAGGGCAGTGTGCGCAGATAACAGACTTGCTGATTGTACACTTTCAATTTGACCGTTTCGGGCGGATAGTTTTCGTCCACGGTTACCCCGAACGCGTGTCTGAAGTAGGCTTCGGCGTCGAACTCGGGCGGCAACGTAAAGCGATGGTCGGTCGTTTCCAAATCGAGAATGCGGTCGAGTGCATAGATGCGCGGATTGTCGTAGGCGATGCACCTGGCCACCATGTACCAACGCTGCCGGCAGACCTTTACGCACCACGGCTCGGCTTCGAATGTGGTCGGTGTGCTTTGCGAAAATCGCTGATAGGTCAATGTGATTGTGCGACCGTCGCGCATGGCTGCAATGATGGGTGTCAGAAATTGTTGCCCCGACGGAATGTATTCAAACAGAATGCGCTGTTTGAGGTGATAACTTTCGTGTATCAGATTGTTTACGGCAAAGGTGTTGATGAGCCACGTGCGCAAATCGTTGCGTTTCAGGTCTTCGGCGTTTTCGATGTAGTAGCGGTAGCCGTTGTGCGGATTGCATTCGATGTTGATGTCGAACAACTCCTCGATGGCCATGCGGTGATTGTGAAAGGTGCGCAGCGCCAAACTTTCGCCTTTCGGATTGAAGCTCTCGTTGCGTTGCCACTGCTCGTTGATCTCCTCGTAAGTAATCTGTTTGGCGCGCGAAATCGTATCGACCAGCCAAATGTAACGGTTGAAAAGGTTATTAGCCATAATTGATTATTGATTTCGATAAAGTTTTACACTGCAAAGATATGCAATTTTTTGGCATAAGTTATGCATAATTCCGGCACAAAGCGATAATTTGATCAAAAATTGTTGTCAGTCGTTGGATGTTGCTTGCGAACGCTTGCGTTCGATGATTAGTAAATCATTGTGTGCGGATACAAGTTCGTAATCGGATTGTAGGATGCTCTTGTCCATGGTAGTGTGTTTGTTTTGCGATACAAAGGTAGTTGTTGCTTATGCCAAAATATGGCACAGGTTGTAAAAAAATGGAAGGAGTTTAAGAGTTTCAAGGTTTAAGAGTTGAAAAGTTGTTGTTTTCGTAATTTATGTAGTTTTCGTAGAACCCCACCCGTCGCTGCGCTCCTCGTCCCCTTTTCAATGGGACAGTGCTTTTTTTTTGGGCGCTGAAACTACTTTAGTGCGTGTTCTCCCCTTTGAAAGCCTGTCTACCGAAGGTAGAGGGAGTGCCCGTAGGGCGTAGGGTTAAACATAGTGCAAAGTGCAAATCGGAATAGTGCAAAAGTTTAAGAGTTTAAGGGGTTAATGTAGGGACGTGGCATGCCGCGTCCGTATAGAGATAAAGTTTAAGGCAAAAGGTTAAAAATCTAAAATCTCTACAACCCCTAAAACAGACACAAAAAGCCCTCCTTCAGCCTGCCTGCGGTAGGCGGGGAGGGTTTGGGAGGCCGCGGAGCAAGGAAAACTCCTCACTCCGCATTCCTACTTCTACGGACGTAGTCAATACGTCCCTACTGTCTATGCTTTTACATCCGTGTTCTTGCTTCTAATCACACACCGGACGCACAGAGCATCCCAAATCACGGCTGGTGTAGCCGTCCTCGTTCACGCCGTATGATTCGAATTCCATACAATATGCCGAGGTTGACTCCGAATAGTATGATGATGTGTAGAGCGAACTTGACCAATAGCAGCCGTAGTCGTTTGCGCCATAAAAATCACCATTTTCGCGATAACCGGCCGCAGGAAAAAAAATAGAGTTGCCGTTGGGGCCTTTTACTTCGTAGCCATTCACGTTATTGCGTTTTGTCCAAGTCCAAGTGCAGTTGCTGCGCAGTTCTTCCCATTCTTCAACGGTAGGCAGGCGCCATGAACCACCCCAAGCAGCGCGGGCTGCATCGTCTTCGGAGTCAAGCACGGTTTTGTTGTCTGCAAAGTTATAATTAGGATCATAATCATAAGTAGCAGATTGGTATTTGGTGATTGTTTCTAAATCCCATTCGTTATTGGCGGCATCGTAGGTGGTAGCTGCCCATTTATAGGTTTTCCAAGAGTAAATCGGTTTGGATGCGGTTTCGCCCCACGCGAAATAATCGCCATAGCCTTTGGGTGAAGAGGCTCCCACGTTGCAGGTTGCCCACTTTAGACCGCTGGGTAATCCGAGGTCAACCCATTTGTGGCCTTTAGAAATGCCGGACGCAGACCCTACATCGTTTTTCTCGCAGGCGGCAAACAGAGTTGCCACGCAGCACACGGCTGCAAAAATTTTTAAGTGTTTCATTGCTTCTTATTTTTTAGGTTTTAAAGTTTAATAGTTTAAGGTTTAATGGTTTAAGAGTTATGGTGGTTTGTCTATTGTTACCAACAGAAATCTATGTTCTTACATCTCTGTTCTCGGTTCTATTTCATCACCGCTCGGATGGAACGGCCGTAGTACCGTGGTGCGCTTCCTCTGAGTGCATGACCTGAATTGAAATGCACGCCCCAAGCATAACTTGGTTTTTCGGTGCGCAACGAACTCGACCAATAGTAGCCATCTTTGTCACGGCCGTACTCATCGTCTTTGCCGCGAAAGCCTGCTGCCGGTAGAAAAATGCTGTTGTCGTTGATTTTGCTCTTCACCATGTAACCTTGTATGCCGTTCACGGTGCGCCATTTCCATGTGCATTTTTCGCGCAGTTCCGTCCATTCATCGTCGGTGGGCATACGCCACTTGCCGCCCCAAAGTACGGTGGCCGCATCGTCTTCGGGATCGAGGACGGCTTTGTCGTCGGTAAAATTGTTTTGACCATACGCCGCCAGCGTGCAATATTTGACCAAAGTTGTGTCGGATTTCCAAGTCCAAGTGGTATCCATTTTGACAGTGTCAATTTTGACGATTTTGTCTTTGTATTTGTACATCCATTTATAGGTGTTGCTGTAGTACGACAATTTGGGCTCGGTTTCGCCCCAAGCGAGGCACTTTCCGTAGCCTTCTGGTGTTGTTTCGCCCACGTTGCAGGTTGCCCATTTTACGCTCAGACCGAGGTCAACGTAGTTGTGTCCCTGTTCGCTGCCCGAAACGGATGTTTGCAGCAGCACATCGTTTTTCTCGCAGGCAACAAACAGAGCTGCCATGCAGCACAAGGCTGTAAAGGTTTTCAAGTGTTTCATTGTTTCTTGTTTTTTTAGGTTTGTAAAATAAGTTTAGTAGTTTTTTAATGGTTTAAGAGTTATAGGGATTTGCCTATTGTTACACAACAGAAATCTATGCTCTTACATCCGTGTTCTCGGTTCTAATCTTATTCTTTTATCTCTTGTTCCATTACTGCTCGGATGGATTGTCCACAGCAACGGCCATAGTAGTTTCTAAATGCGTCGTTGCCCTCTGACCAAAACTCCAAGAATTTCGCATTGTTCGGGGCATCTGTATCGAGCGAACTTGACCAATAGCAGCCGTAATGATCTGTGTAGAATACGTTGTCGCCGCTATAGAATCCTGCTGCGGGGAGAAAAATGGAGTTACCGTTGGTCTTGCTCGTTACTTCGTAGCCTTTTACGCCGTTCAGGGTTGTCCACGTCCAAGTGCAACTATCGCGCAGTTCTGTCCATTCAGCATCGGTAGGCATACGCCAAGCACCGCCCCAGTTGGCATTAGCCGCATCATCGGCCAGTTCGAGAGGAGTTTTGTTATCCACGGTGCCGTAATCGCTACTTGTGTTGTATTTGGTTAATGTTGTTTGAGTTCCATCGCACCATTTGTATGTGTTCCAATAGTAATTGTCCTTGGGTTCGGTTTCGCCCCAAGCGTAGTAGTGGCCGTAGCCTTCGGGCGTGGTGGCGCCTATGTTGCAGGTAGCCCACTTTACGCTCAGTCCGAGGTCAATGTAGTCGTGGCCGTTGGCGTCGCCGGCTGTAGGTTCTACATCGTTTTTCTCGCAGGCGGCAAACACGGCTGCCACGCAGCACAAGGCTGTAAAAGTTTTTAAGTGTTTCATTGTTTCTTGTTTTTTTAGGTTTGTAAAATAAAGTTTGGTAGTTTAATAGTTTAAGGTTTAATGGTTTAATAGTTTTAGAGATTTGCTTATTGTTACACAACAAATTATCTATGTTCTCGGTTCTAATCTATCTTTATTACCGGGCGAATGAATTGACCGTAGCAACGGTATTCGTAGTACCTATCCATCTCTTTCGAGTTGAAGTACACGTCCCATGCGTAGTGCGAGTGGTCCGTGCAGAGCGAACTCGACCAATAGTTGCCGAGATCGAACTCGATGTCCAAATCAATCCAGCTCCATCTCCCTACGGGGAAAAATATGGAGTTGCCGTTGATTTTGCTTGTCCCTTCATAGCCGTTTATGCCGTTTCGGGTTGTCCAAGTCCAAGTGCATTTTTCGCGCAGTTCCGTCCATTCTTCGTCGGTAGGCATACGCCACTTGCCGCCCCAAAGTACGGTGGCCGCATCGTCTTCAGGATCGAGGACGGTTTTGTTATCAATAAAACCATCTTTGCCATATTTGCCATAAATACTATGCGTGCAGTACTTGGTCAGTTCATCATCATCAGAACCATATTTGTAAGTACTCCAATTATAAGTTGTTTTTGGAACTGTTTCTCCCCAAGCGAAGAAGTTGCCATGCTCCTCGGGTTTGGTAGCACCCACATTGCAGGTTGCCCACTTTACGCTCAAACCAAGGTCAACATACTCGTGGCCGTTGGCGACCGTGCCGTTATCGCCGTTTTGGTTTTGTCCGTCGTTGGGGGCGTTTTGTAGTTCGCAGGCGTCAAAGTCTGCCAACAAGTTCAATTGTTTCATTTTTTTGTTTTGTTTATAATCAGCGGGTTAAGGGTTCGTTTACTTATGGATTATTTGTTGTTTTGTCTATATCATTTAACAATAACCTTAACGGCAGCCTCGCCAACTTTTACGACATAAACACCACACAATGAGCCATTTAGGCGCGTTACGTCGCGACCGAGCAGGTCGTAGATGCGGAACTCGCCTTCGCACACGATGCGGCCGGCTTGCGTGTAGAGGCCTGCCAATTCTATTTGATCGAGGCCGACATAACCATCGGTGTTAAACTCGCCGGCATAATGTTGGATTACGCCGCCATCGGCATCTTTGGCATCGAAAGTATAGGTGTAGTGCGAAGCTTCATCTAAGCCCGTAACCGTAAATTGGAAACCGCTTGTGGCCGTTGTTTCGGCACTGTTTACACTTGGCGCAAAGGCTATGCCCATCAGTTGGCCGTTGGCATTGAACGTGAGCGTGCAGAACACCACGCCATCTTTGCTGATAACCAACTCGTAGGTGGCTGCATTGGGTTCGGCCGGCCATGTAAATTGCGCATCGTTAACCGATGGCGTAACGTTGAATTCGGTTACTTCCACTTCTTCGCTGCCGATGCACGAAATGTAGTCGAAATTGCGCCATACGTCATACATCTTGTACGCATCTAAACCGCTGCAAGGTACTTTCAGATAGACGTTGTAGGTCGAGAATGGGTCGGTTCCGACGAATGGCGGTTCTTCGGCATAGCAGGTGAAATAGAGCAATCTGTCGCAGCCATAAAAGGCGCCGTCGCCAATGTTTGTTACCGCATTTCCGATGACAACCGTTTTGAGTTTTGTGCAATCGGCAAAGGTGTTCTTTTCGATGCTTTTTACCAAATTTGGTGTGCTAATGGATGTGATTTCGCTGCAACCGCTAAACGCACTTTCGCCAATGCTCGTTACTGAGTTTGGAATTGTTATTGCAGTCAAATTCTCCATGCCCGAACAGAGATAAGCCGGAATATGCTCCACCGCATTACCAAATGTAAAGGAAGCAATTTGTGAACAAATATCATAAAAAGGTGCGTAGGAATAATCAGAAAAATCCTTACAAGTTTTGGCATTCCACACTACTGCAGTGAGATTGCTGCAACCATAGAACGCTTCTTCCCCGACATTCGTTACAGAATTCGGAATTGTTATCGCAGTCAGGCTGCTGCAATCGGAAAACGCTCCTTCTCCGATGCTCTTTACGGAGTTCGGGATTGTTACCGAAGGTAGCTCGCTGCAACTTTCGAACGCCCAATCTCCGATGCTCTTTACGGAGTTCGGAATTGTTACCGAAGTTAGCTCGCTGCAACCCTCGAATGCATGATCGCCAATGCTCGTTACGGAACTCGGAATAGTTATTGATGTTAAATTCTCCATTCCATAGCACAGATATGCCGGAATATGTTCTACTTCGTTGCCAAATGTAAAGGAGGTAATTTTGGAAACTATATTACAAAAAGGTCCATAATAATAATCATAATCGATTTTATCGTAGTATCCCGCAAAATCTGCACAATTTTTAGCATTCCACACCACTGAAGTCAAACCACTGCAACAAAAGAATACTCCATCTCCGATGCTCGTGACCGAGTTCGGAATTGTTACCGAAGTTAGGCTGCTGCAATTGTAGAACGCATAACTACCGATGCTCGTGACCGAGTTCGGAATGGTGATCTCAGTCAAATTATTCATACCCGAACAGAGGCATGCGGAAATATGCTCCACTTCGTCGCCAAATGTAAAAGAGGTGATTTGTGAAGCAATATCATAAAAAGGTGCATAATAGCTATACTCAAAATCCGCATAATTTTTGGCATTCCAAACCACCGATGTCAAACCACTGCAACCATGGAACGCATACTCGCCGATGCTATCTACGGAGTTCGGAATCGTTACCGAAGTTAGGCTGCTGCAACCAGAGAACGCCCAATCTCCGATGCTCTCTACGGAATTACCAATCGTTACCGATGTCAGGCCGCTGCAACAAAAGAATACTCTATCTCCGATGCTCGTTACAGAGTTTGGAATCGTTACCGAATTCAGGCCGCTGCAACAAAAGAATACTCCATCTCCGATGCTCGTTACCGAGTTTGGAATTGTTACGGAAGTTAGGCCGCTGCAACCACGGAACGCATACTCGCCGATGCTATCTACGGAGTTCGGAATTGTTATCGAAGTCAGGCCGCTGCAATCCTTGAACGCAGACATGTCGATGCTTGTTACGGAGTTTGGAATGGTTACCGCAGTCAAACCGCTGCAACCATTGAACGCATAACTTCCAATGCTCTCTACGGAGTTTGGTATCGTTACCGAAATCAGGCCGCTGCAACCTTCGAACGCACCAACTCCGATGCTCGTAACAGAGTTCGGGATTGTTACCGACGTCAGACCACTGCAATTATAGAACGCATAACTGCCGATACTCTCTACAGAGTTGGGTATCGTTATCGAAGTCAGGCCGATGCAACCGTAGAACGCACCACTGCCGATGCTCGTAACGGAGTTCGGAATCGTTACCGATGTCAGACCGCTGCAACCATCGAACGCATAAATTCCGATGCTCGTAACAGAGTAAGTTTTACCGTCGCAGGTAACGCTCTCGGGAATAACCACATCGCCCGTATATTCGTTGGTGTATTCGTCGTAAGAACTTCCTCGGTAGGTAACTTGGGCAGTGAGAGTGGCGTCGTCAAAGTCATAATAAATGCCATCCACGGCAGTTTCGCTGGCAAAGAGCGCACTTGCGCTTAATGTAAGTGCAGTAAGTAGGGTAAAAATTTTTCTTTTCATAATCATAAAAAATTATTTGTTAGTATTGATTTCGATTTTTCGGCGCCACACAGGCGCGGGTGTTTCGTCTGCAAAATTAGAAACTACCTATGCCAAAACGCGGCACAGGTGGCGGCTTTTTTGCCGGTGTGTGCATAAAATTTGCATATCTGCCATCAAATCGCTGTTTTTTGGGGCATTGCTATCCGTTTCGCGCGGCACACAAAAAGAAATGTGAGTTTCTTATCACGTACCAAGGCAACCGACCAAGGAGACCTTCGCTCTGCTAAAAAACTCACACAGAAAGTGCAAGCATTCTAAAATTGCAGAGCCAAAACATCTCGCATGCGAAATGCCTTACTTGTTATTTGCTGTCTATCTCCTAAAAAACTTGGTCGGTTTTCGGTAAACGCGAAATAATAGTTAATGCTAAAAAAACATGTCGTTGCACGCCTGCAACGTGTGGCAAAGATACACATTTTTTTTTGTATGCAAAAAAATGGCAACGGTTTTTTTACGACCACTTTTCTTGCATGTTATTTAACTGGTTGTGCTATAGTCGTTTATGCGGGTTTTGTGTCGGCGTGGTGCAGGCGGTTTTTTCAAATTGGCGTGCGTCTGTGCGCCTATTTGGCGAATAATTACTATTTTTGCAGTCGGAATCGGATGCGCACCGGCCGGCGGCATCTGCGTGAGGTATAAATTACGACTAAACTCTATGAAAACAGCCTTGTTTCCCGGATCGTTCAATCCGTTTACGCGCGGACATCAGGACATTGTGGCGCGCGGCTTGCGCCTGTTCGACCATATTATTATAGGTGTGGGGCGCAACACTGCCAAAAATCCGCACGACAATGCCGACGAGCGAGCCGCCGCCATCGCAGCATTGTATGCCGACGAACCGTGCGTGGCGGTGCAGGTGTACGATGTGCTGACTGTTGATTTTGCGCGCGCCGTCGGTGCCGACGTCGTGTTGCGTGGCGTGCGCAATACGGCCGATTTCGAGTACGAACGCCAAATGGCCGATGTCAATCAACTGATTGGCGGTCTCGAAACGGTGTGCCTGTTTGCTGCTCCCGACAAGGTGGAGATTTCGTCGTCGCTGGTGCGCGAACTGCAAGCGTTTGGCAAAGATGTGAGCGACTATTTGCCGTCGGCAGGCGATGTGTCGGCGGGCGACTGAAGGCCGCTCGTTATCTCCTGCCACAAACGGTCGGACGGCACCGGCGCCGTGATGGTGATGGGTTTGCGCGACACGGGATGCACAAAACTGATGGAACGGGCGTGCAACGAGATGCTGCCGTCGGGGTTCGAGCGCGGGAAACCATACTTCAAATCGCCTTTGATGGGGCTGCCTATTTTGGCTAACTGACACCGTATTTGGTGATGCCGCCCCGTTTCGAGGTGTATTTCTAATAGGGTGTAGTTGTCCGATTTTGCAATGGTTTTGTAGGTCAGTTTGGCCAATTTCGCGCTCGTCTTGTGGGTCTCGTAGGCATACGATTTGTTTTGCGGCTCGTTGCGCACGATGTAATGCTCGAGGCGACCTTCGGGGTCGGCGGGCGGCGTTTTCACTATCGCCCAATAGACTTTTTCGACCTCGTGCCGCTGAAACATCTCGTTGAGGCGCGCCAATGCTTTGCTTGTTTTGGCAAACAGCACCACGCCGCTCACGGGGCGGTCGAGGCGGTGGGTAACGCCGCAAAACACATTCCCCGGCTTGGCATACGTCTCCTTCAGATATTTTTTGATGGTGTCGCACAGCGGCTCATCGCCGGTTTTGTCGCCTTGCACAATTTCCGAGCACGTCTTATTGACGGCTATGATGTGATTGTCTTCGTAGAGTATTTCCACTGTCTTGTCCTCTGTTTGTTGTTAGCGGGTTGGGGTGGTGGCGGAGCGTTGTCGTACGGCTTCGTAAACGACAATGCCGGCCGCTACCGATACGTTGAGCGATTCTATTTTGCCGAGAATCGGTATGGATATGGTGTCGTTGCAGATGCGCAGAATGTCGGGCGACACGCCCACATCTTCGGCACCCATCACGATGGCTGTCGGTGCGGTAAACGTCGCAGCGGTGTAACTGTGTGTGGCGTGTTCGGTGGCGGCCACCACTTGTATGCCGCACTTTTGCAGATACGATACGCAGTTGTGCAAACTCTGTTCGCGACACACGGGCAGCGTGTGCAGCGCACCGGCCGATGTTTTGATGGCGTCGGCATTAGCGGCTGCTCCGCCCACGGCAGGCACTATCAGCGCATCGACGCCAGCGCACTCGCAGGTGCGGGCTATGGCGCCAAAGTTGCGCACGTCGGTAACACCGTCGAGCAGCACCAGCAGCGGCGTGCGGCCTTGCTCGTAGAGCAGCGGCACAAGGTCTTCGATGTGCTGATATTCTATCGACGCCGCAAACGCCACCACGCCCTGATGATTCTTCTGGGTCAAACGGTTGAGGCGCTCTTGCGGAACGCGTTGCACGGGAATGGTGCGGACACGCAATTTTTCGATGAGCTCGTGCGCCAAATCGCCGCCCAAATCCTTGCGAATGAACACCTTCTCCAACTCCTTACCTGCATCTACGGCCTCCATTACGGCGCGTATGCCGAACATCATATCTCTCTCTTTCGGACGTTTTTCGTACATAGTAGCGTGCTTTCTGTCTGATGATTTTTCCGACTGCAAAGTTAGTGAAAAAAATGCATATTGAAATAACTTTTGGAATTTAACTCTTTTTTTTGTACCTTTGCAAACTCATTCTGCATTTTTTTTAGAGGAACACGACGATATGGAAAAGGAAGCAAAAAAACTGCGCTTTTTGAGCATGGGCAGCGGCAGTAGCGGCAATTGCTATTATATCGGTACGGGCGAATACGGCTTCTTGGTCGATGCCGGCGTAGGCGTTCGCACCGTGAAACGCGAACTGAAAAAGCATCACATCTCGCTCGAACAGATTTGGGGCATATTCATCACCCACGACCACACCGACCACATCTGCTCTGTAGGTGTGTTGGGCGAAAAATACCACATTCCCGTTTATGCCACTCACGAGATACATGCCGGCATCAACCGCAACTACCGTGTAACCGAAAAATTGTCGTCGAGTCGCAAATACTACAAAAAAGGCGAACACATTGCTATTCGCGACTTCACCATACAATCGTTCCCCGTCAGTCACGACGCCTCCGACTGCGTAGGCTACTCCTTCACCTACGAAGGCAAAACCTTCGTCATTGCCACCGATCTCGGTTTCATCGGCAAAGAGGTGGCCGACCACATCGCTCGGGCCGACTATCTGGTCATCGAAGCCAACTACGACGAAATGATGCTGAAAAACGGACGCTATCCCTATCCGCTGAAACAACGCGTACGCAGTTACACCGGCCATCTGTGCAACGACCACACCGCCCGATTCCTCGCCGACAACTGGCCGCCGACGCTCACGCACGTCTTTCTCTGTCACCTCAGCCAGGAGAACAATACGCCCGAATTGGCGTTCAACACGGTGAACAATGCGCTGGCGCAAAAGGGCATCACGGTTGAAGTGCTGCAGCCGCTCGACCGCATCGCCGCATCCGATTTGTACATATTCTGACGCACACCGCAACGCACCTGTTTTGGTGCGGCTTTTAACATTCTTTTGTAGCCTCACGCCACCACCTGCCGTGTGTGTGGTTGTGTATTTTAATCAACTGATTTTTAATTGTTTATTAAATTTTTTATTACTCTGCAATAGACTTTGTATTTTTGTGTTATGTGTTAGTAGATATTATTTTAATATAAATAATGCAAAATCAGAAAAACATACAAAAGTTTTTCATAAATTTACTGCTGAAAAACACAAAATAACAACCGCCTATAAATAGGCGGCGCGAACCTTAAAACGAAGTACCATTGTGAGAACACGATTCCTGATTGTGGCTCTGTTTTTCTGCACATGCAGTGTGTGGGCATATTACGGCTCCGGCGATGCCGTATATGGCGGCGTTGCGGCTCCGGCTTATGCCGGCAGTGCGGCGACCTCGGCGGCACAATATGGTACATATTATAATAGTGGTGTAAACACCGCCGGCACGGTAGCGCGCAGTTCGCGCGTGCGCTTATCGGAAATAGGTGCGGCGCGCCCCGACCTGATGGGCGACAAATACACACCCTTTGCAGGTAGCAGCCGCCCCGGCACCACCATACACGCGCGCAGTGTTACCAACGGCGGCGGTATGGGCTCTAATCCAGGTGATGACTTTAACCGCGACCCGGAATCGCCCATAGGCGATGCAGTGCCGTTTATGCTTGTGGCAGCCTTGCTGTACGGCCTGATGATAAAATTCCGAAACCTTAAAACCAAAAAAATACATACGCCATGAAACATACTATACAAAAATCCATTTTCTGCACACTCCTATTCCTATTGGGAGTAAGCCACGCTGCGTGGGGAGGGACAAGAGATTTATATCTAGTTCCTAATTCCAACTGGCTACAATCTAATGCTCGTTTTGCTGTTTATTGCTTTGATAATGGAACCACATGGGTAGATATGGTGGCCGTGGACGGAGAAACCAATCTTTACAAGGCAACCATTGATGATGCGTATCCCAAAGTAATTTTTGTCCGTTTGAATCCTGCCACAACTGAAAACAATTGGAATGATGGCACCAAGTGGAATCAAACAGCAGACTTGACTTTGGCTGACGCCGGCACAAACAACTGCTACACAATTACAGATGGCACTTGGGATAAAGGTGGCGGCACTTGGTCAACCTATGAAGTAGTTATTCAACAATATGTTGTTGCCGGTAATGGTAGTGACTACAGCGATTGGGTAAATGGCAAAAGTTGGAGTAATGGTGCAGATGAGAACCAAATGGACTATACAGATGGCGTTTGGTCAAAAACATACACAAATGTAGGAGTACATAGTAATCTACAATTCAAAATTTTTAAAAAAGGCTCTTGGGATAATGCGATTGGACATAGTGAAAGTTATAATGATTGCTCCAATGTAACCTTATCATCTAGTGATGGCAACATCAAATTTGCCACAACTGCATTGAGTACAGTTACCATAACGTATGATGGTACTAATGTTTGTGTACAAGTAATTCCAGTTTCTTCCTGCACCACGCCGACTATTGCATGGAGTACGGCGCCGGCGGATGGTACGGTCGGCGGGAGCATGACGGCAGCCGTTAGCACTAACCAGTCTGCGCCTACTGTTACTTGGACTTCGAGCAATACGAGTGTGGCAACGGTGGATGCAAACGGTAATATTACCTATTTGACAGCCGGCACAACCACCATCACCGCCTCCTATATCGGCGATGGCACCACCTACTGCGCAGAAACAGTCTCCGTATCAAAAGATATCACCGTAACAGCAGCCGCTACGGCATTAAATATATATGTACAGGGACGTTTCAAAGTGCGTACATCTAAAGGTGGAAGCGAATGGAAATATACAGGTAGTGCCGATGATAATAGTTGGAACACAAGTTCCACCAACATCAAGTTTGAGTATGAAGAAGCCACAGGATACTACAAACTGAATACGTATTGTTCAGTACGTGAGTTGGCGGCAACCATCAGTAATACGAATTATTACTTCCACTTCAAAGAGGGCAGTACGGAATATGGTGCAACGGAATCTAACGTTAAGCCCGCTTTAGAAGCCGACAAGAGGACTATCCAATCTGGTTCTAATAACTTCATATTTACAACCGCTGATTGTACAGAAGGAGACAATGTTGTATTGTACCTTGATTGGAGCAATAAGAAGTTTTGGTATGCAGTAGATGCCCCCACCACCTACACCGTAACCATTTCCGCAGGCACGGGCGGTAGTGTAGAACCAAGCGGGGCGCAGCAAGTGGGCAGCACGGCGGTTGCCATTACTGCCACAGCAGATACCGGCTACGCTTTTGATTCGTGGACGGTAACATCGGGCAATGTAACGATAACCGATGCCTCTGCCGCTTCCACTACCATCACTGCCACTTCCGATGGCGAGGTAACCGCCAATTTCAAAACAGCCTCTTATCTTGTGGATTATCATGCAAACGGACATGGTACTGCCCCTGATGATGTATATGTGAACCATGGCGACAAAGCACCTGTCCCCACGCCGCCTACGGCCGAAGGCTACACGTTCGGTGGTTGGTACACCGAAAGTAGTTGTACCAATGCCTACAACTTCGACACGCCCGTAACGGCTGATTTAGACCTTTACGCCAAGTGGACGAAAGACTATTCCACTGCTTCGTACTACTATTATGACGAACAAAGCAGTTGGGCGGATAGTAATTGCAAGGAGTTAACAAAAACGGCTGAATACGCGTATGTGTCACTGCCTAAATCGGTGCTGTCTAATAATAAATTCAAAATTTTTGATGGCAATAACAAATCAAGTTGGGGGTCCGCCGAAAACGATCACCTTGTAGCCAACGCCGCTAACATCAGCGAGTCGTTGAAAGGAAATATTGCACTTGCCGATGCCGGTGATGGTTATAAAAACATCAACTATAGCACTACCTCTATTTCTACAAGCACGTTTTACGTTATATTGTACTATCCCAACACCTCGCTTAACTCGAGCAGCACCTATGTGATAGCCGCTTCCACTATTTTGCCGGGTGGTGAAACTCCGAAAGATACCTATTGGTATTTTGACGAAAAACACACCGGTTGGACAGGCACGATTGACGACAAGTGGAAACTCGTTGATGCGGGCGATTATGCTTATGTGGCAGTAACCGCATATAGTGGTACGAGCAATAAGTTCAAGATTTTCCCCGACAATCCGAAAGATGATAACAATGTTTATGCCAACGGCGATAACATTGCAACCGACGAATTGGCAGGGAACATTATGCTGACAGCCGAAGGCGGAGACTACAACAATATCAAAATCGAATCTACCTGCGATGATTACTATGTGGTACTATACTATCCCGGCACTACGCTCAATGCCGGAGCCACTCCGTTGGTGGCGGCCATGTACGATCTGCCCGGTACAACGGCGTATAATGTATCGTTCGGTGTAGTGGGCGATATGGGTGGTACCATTACTGCCAAATATGGTTGCAGCACCATCACATCGGGGCAGTTGGTTACGCGCGCCACTTTCACTGCGACGCCCGAAACGGGTTATGTTGTCGAGGGGTGGTACAGCGACGAGGCAGGCACCACCCGCATTGATGCCGCCGGCACAAGCACCACCTACACCCAAACCATCTCCGCAGCCAACAATACCGTTTATGTGAAGTTCGGCAAAGTCTATGCCATCTATTTCAAACCGAATGAGCCTGCCAAGTGGGATAATACATGGGCTTATATATTTGGTACTACTGATGTGTGGGACAAAGATAACAATCCCAGTAAAGGTGTAAGCGTGAAAGGAAATACAGCATCGCCCAATTATACCGAATATGGTCAGATGAACAAACTGAATGATAGCGTTTTCTACTATAACCTGCAGTCATCCAGCGACCAAAATATTTATTTTGCATTGAACAATAAAGACCAGCATACCTATGGCGAATTGCACCAATGCGATGCCATCTATCGTGGCGATTTCCACAAAGATATGCCGGTGTTCATTGCAGAAAAAGGGCAAAGTGAAAGTGTTACGAATAAAGTAAACTACTACAACGAAGGCGTATGGATGAAGTTCAACGATACCGATCCGGGCTATAATCTCGGTTTGCGCAATCAAACGGATAATAACGCTTATTTGGATGAGAGTTATCGCTTCACTGCCGCCAAAGCGGGCGACTATATCTCGACGGTAACTCTCAACTTGGTGGCAGGCACCAAATATAGTTTCCTCGTGAAGAACGACAAATCGTATTATTTCAAAATAACCGAGCCGACTACATGCACCTCTGACAATCATCGCTTCGAACTCTATGTACATGACTCGGGTGGCAATGAAGTGGTGATTCAGCCGACTATCACCGGCGCCTATACGTTCCAACTCAATTTGGCGAATGGTAAGGTGGAGATTGATGTGCTCTATCCCACAACCGAATATCGCCTTGTGTATGTGGAGAAGAGCGGCAGCACGTTTGTCAAATTCCACCCGTCGCACACCATCGCTGTGCACGAGGCCGGCTGCGACACAGTCAGTCTGCATGTGCGCCCGAATGTGAAAAGCGCAGAAGGCACCGAATCGGAAAACCCGAACACATGCGAAGTGTGGTTGCAGCAATTTATAACCAACGACGCCGGTACCGGCATGGAGTGGGTTACCCGGCAGGAAATCAACGTAAAAACCACGGCTACGATAACCGGTAATGGCGTTTACAATTTTGTAATTGAACAGGCCGGTGGCGCAGCTACCGTGTCCGCCGAGAAGATTCACCCCTACACGGGCAACTACTTTATTCGTTCCGATGCGTCGAAAGCCGGTTGGGATTTCGTTTCGGCACAGGGCAATCTGCAAAACCGTTTCTGGTATTCGGATTATGCGCGCCAGCACGAAACTTTCGACCACTATTGCTGCCACTGGACGACCAACGGCACCAATCTCAATTTTGTGGTGGCCAACGACTACAGTTACTGCCTCACCGACACGTTGGTGCAAAACGCCTACGAAGCCGACCACAACTATGTGGACGCCACAGGCCAATTGCTGAACAGCGCCAACATCCGTTTCATGTGGAATAGTTACGACAACAGCACCGACCGCGCCTATTTGGCCGGCGCCGGCGACAACCTCTTCTTGTTGAGTCAAAAAGGCATCTACGACATGAGCGGCAACCAGCAGACCAGCCTCAAATTCTCCGACCAGCAAAACTGGGTCTATCGCCTCGACATCAAATCCGACCCGAACGCATTCATCAAAATCAAGGCGCCCTATGCCGGCTATACTCAGTACTTCAAAGGGTCGGAAGAGGCATATTCGTTCCAACTGATTAAAGGATTGTCCGGCAAAACATACAACATCCGCGTGATTTACGACTTCAAAACCAATCACCTGATTTGTGCTTGGTTGCCCGAAGGCGAAATCACCGATAGCGTGTCCATCGAAACCGATATGATGATTATCCGCCAAAATCAGGGCGATGCGCGCCAACTGACTTTCAATCCTGCCGACCGTGCAGTGGGCGAGGTGAAAAACGTCTATTGCGTGCTGACCTTGACCAAAGATTATTTGAGTGCCGACACCATCAGTGACGAAGAGAAGAAATTCTATTGGATTTCGTTCCCGTTCGATGTGCGTCTGTCGGAGGTGTTCGGTTGCGGTGTTTACAGCAACGACTATGTCATTCAATACTACGACGGCGCCGAACGTGCCGCCAAAGGCTGTTGGGCCGATTCGCCGACCTATTGGCGCTACTATTGGAACCCCAGCGAGGTGATTCTGAAAAAAGGCATGGGTTATGTGTTGTACATCGATTGGGAGCAGATTTTGGCGCAACAGTTTACGCACGGCAACACCGAGGTGAGCATCTACTTCCCATCGGCCAATACAGAACCGATGGACATCAGCGGTCAGTTGGAAACGGTTACGATACCGGCATATAAGTGTACCATCGAGCGTTGCGACCGCTACATTTACGACTCCAACTGGAATATTATCGGTGTGCCGGCCTATGCCAATATTGATAAGTTTGGCAACCCGATGATCGCTCAACAGATAGAGGATGCAGCCCATGGTTTGACGGTTGGTTTCATGTACGTCTATCAGCCGGAGAAATATTCGTACTATGTGGCAGCCTGCTCCGATACCACGTTCCGCAGCATGCAGGCCTATATGGTACAGTTTGGCGGCACTATCTCTTGGCAGGAGAAATCGGTTACCGGCGAAGTGGTGCCGTCGCAACGCATGATGCGCGCCGCCACGCCCGACGAAGAGGCCGACCGCCACACCTTGCGTCTGGTGCTACAAAATGCTGCTGCTCAACAAGTTGATCATACCTATATCCGCACGCAAGAGACGAACGTAACCAACGCATTCGATTTGAACTACGACCTGACCAAACAATTCTCGTCCGGTGCCAATGTCTATTCGTTGGCGGGCGAAAACCGTATTACATTGGCAGCCAACGTGTTGCCGATGGCCGATGCGCAAAAAGGTGTATCGATTGGTGTAACATTGGCGGCCGGTGGCGTCTATACGCTGGCATTGCCCGATGGCACCGATGGCCTGAATGTGGTGTTGTACGACCGCGGTTTGGGCACTTATACCGATTTAAGTCTCGCCGGTTATACGTTCGAAGCCGAAGCAGGTACGTTGGACGACCGTTTCGAACTGATTGTCAAATCGTCGTCCGTTACCACGCAAATGACCGATGCCACCGCATCGTATGTGGTTTATGTCGATAACGGCGTAGTCAAAGTCGAAGGAGTGGATGCGGGCACCATGGTGCGCCTGTTCGACACCGTAGGTCGTTTGGTATGGACACGCCTTGCCGATGGCAACCTCGAAATACCGGCTATGGCCGCCGGCACCTATCTGTTGCAGATTGGCAACGCTGTCGAAAAAATTGTGATACGATAAACCTAACAACTAAATACAGAGTTATGACTAAAGCAAAAATAATCGCATGCGCAGTGGCGTTGTTGCCATGGTTGGCCGTGGGTGCTACCGGCGTGGTCGAAAATCGTGGCGTCTATGCCACCAACCCCAACAATCAGTTTGGTCAAGAGAAAACCATCACCGTCGATGGCGACCCTTCCGATTGGACACAAGCCATGTGCATCGCGCAAGGCAGCGCCAACGATATGTGCAACTCCTTCAAAGGGCAGCACGAAAACTGCGTGCTTGATTGTTATGCTCTCTATGCCGCATGGGACGATGCAAATCTCTACCTTGCCTGGCAGATGGTTAACACCTTCGACACATGGTGGGAGCAGGACGGCAATGGTCCTATCTCCGACGACGGCTATGTGGGCGATGTGCCGTTGGCAGTCGCTATCAGCGTGGACCCCGCCAAGACTATGACCGGCAGATTGACAGACGGCGGCATGCTGTGGAAAAAAGTGGACGTAGTCTATGAAACACCCGTGGACCACCTTTTTATGATGAGTGGAAAGCCAGGGCTGGGCACCCCCGCGATGTTCCTCCCCGCGGACGCACAGGGAAACACGAATTACGGCGATGCCTGCAAGGAATATGCTAAAAACGGCATCTCCTACAAGATGAGCCATAAGTTTTTGGGCAACAGTCTGTTACATCTCTATCAGCCGCAGTCGCCCGACGATGTGTATAATGGCGGTTCTACGTGGCTTGATGTGTTGGATGCGGCCGCTTGTCAGGGTAAGGTGCGACGCAATCATCAAACGAAATACGATTCGTTCTACGAAATGCAAATTCCGTTGTCTGCACTCAACATTACCAAAGCAGATCTTACTACAACGGGTATTGGTGTGATGATGATCGCTACTCGTGGTGAGTCGGGCATCGATTGCCTGCCGCACGACCCGAGTATGTTGGACAACGTGTATGGCACCTATGGCTCGGATGCATCGACGTCGCACGAGAAGGACGACTCCGACACCATCCGTTGCCAATTGGCCGACATCGGTTGCCGCCGTGCGGGTAGTGCGCCGGCTCCTGCGCCCGAAGCGTTTGTCAGTGTGCCCGACGGCTACACCTACCATGCCGATGCACTGACCATTGCGTTACGTCTGAAAAATGCAACTGCCGGCTCGTATGCCGTTGATGGTGGCACGCCCGTTGATTTTGCCGATGCCGCCTCTGTAACTATTGGCGAGTCGGTGCCGGTTGGCTCGGCGGTAACATTAACCGTAACTGCAACCAACGGCACAGATAATACTTCGACCGACTACGTTTATACCAAAGGCGCCGGCTTCGAATTGGCGAAAGGCACAGCCATCATCGTCAAACCGGACACTTGGGCGGAGGCCTATTGTTACATGTATCAAGGCGGCGAGAAAGAGAATGCCAAATGGCCGGGTGTGGCTATGAAGCAAATATATGACAATTACTACTACAGCACGTTGCCGAGCGGGTGGAGTAGTGCCAGTGTGATTTTTAATAACAATTTGTCGGAAGATGCCGGCAAAGAACAATATCCGTCGGGCAATGGCTTGAGCCTGAAGTCGGGCGAAGTGAAATTGTGGGACTGGACGCGCTGGTACGATGTCGCCAACACGGCTCCTACAGCCTTGCACCAAGTTACAACTGAACCTTTGCGCATGGTGGCGTTGGGCAATACGCTCTATATCCGGTCGGAGCGTGCACTCGATACCTATCTCTATACGGTTGGCGGACAAGTAGTTGCGTATGTGCAATTAACTGCCGGCGTTACCGAAATTGCAGGGCTGGCAGCCGGCATTTATGTGATTGAAGGTCAGAAAATTGTAGTAACACCCTAATTGAATTTACTAACCTAAAAATACCGATTACTTATGAAACTTTTCAAAACAGGCTTTGCGGTGGCCTTATGTTCACTGCTGTTTGTGCAGGGCTTAAGTGCTGCTATCCCGTACACAAGTCGCACCGATTTTCGCGACGAGCAGATCTATTTTGTGATGACCACCCGTTTCTACAACGGCGACCCGAGCAACGACACCCAGTGTTGGGACGGACAAACCAAGAACGTAGGCGACCCCGCATGGCGCGGCGATTTCAAGGGCTTGATCGAAAAACTCGATTACATCAAGGCGCTGGGCTTTACGGCCGTTTGGATTACGCCGGTCGTTACTAATGGTTCGGGCTATGATTATCATGGTTATCACGCATTGAACTTCTCCGAGGTGGACAAACGCTACGAGAGCGAAGATGTTAAGTTTCAGGATCTTATCGATGCGGCGCACGCACGCGGCATGAAAATTATTCTCGACATCGTGCTCAACCACACGGGCAACTTCGGCGAGGAGAATCTCTGCAAACTCTTCACCCGCGATTGGAACGCCGACCAATCAAACATCAACGAGTGTATGATTCCTTACACCAAAAAAGATGGCGGACGCCTGCCCGATGACTATCTCTCGCTGGAGGGCGGCAAGCAGTATGATGCCCGCTTGGCGGAGATGAAGAATACCGACGGCAATAACCACGACAAGAACAACTATTGGCACCACTTCGGCTCTTTCAACTGGGACGACGACACCCGTTGGTGGGCACAGATAGCCGGCGACTGCGTGGACCTCAATACCGAGAACCAGTATGTGGCAGATTATTTGGTTAAGTGCTATGGCGAGTTTATCAAAATGGGTGTAGATGGTTTCCGCATCGACACCAGCGGACACATCTCGCGCCTCACGTTCAACAAAAATTTCATTCCGCAATTCAAAGCGTTGGCCGAACAGTACAAAGCCAAACGCAACGGTGGCGACTTTTTCATGTACGGCGAGGTGTGCGCACGCGACCGCAACGTAACCTATCGCAATCATGACAATCTATCACCCTATTTCTATACTTGGACAGAAACGAAAGACTATGCGTGGGACACCGACCCGCACTCGTGGGATGGGCAGTTTGTTGCCGAAGGCAGCAAGGGTACGCATACCAATGTTACCTCTGTGGACCAACAGGCTGCGGACTATTTGGGCGAACATAGCGACACCCGCACTTCGGACAATGCATTCCTGAAAGGCAATGCCTACCATACGCCCGACTACAGCCAATACTCCGGCTTCAGCGTTATCGACTTCCCGATGCACTGGAACTTCGAGAGTGCTACTTCGGCTTACCAAGTGCGCAGTGGCGATAAATACTACAACGATGCCACTTGGAACGTGGTCTATGTCGATAGCCACGACTACGCACCGGACGGTGCGCCCGAAAGCCAGCGTTTTGCCAAAGACCAATCGACGTGGGCAGAGAACCTCTCGCTGATGTTTACTTTCCGCGGCATTCCGTGCATCTACTACGGATCGGAAATTGAGTTCAAAAAAGGACAACTGATTGATAAAGGTACGGAAATTGCTCTGAAAGAAAGCGGTCGTGCTTACTATGGCGGCTACTTGAGCGGCTATGTCGAAACCAGCGATTTTGGCGAATACAACGAGGCGTGTGGCAACATGGCACAAACGCTTCAACATCCGTTGGCGCGCCACATTCGCCGCTTGGCAAAAATACGTCTGTCGGTACCTGCTTTGCGCAAAGGTCAGTACAGCACCGATGGTTGCAGCGGTTTGTTCGCTTTCAAACGCCGCTATACCGATGCCACCACCGATTCGTATGCGTTGGTTACTATTTCGGGTAATGCCACGTTCACCGGCATCGAGAATGGTACATACATTGATTGTGTAACCGGCGATGTAAAAACCGTTACAAATGGTTCTCTTACGGCCACCTGTTCCGGCAAAGGCAATATGCGCGTGTATGTACTCAGTACGGCCAAAACGCCTGCCCCCGGTAAAATCGGTACGGATGGCAATTACCTTTACGGCAGCAGCAAAGCCAACATTGGCGACCCGCAGTGGGACGGCAAAGAGGAAGCCCTCGACCCACGCTTCGGCGATGGTGGTAGCACAGGTGGTGGATCCATTGAGAATCCCGCTACCCCCTGTCTCGAGACTGCCGACGAACGCTGCGTATTCTTCCAAGCCGATGCCACCTCCTTTGGCAGTAGCGCGTACGCTTATATTTGGGATAAAAACAACGGTAACACAACCATCACCAACGATTGGCCGGGTACTAAGGCTACTGCATTGGGCGGAGGCGTATATAAATTTGTGATACCCGACGATGCAACTTCAGATACAAGCGGTTGGATGATTATCTGGAACCCTGGAGGAGATTCTAATAAGTCGGCTGACCTCACATATACGGAGCGAGGCTTGTGGGTCGGACATGATTATAACAGCATTGCCTACAATAGTCAGGTTACCACTCTCTGTGCCGACGTACCGCAACCTGAACCTGAACCGGATCCCGAACCCGAACCTGAACCGGATCCAACGCCCGACTATCCGGAAGAAGATCCTTGCACAGGCGCATTGCCCGATCCGGAACCGCACTATGCCGGTAGTTCGACGGCTATCGAAAATATAGAGTTGCCTACTGCTAATATGCTCATTTATGTTCACAATGGCATCCTCTACATCGATACGCCCGAAGACCTCGAAATGAACCTGTACACGGCCACCGGCATGTTGGTACGGCATCTCGAGTTGCATAGCGGTGTGAATGCTGTCGAAGGTTTGCAGAAAGGCGTTTACATCGGTGGCGGACAAAAAGTGATAGTTTATTAAAACAATAGCAAAACCATGAATACACGTCTGTTTTCCATATTGCTATGTGTATTGATGTCCTTTGGCTCTGCTTTTGCAGCGCCAAAGGCATCGGCACATAAAAAGATAACGAAATCGTATGTAAATGTACAACTGACCGAAGTGCTCGACGACATAGGCCGTCGCAGTGGCTATACGGTCGATTACACCGATGCCAATATCGACTTTGAACGGATGGTAACCATCAAATTCAAAGATGTGAGCGCTACGAGTGCCATCAAAAAATTGTTGGGCAAAAAGTTCATCGTCAAAGCCAAGAAAAACGACATCAAAATCACCAATCCGCCGGCACCGCCTACCATTTACAAGTCGCCCGGTGTAGAGCCGGCCAACACGACCGAGGACGACGACAAAATCGTCAAAACGTATCAGGATACGACATTTTCGGTAACGTGCCACACGCAGACTCGTCGGCTCGATTCGGTGGTCGTTGTCGAGTCGGCGCCCACACGCAAAGGCCACTATGTGCAAGCGTTGCTGGGACTTGGTTATGGTTCGATGGGTTACTCGTTGCGCGATGCTGCCGGCGAAAAAGTCGGTAAAAATTTGGGCGACTTACAAGGTTTGTTGCAGGCGCAGTATGCCTACTATTTCAACGAGAATTGGGGCATAACCGTGGGCGTCGGATTTGCGGGCTACGGTAGTTACGGCGTACTCAACAACACCAATGTGTGGGAAGGACAAGGTGATACCGATGGCGAGCAATATACGCACTATGCCGTAACGCACGATTGGCGCGAACAGCAGATAACGCACATCGTCGAATTGCCTGTCGGCGTGCAGTGCCAATATCCGATTACGAAGGACAACTTGCGCCTATATGCCGGCGTGGGCGTACGCGTGGGCATGCCTGTGTACAACAAGTGGGCGCTGAAAAGCGGCTCGCTCGAACACCAAGGCTACTATCCGCAGTGGGAGATGACGATTGTCAATCAGCCCGACCGCGACTTCTATACGGAAGAGATTGGTATCGCTTTTTCGAAAGAGCGGCACAACTTGAATCTGACACAGGTAGCGCTGACGGCATCGGCTGAAGTGGGTGTGATGTATCCGCTGAACGAACGTCTCGACCTGATGGCCGGACTCTATTTCCAGATGAACTGCCTCGACCTCAATAACGAATCGCAACAAGCCATCGGTTGGAAACAACCGTCAGCCGACGACTATCGCCGGCACGACTTTATGAATATGTATAATGGCGAGTTGGCTTCGGATTTCGTGTCGGGCGTGCGCCCGTGGGGCGTCGGCGTCAAAGTGGGCATCTCGTGGCATCATGTCGAAAAGAAGACCGAAACACGCTCGTTGTTCGAACATGTAGTGGTGTGCGACACGACCATGAAACTGACGGCACGCACCGAAACCGAGATAAAACCCAAAAAAGAAGCTGCCAAAGAAATCGTGCGTCTGATGAAAAAATCGGTTATCTGGTTTGATCTTAACTCGACAGTGCCGAAACTCGAACCTGCCGACATCATCGACCAGATTGCGGCGGTGCTGTTGGAAAATCCCGATCAAAAAATCATCGTTTCGGGACACGCAAGTAAGGAAGGTAATGCGCGCAAAAACCGCATCTTGTCCGAAAAACGCGCACAAGCTGTGGCCGACCTGCTGCTGCACAAAGGCGTGAAGGCCGAACAACTGCGCGTCGAAGCGCATGCTGCCGACATTGCCTACGATGCAGGTAGCGGCGTCGAACACTCCATCGCGCTCGACCGCCGTGTCGAAATCATACCGATAGAAGAATAATTGTTAAAACACAAAAAAACAGATACCATGAAACGTATTTTTAGTCTTATCACAATAGCATTGACCACGGTGGCAGCCTTTGGCGGATTCATACCAAAAGGTACAACCATCTATCTGGATGTAACGCAACAGTGGTGCTGCAAAAAATCGTACTATCTCGTCTTGAGCGGATCCCGCGACGGACAACCATCGGGTTCGTATCGTATGAAACCGGTGCCGGGCAAGGACGGCGTATATTCCTATACGACGACAAGCCAGGCTGAAACGCAAGATAATATACGCTTCGCTTATAGTATGACACACACCGAAGACTACACCACTGATCAGAATCTCGGGGTAGTAGGTGAAGAGGTGTGGTGGAAGAGTGCATCAACGCCTTATTATCAGGTAACAGCCGTTAATGGCACAGGTCAATGGCTGGCTGCGCCGGCATCTACGGGTGCATCGGGCATTGCCGACATCGATGCAAGTGTCAATTACGACTGCGCTACCAAAAAGTATAATATCAATCTGACAGTTACGCTCAGCGGCGCGCCGTGTGGCATGGTTATCAGTTGCCCGGCGACCGGCGTATCGAAAAAAGTGCGCACGCCAAAATCGCCCTATCAATATGTGATAGAAGATGTGCCTGCCGCCGAAGGCGATGCTGTTGCAGTCTATGTGTCGGTCTATGCTGATGTGGCCTGCACGCAGTTGATAGAGAGCAAACCGCTTTCGCTGACCGTACCGGCGCCCATTTGTACGCAAACATCTTCTTCTGAAGAGTGCCAAGCCGATGGCGCCACCATTACGCTGTCGTCGTCCATCGAAGCCGATTTCTACAAGTGGGAATCGACCGACGAAACGGTGAACGGCGCCACGTCGCGCGAGGTCGAAGTGCCGATCAGCAACACAGGCACATGCACCTACAAAGTAACTGCCTACAAAACAAACATCGTGGCTTCGAACAACCTGATGGCCGGCGGCGAGTTTGAATCGACTGATGGGTTTACGTCGAGTTATACGAATGTAGAATATCCGGCTAATGATGGTGATTATTATAATAGTGCCGGTCATTTAGGGAGTAATCTTTATACGTTGGCCGCAAATGCGAGTGATTTTTGGTACAAATTTGAATCTATCGAACCACATGGTGGCGACAAATTTGGTCTGTTTGATGCCGGAGCATCCGGTTATGCATGGAAGGCCGAAACCGAGTGTTCCACAGAGACTGACCCTAAGAAAGATAATGAGGATTTGATAGTAATGGCCGATTCGACCTATTATTTCTCCTATTGGGCGGCAATGCCGAATACGACCGGCGAAGCGGGATCTCCGGCAATACTGCAGTTCTACATCGACCTGAATGATGGTGCGGGCGAACAACCGTTAGGCGAACCCTACACGCTGCCGACCGACGATAACGAGTGGCACCAGCAGTTTGTAACCTATACGGCGCCAAAAACATCGACCAATGTGATGATTGGCGTGAAAAACTTGAACGACAACGCCGGCGTTGGTAACGACTTTTGCTTGGATGACATCATGTTCCAAACCATCTCGACCGAAACGGCGGTAATAGCCTTTACCGACACCTACATTCTGACGGTGAAAGATTGTTCCGAACCGCCCACACCACCCACGCCGCCGTGCGACACGCTGATCTATCGCAAATGGACCGATTTCTTGTTTGTCAGCAACAAGGACAAAGGCTACACCGCCTATCAGTGGTACCTCAACGGCAATGCCATTGACGGAGCAACGGGGCAATATTATCGTATACCCGACACCTCGAATATTACCAACACCTACTATGTAGAGGTTACAACACCCGATGGTACTGTCATCGAATCGTGCCACGTTACGTTTGATGAGGCGGCACCATCAGCAGCCGAATATCCTGCCTCACAGGCCAAAACGGTGGCCGCTGTACGCGAATATCGTATCTCAGCCAATTTCCGTGTGATTGTAACCACCTATAGCGATGGTACGGTAGATGTCGAAAAACGCATAGATTTGTATTGACACCATGATGAAACGCGCTCATTTCGTTGCACTACTCGCACTGTGCATGGTCGTTCCGGCTGTGTGCAGTGCTGCCGTTTCCGGCACAAATACGGTTGTAACCAAATACGACACAACGGTGTGTATTGGTCGCAATGTTATTCTGACGTCCGACCAACGTGTGTCCGATAACGAAACGTATCGCTGGATACGCATCGATGCGAACGGAACATACGACACGCTTTGGGCAGAAACTAATCGCAAGCTGGTACTTGTGGGCGATGCGCCGGATCGCAATGTAACCTATATATGCGAGGTGGTGCGCGACGATGTGCAAGCCGAAAACAACCTGATGGCCAACGGCGATTTTGAGAGCAATGAAAATTTTACATCTGATTATCAGTATGTTGAGTATACTAAAAATGATGCAAATTATTATGAAGATGCTGCCATCAAAGACCATGCGGAACTCAAAAAGAACCTTTACACTTTGACCAAAAATGCTTATGATTTTTGGAGAGATTATCAAGTAAAGAGTCCACACGGAGGGCAATATTTTGCGTTGTTTGATGCCGGAAAGGAAGGATTTGCGTGGAAGGCTTATACTAAACAGACAACTGATAATAAAGGTAATGTAGTTGCAGGCAATCCGCAACTGAAATTGGAGAAAGATTCGACCTATCTGTTCTCCTATTGGGCGGCGCATCCCAATACTCCTCAATATAGCAATTCGCCGGCGCGTTTGCAATTTGTAATCGTA
Source organism: Paludibacteraceae bacterium (assembly GCA_051870755.1). Lineage (GTDB taxonomy): Bacteria > Bacteroidota > Bacteroidia > Bacteroidales > Paludibacteraceae > W0P28-013. Next base: position 16,380 of record JBJECE010000034.1, on the reverse strand, counting down.
TGTAAGCAACCCAATGGTCAAACGACTACCTACAAATTGAATAATACGGAACATACGTTGGGGCAAACGTCGCCGCTGAATGGGTGGGAGTTGCGCGAAGAACGTTGGAAATCGCCGGTAACGTGCGACGATGTGATGATTGGCGTGTATGATGCTAATCCGTATGATGGTGTTGGTAACGACTTCTGCTTGGACGACATCATGTTCCAAAAAACGACGACGGTGGTTACAACGGTGGTTTATCAGACCATATTTTATGTAACAATCAAAGATTGTACGCCGCCGTGCGACCCAGCTACCCCCAAACGCGATTCGATTAAAGTTTGTAAAACAAATTTACCATACAAGTGGGTTTATGATAGTAAGATGACGGTTGTGTTCGACGCTCCCGGTGTGGTGGATACGGTGCTGACAGACGCAAATGGTTGTGTTACAGCTCACTACATTTTGAAACTGGATTTGAAAATATGCAATCCGGAATGTCCTGATGTGATAACTGTTACCGACGAAAAGACCATTTGCGAAAATCAACTGCCGTTTATTTGGAAAGGCTATCAGTTCGACCGTTCCGGCGAAACATACGAGTATATGGAGAAAAGTCCGCGCGGCTGCGATAGCATTTGGCATTCGTACACCGTCTATGCCAAACCGTGCGACCCGCCTTGTTACGAAGGTATGGTCTATGCCAAATGGGACGATGTGCTCTTTTGCGACAATGCCTCCGACCGCTATGTGGCGTACCAATGGTATTGCGACAGTGTGGCGTTGCCCGGCGAGACGCGGCAATTCCTCTATTTCCAGACTACCGGCGGTGTGGCAACGCACGATAAGAGTTATTATGTGTGCGCGCAAACTGTCGAAGGAACTACGGAATGTTCGTGCGAACAGGCTTATGTCGAAATTATTCAAACGGCTATTGCATCAGCACATTTGTCGCCGGCCGAAGTCCTTTATTTGGATAATCGGCTTATAATTAGTGTGTTGCCAATGACCTATGTTGAGGCACGTGTCTTCTCTGCACATGGCTGTTTGTTGGCGGCGGCATTGCTTACCACTACCGAAACGCAATGGCGCTTGCCGTTAGACAAAGGTGTTTATTTGGTGGCTTTGTACACGGCCGAAGGTACTCGCCGAACAGCAAAAATAGTAGTACGTTAACCGCAAAAAACAGAATAAACGATGAATAAACGCGCGTTATTGGTGTTGTTATTGCTCGTCCCGCTGATGGTGGCGTGGGGACGCCCGCGTTTTTCGTCATCGCGTCATAAACGTGGTGCCGGTTCCGAATTCGAATTTTCGCTTGGTGCCGGTTGGAGTATGCTGAATTATCAACTCACCGGCGATCAACTGCGCAATAACGGTTCGTATGGGTTGAAAGCGCATTTGGGTTACGCTTATTTTTTCACGCCGAATGTGGGATTGCGTTTGGGAGCCGATTTCTCGCGCTATGGCACGACGCTGCTTCTGCCCGACGAGTTGGCGTGGCCTTCGGTCAATGCTAATGGCGGCGGCACTTACGATCACTATGTGATGCTCGATCGGTGGCGCGAACAGCATCATGCCGTATATGCCGAAATCCCGCTGTCGGTGTGTCTGTCGTTTCCGTTGTCGCACATGCGCGTGTGTGCCGAAGTGGGCGCAAAATACGGTTTCTTGTTGGGCGGCGGCAGCAAGGCCGGTGGCGGCATCACGCATCAAGGGTATTACGACCAATTTCATTTGTGGTTGTACGACACGCCGAATCACGGCTATTATACCACCGAGGCGTTTCGTCCGCAGAGCGAACTGACGTTCAAGCCGATGCTGTCGGCCTTTGTCAAAGCCGGCGTGGCTTTCCCGCTGACGCGCTATCTCGAGTTGTCGTGCAAGGTGTATGGCGATTTTGGCATCACGAATATTATGCCCGACGGATGCGCGTCCAATCCCATCGGTTTCCGCAATGATATGGAGGGCATGGAACAGATGCACGGATTCATGAGCGATTATACCAATCTACTGAATACCAATCAGATAGGCGATAAGGTAAACGCGCTTTCGGTGGGTGTCGAAGTGGGTGTGTGCTATTATCTCCCGAACAAACGGCGTGGCGCATGCCATTGTTTGCGTGGATCGAGCCATAGTTTTGGGCGCGGTTCGAAGCATGGTTCGCGGCGTGGCTCCAAACGGTTCGGCCGGCGGCGATAATTACTGCTGATACACAAAAAGGCGGAAAAATTTTCCGCCTTTTTGTGTCGTTATAGTTGTCGATAGACTTTTTATTTGTCTTTCAGCGCCTCCATGATTTGTGCTTCGATTTCGCCGGCCAAATCAACATTTTCGGCCAGCACTTTTTTGGCGCCTTCGCGGCCTTGAGCCAATTTTTCGTCGTTGTAACTGTACCACGAACCGCTTTTTTTGATGATGCCGGCTTCGACACCCAAATCGACCAATTCGCCGGTGCGCGAGATGCCGCTGCCGTACATAATGTCGAACTCGGTTTTGCGGAACGGAGGCGCCACTTTGTTTTTCACCACCTTGACGCGCGTTTGGTTGCCCAAAATCTCTTCACCTTCTTTGATTTGTCCGATGCGGCGAATGTCGAGCCGTACCGATGCGTAGAATTTCAGTGCATTGCCGCCGGTGGTGGTTTCGGGGTTGCCGAACATCACGCCGATTTTTTCGCGCAATTGGTTGATGAAGATGCAGGTGGTGTTCGTCTTGTTGATGCTGGCCGTGAGTTTGCGCAGTGCTTGCGACATCAGACGTGCCTGCAAACCCACTTTCGAGTCGCCCATATCGCCTTCGAGTTCGGCTTTCGGAGTTAGCGCGGCTACCGAGTCGATAACGATTAAATCGACCGCCGACGAGCGTACCAACTGATCGACAACTTCGAGCGCTTGTTCGCCGCTGTCGGGTTGCGAAATCAGCAGATTTTTAATGTCAACGCCCAATTTTTCGGCATAAAAACGGTCGAACGCATGTTCTGCATCGACAATGGCCGCAATGCCGCCGCTCTTTTGCACTTCGGCGATGGCGTGAATGGCCAACGTGGTTTTACCGCTCGATTCGGGGCCGTAAATTTCGATGATGCGTCCGCGCGGATAGCCGCCCACGCCCAACGCCAGGTTCAACCCGACGGAGCCGGTCGGAATGATGCTCACTTCTTCGATGTTCTCGTCGCCAAGACGCATGATGGTGCCGCGTCCGTGGTCTTTTTCGATTTTTTCCATCGCCAATTGCAACGCTTTTAGCTTGTCGGGCGATGGTTGTTTGATTTCAACTGCCATATTTTTCGGTGTTTTTTACTATTTCAACTGATTGGACAAAGATAGTTGATATTTTGCAAAATAAAAAATAATGTTGATAACTTTTTTTGTTTGTTTTTTTCGATGAAAATACGTAAATTTGCAACGTTTATTTTTCATTCAAACCTAAATATCGCTATGTTAAACATTCAGAGAAAGATGAGCAACACGTTTTTCGCGTTGCTAAGTTTGCCGGCCACAGCCATGGGCTTTGGTCTTTCGGTGCAAATTTCGGCACTGAGTTGGATTCTGTCCACGCGCTACGGGCTGGATATCAGTCAGATAGGTATTGTTTGGGCGGCCGGCCCCATTGCCGGCATCATTGCGCAGCCCATTGTCGGGGCGCTCAGCGACAACCTGTGGTTTATGGGTGGGCGTCGTCGTCCGTGGATATTTTTCGGCGGACTGCTCACCGGCTTGATGCTGTTGGCGTTGCCGAATATTCACATTATTCAAAGCATGTTTGGCGCTGCCGGCGCCGAAGGTTTGCTGACTATTGCCGTCGTAGTGGCGCTGACGCTCGACTTGTCGATTAACGTCAGTTTCAACCCGACGCGTTCGCTCATTGCCGACTGCACGTCGAAAGAGCAGCGTTCGAAAGGTTACACGTGGATGCAGACCGTCTCGGGTACTTGCGGCGTGCTGGCTTACCTGATTGCCGTCATTTGGGGCAACATCGTACTGATTTATGTGGGTGTGGCTGTGGCGTTGCTGTTCACCATTGTGCCGATTTTCTTTATCGAGGAGCCGCGCCAATTGGAGGCCGAGGCAGAGAAAAAGGTGAAATCGAAATCGTCGGTGGGCGACATTTTCAGCGCATTGCTGCCGCTGCTCGGATTTTTGATTTACGGCGTGTATGTGATTATTGCCAAATTGTTTGGCTTGCAGGATGCAGCACTGTTTCAGTTTGGCAGCGTTACGCTGTCGGTGGTCGAGGTTATCTGCATCGTGGTTGAACTTGTGGCCATGGTGTTGGTGCTGACCAACGCGTTGCGCGAGTCGTCGAATAACAATGAGTTTCAGAAAATTCTGTTGGCGCACTCGTTCAGTTGGTGGGGCGTTCAGACGATGAATGTGTACATGTTCTTTTATGTTTCGACCAAAATTGCCGGCCTCGACGAAAGTGCCATGCAGTCGGTCAATTCGTGGGCATTCCTTGTGCGCGACTTGGTGGGAGCCATTTTGCCGGTGTTGGTGCTGAATGTGATTGCCAAGCGTCGCGGCATGACACTGACGCACACCGTTTCCATCTTGCTGATGGCGATTGGCTATGGCCTGATTTGGGCGTTTGGCTCGCAAATCATCGTGTTCTTTGCCGCTTTGTGTATCGTGGGTATCGGTTGGGCTTCGTTGGTGTCGCTGCCGTTTGCCATCATGAGCGAAAAGGTCGATCAGTCGAAAATGGGCTTGTATATGGGCATTTTCAACCTGTCGGTGGTGCTGCCGCAGTTGGTGGCTTCGTTCAAAATGGGCGAGGTGGTGAATGCCGCTGCCGATAAGTCGATTATATTTGCCATTTGCGCCGTGTGTCTGCTCGTTTCGGGCATACTGTGGGCGTTTGTCAAAAATGATAAGTAACGATCGAAAATAATAGGTGTCTGAAGTTCATTCCGAAGTGTGCGCGCGTATGCTTCGGAGTGTACTTAACTATTTGTAAAACAATATAATACAATCTGTAATAACAAGTAGCAGAGAATCAATAGACATAACATCAAATAGACGATAGCGTTTGCTATTTATTCACGACATTCCGAAAATTTGCCGATTCGACGAACAAGTCAATGAATAAGTTCTGTAAGCGTCTGCACTGCGAGTGTGGACTGGACTTATCTGACTTGAAGGTTACGGCAAATACCTCGGAATGCAATAAGGAAACTCCACACTTTTTGCATGCCGAACATAGCGCAGATACATATTGGGAAAGTTATTCGTAAGAAACTGCACGATCAGGGTCGTTCGACGGTGTGGTTAGCGCGCCAAATTCCGTGTTCGGCCAATCATCTCTACAAAGTTTATCGCAAGCCCGACATCAACACCGGGTTGCTGCGTCGTATTTCCGAGGTTTTGGAATACAATTTTTTTGAATTGTACAAATAGTCGCGCATCGGCGTTATGGTTCGTAGGCGTTAGCCATGCGGTTAAACGGGCTCATAATGCGGTTTATCTCTTCGGATACGATTTGGGTATATTCAATCTCGTCCTGAAAGGATAGATTCATGCTGCTCAGTTTTTCGTCGGCGTAGGCGTTGGCCGCATCGAAAGGCTCCTCTATCGCATATTTCATCTCCTCGGTGTAGGTGGGATATTGGCGGTAGAATGGTGCGTAGATAGAGTCGAATACGTGGCGAATGGCTGCACGAAACTTATCTTGTTTGGTCAATACTTTTGGTGGCGGCATGGCTACAATGGTGTCGCGAATGACGATGGTGTCGGTGATGGTGGTTACGGTCGTGATGGGCTCGGGGCGCGGTTGCAGCATATAGAGCGCAGGTGTGGCTGCCAGCAGTATGAGGCAGGCGGCTGTAGTCGCTATGCGTCGTGGCAGTGCGGCATGTCGGCGCAGGGCTTTTTGAAGTGCCTCGATGTTTTGGAAACGTTGTTGCGTCGTCTCTTTGGTGCAGCGTGCGACGATGCTTTTCGGAGCGAGTCCGAACAGGTCGAACACTTTGCCGATGGCGTAGATGTCGGTAGCGGGACTGATGCTGCCCGCCGTTGTGTCCAATTGTTCGGGTGCGCAGAAGTCTTTGGAACAGCCGTTGTGGCTGCGATATGCTTGTGTCCACGCAAATCCCAAATCGATGAGTTTGACGTGTTGTCCGTGTCGGGTGATCAGGATGTTTTGCGGCTTGATGTCGAGGTGGAGCATCTCGTGTGCGTGCATATAGGCGATGGCTCCGAGCAATTCGTCGATGAATTGTTGCCGATGGCTCCGTTTCCGGAAATAATCGGGATTTTGTTGCACGAATGTCGTGAGGTTTTCGCCATCGACATAGTCCATGCGGATGAATAGGCCTTTGTCGTCCTTGCCCAAATCGTAGTAGCGCACGATGTTTGGGTGGTCGAGTTGTATGCCCAAATCGAACTCTTTGTGAAATAGTTGCAGATATTCGGCGTTGTCGGCGTAGATGTTTTTGGGTCGTTTAACGATGTAGAATCTGTTGCGCAGGCTGATTTTGTAGCAATCGGCTGTGCCTCCCGAGTTGATGAGTACTTCGTTTTGTGTATCCTGTATGGGCGTTTGTGCCGTGAATTCCGATTCAATCATAGAAATTTGGTTGTAAGCGTTGATATACCGTTTCGTTTGCCGGCTATATAGGCCGTGCGTGTGCCATCGGGATTGACGAGCAGTTGCCCTTGGCGCACGATGTTGGTTACCGTCAGCGGGTGGTGCAGGCGGAATAGTTCGATGTGTACTTGGTCGCCGGTGTGCAGTTTGCCGTTGATGCTGCTGCTGACTTCAAATGTTTCGTCGCCGATGCAGCGCAGTGTCAGTTGTCGGTTGGGCAGCCATGTTACCGTTACCGATTCGTTACGGCGTATTTCGTCGGCGTGGATGCAGGTGTCGTTCCATTCGCTATCGCCCGGTTCGAGGTTCATCATTATGTTCCATGTGTCGAAGCCTAAATATTGTGCCAGCATGTTGAGTGTCGAGCGGCGTGGCTCGGTGCTGTCGGGGGCGTAACCGCATAGGCGTTTCAGGGTGTTGATGCCCAAATTGGTGTCGGCCGATAGGCTTTCGTAGTCGTTGGCCGAATCGAGCGCAAGCCCGCTGCGCTGTTTTATTTGGTCGATAATGGAGTTCGGTAACATTATATATTAGGGTGTTACAGTTTGCTGTTTACGATTGTGCAAAGATACACATTTTTTTTGAATTGCGCCGCATTGCGAAATGGATGAAATGGATGATTGTCCCCGAGTGGTTTTGTTGTACTTTTGTGGCGAAAAATCAATCCGTATAGTATGGAAAATGTTGTTTTTATCGGTAAGGAAATACAGCGCGAGCTGAAACGTCAGGGGCGTAGCGGTGTGTGGTTGGCGCGGCAGTTGCCATGTTCGAACAATCATGTTTACAAACTGTTTTCGAAAAAGACGATGGATGCCGACCTGTTGTGGCGTATATCGGACATTATGGATGTCAATTTCTTTCGGTTGTATATGGAAAAATGGGCGCAGCGCGGCACATTATCCAAAACGGATAGTGATTTATGGACAAAATAGATAGGTTTTCCTATCTATAGTGGATATGCAGTTTTTATGATTTTTTGATACATATAAACTAACTTTGCAAGGTCGTAAAAGAAGTAAACGGAGTATGTCTCCTGCCGAATGAGAAAGTGGAGGTAAAATAAAAAAAATCTTATGAAAAAGAACAAGTCAGTAATTCTAATTGTTGCGTTAAGTCTTCTAACTATCTTGATTTTAGGAGTAGGTTATTTCATGAACACACGAGATGATGGTGAGTTGGAAGACGTTCAAGTACAATCTACAGTATTTGAATCAGAACAAGATGTAGAAGATTTTTGTATAGGAATAACTTTTAGGCCGGATTTTTTTAATATTTCTACAACCGTATCTTCTGCAAGCGATGTGAAAGTAATAGAGTATTCGGGTAGTACGGCGATTGTCAGAGTGTATTTCGATTTGAGTGAAGTGTATGGGAGAGCCTGTCGCCAAGGTCTTGATTTCAAAATTGATAAACGTACTAGAGAATATTCGCAAGTACATGACTACGAGTAAATAATATCATTGCAAAAGATAGAATAATAGCATTGAAACCTGGTCATATAGATTTGTATGAAATGCGAGTAATTCTTTTTTCTTGTCGCTTATTAAGTGAATTTTTATAAATTTGATTATGGAATACGAAAAGAAAATCCAATCATCACAGTCTTCGTCGCAGAAGATTGGTTACTCGTCGGATCCGACGGAAAACATTGATATTTTAGCAATGCAATCCCAAATTCAGACAACCTCTGCAATGGTGTGGTGTGTGCTTTGTGTATTGTTGTGTAAATTTATTGCATTAATCTTTTTTGTAATTGCGTATGATAAGTACGAAAAGGCGAGTAATAATTTAGCACTGCAGCAATATAATATGGCACAATTAACCATAATTGAAGCCAATAAGAATATGAAGTTAGGTGTGATTGTCGCGATTGTTTGTCTCATCTTGGAAGTTGTGGCTGTAGCACTCTTGATTATGGCTTTGTGTGGAGTCATCTTTAGTTTGTCATAAGAATCGAGTCACTTATACTAATACTAACACTTAAAAAAAGACATCATACGATGTATTTGGCTCGAGATATGTTGTATGTGTCGTTGAGAATTTTATGGAAAAAAGTAAAATTGAGACTTTTGTGGCCGCAAAAGCAAGCAGATTTACTGCTGCACATTTGGCAATGATTCAACAAAAGATGGTATCCTTGTCTGATGACAAGTATACAACTCTTATGTCGGTTGAATTAAAAAATCCCACTATCATTTGGGTAGTTTCGTTCTTCTTCGGAGGTATGGGAATTGATAGATTCTTGGTGGGTAGCATCGGAGCAGGCGTCTTTAAACTGCTCACATTTGGAGGCTTTGGAATTTGGTGGCTTATTGATTTATTCCTGATCGGGAAGAAAACAAGAGAAGCGAATTACAACAAAATTCTTCCGTTCTTAGCTTAATGGCTGGAATTTATTCTTTCATAGCACGCCAATCGTGCTATGAAAGAATTTTTAGTTTTGTATGAGTAAAAATACAACCAATATTTGTAAGGTACTGATAAATGTAATACAAATTAATGAACAAACATTATGGCACTAATTAAATGTAAAGAATGTGGTCATGAAGTAAGCGACCTGGCAAATGTATGTCCAAATTGCGGAGCCCCTATAAAATTGCTTCAAGACCAAGAAATAGTTAAAAAATATGCAACTATTGGATTGATATTGGGAGTTGGATATACGATAATAGGGGTTAGTGTGTTTAGCACAGCTGGCATAATCGCTCGGCAAACATTAGGTCCTATTAGTATTGTAATAGGTCCAATATGCCTTATAGTATCTGCTTTTTGCCTTTTTTATTTCTTAAAATTTAAAAAGCATTAATGGCGTGCGTGTTGTGAAAAATCATTAGTAGTGAGAATAGGGACGCAGCGCGCCACGTCCCTACTATTAGGAATCAGACATGAGGAGTGAAGTATTGTTCTTCGCTGATCGTTCGCAAAATGGATGAAATGGATGATGGTTTTGGATAGGTTTTATTATACTTTTGTGGCGAAGAATAATCATTTACGGTGATTACTAAATTAAAAGCGTGAGCAAGGTAAGGTACATAGTAATCGGTTTGGTGTCGGTGTGGAGTTGTGTGCTGGTGGCGCAGGACTTCGACCGCATCAAACGTAATCCGCACTATGTGTGGGGCGAGGGTTTTTCGGCCGATTTGCAGTTGGCTGACGATGCCGCTTTGCACGATTTGATCAGCCAAATATCGGTCAGTGTGGATATGACCACCGAAACATCCATTACCAACGAACAAGTGTATGGCGAGGTGCATTCGTCGGTGATTACGTCGGGCGACATCAAGTCGGGTTCCAATGTAACACTGACGAATTGTAAGCGCCTTGTGTCGGACGAGGGTGGCGTTTATCGCGTGTTGCGCTACATCGACCGCGCCGAGATTGACAAAATGTATGCCGAACGCAAAACTAAAATTCGCGATTTGGTGTCATTTGCACAACATGCCTTGGGCGAAGGGCGCGTAGGCAGCGCGTTGCGTAATTACTATTGGGCGCTGAAACTGATAAATGCGCTGCCCGACGATCAGCAAAACAGCCTGCGCGACGCAAACGACATGCCGTTGTCGAACCACATCTCATCGCAAATAGCGACTGTGCTCGATGGCGTGCAGATAACTCCTTTGCAGCGTGTGCCTGCCGACGACAATGTGTTGCAAACGTTGTCGTTCACCTATCGGGGCGCGCCGATGGTCGATGGCGATTGCGAATATTTCGACGGCTATGCGTGGGTGTGCGCGTCGGTCAAAGATGGTGTCGGGTCGGTAGAGGTGCCAACAACGACTGCCGCCTTGTCGCTCCGCATTGAATATGCGTATCCGAAATTGTGGAAATCGGATCCGGTGGTCGATCTGGTGTTGAGCCGCAACCCGTCAAAACTTCCGTTTCGGCAATGCTCCAAGCGAATCGCTTTGAAGCCGGAGCAGGCTGTGACCGATGTGCTGCCTGCGGCCAAAGAATTGACCAAAGCCGCCCAAGTGGACTCGCTGGGTGTGTGCAGCAAAAAAGCGGTGAAAAGTGTGGCGTCGGTAGTGGCTGCGGTGCTCGATGCGTTGGACAATCGGCAGTATGAGTCTGTCAGAGAGTATTTTACGGCTGACGGGTGGCGGTGGTTCGAAAAACTGATTAAGTACGGCAAGGCGGTTGTGGTGGCGCGTCCCGAACTGCAAATTACAGCCTTCGAAGGCGGTTTCCTGTGTCGGGGTGTGAAAGCATCGTTTGCTTTCCCCAACAACAATAAACGGTTTGTCGAGGATTTGGTGTTTTACATCAAAGACGGGCGTGTCGATGGCCTTAATTTCGGCTTGGAGCAGACGACCATGAACGATATATTGCAGCACGACATGTGGAACGATACGTCGCGGTTGGTGCTTATCAACTTTTTGGAATGTTACAAAACGGCGTATGCGTTGGAGCGTTTGGACTATTTGGATGCCGTATTTTCCGACGATGCCCTGATAATTATTGGCACACAACTGCCGCACACACAGCGCAGCGAGGTGGTTTCGCACAATCAGGCACAATATAAATACACGCAACTGTCTAAAAATCAGTATATTGAACGTTTGTCGAAAATTTTTGCGGCACAGGAGTTTGTCAATATTCAGTTTGAGGACGCCGTAGTCAAAAAGACGGGGCGCAACAACGAACGGTATCAAATCATACTGAAACAAAACTATTATTCGACCACTTATGCCGACAAAGGCTATCTGTTTCTGTTGGCCGATTTGAGCAATCCGGCGCTGCCGATTATTCATGTGCGTGTGTGGGACGCAGACAAAAACGATTTGATGAATTATGCGGAATGGAATTATTAAATATGTGTTGTCGATGATGTTTGCCTGCATGGCGGTCGGCGTGTTTGCGCAATATAAGGTTGAGGTTGTGGGTCCTAAGCCCGACCTGACAGACCGTTCGCAGGTGAATTCGCCCATCAAAGACCAAAATGGCGAAACATGCGCCTTGCTGATAGTGGAAAGCCCGATAGCGGATTTGTTGCAGTTCGATTTGGGCAGTTTGGGCATCGAGCGTCGCGAAGACAAAGACGAAGAAACATGGATTTGGGTGAGCCCCGATGCTACGAAAATGACCATCAAATGCGAGGGTTGCGACAAAGGCAACTGTCGTATGAACTTGGAGAAAGGCTCGGTGTATCGTCTGAAAGTGAAAACCGGCTTGCCCAAAGAGATAAGCCAAAAACAAAACTTGCAAATCTACTGTATCAGTGTGCCGTTTATGGTGTCGATAGACGGCGCCATGCCCGATACAAGTCGTAATGCACTATACATCAAGGAAGGACTTGATGTTGGGTCGCATACCGTTAGCGTGTCGGCGCCGTTTTGCAAAACTCACGAGAGCTTGGTGAAACTGAAGCGTAGTGTTGCCCGTCGCGATACGGTAACGTTGGAACCGTGGTTCGGATTCATCAATGTGAACAGTAATGTCGAAGGCGTCAGCGTGTTTGTCGATGGGGCGCTGCAAACAGGCAATCCGCCGTACAAGTTGTCGCCGGGTGTGCATAAGTTGATGGTAGAGAAAAAACTCTACAAAACCTTTGAAACCGAAATCGAAGTGGTGCATAACCAAACCAAGCCGGTTACCGTCCGCATGGAACCGACATTTATCACCATGCAGATAACGAGCAAGGAGAAAGAAACTGAAATTTGGGTTGATGGGGCTTTGGTCGCCATCCAAAAAGCGAAAGTCGATTTGGAGTATGGCATGCATACCATACAAGGCCGCCTCAACGGGTGCGAAACGTGGCAGTGGGAGCAAAACGTAACAAGCAAAACCCCGACCGCCCTGACCATTCCCGAGTTGGTCAAGCAATATGGCAGAGTGAAAATTTCGGTTACACCGGTTGATGCCGAAGTAACGTTGAACGGCAAATTGTTGAATGGCAAAAATGGTTGGTACGAAGAGAATTTGTTGGTGGGCGACTACCTGATTGTGGTGCGCAAAGAGGATTGTAAAACGATAAGCGAACAGATACGAATTGAAAAAGACAAATATCAATTTAAGACGTTAGACCTTGAAAAAGTACCTACGGGCAAGGTTACTATCTGTTCCGACAAAGATGTGTCGATCAGCGTGCGCGATATGGATGCGGTGATTTACAAAGGATCGACGGAATGGACAGGAAAACTGCCTGCCGGCCCAAATGTTATTGTGCTGAAAAACACCAATGGTCTGACGCTTGAACGCACGATTTTTGTGAACGAAAAACACAATCGCAAACAGAAAATTCTCTTTTATCGGTCACTGACTGTCAAGACAAATTCGCCGAAGGTAAAGCTCGAGATGAAAGATACGAATGGTGTAAACTACGAAATCAAACGCAATAAAGTAACCAAGTTGGAGCCTCGCATCTACACAATTACCGCCACTCAGGGTCGGGATTCAGATGATAAGAAAGTCGATTTAATAAAGCAACGTGAGGCGGTGGTGCGTTTCGATTTGAGCAGCAGCCGGTCGTCGCGGTCGCATCATTATCATAGCAGTTACTCGTGGGGCAGCAGCCGCAGTTCGAGCAGTTCGTCCCGTAGTTCCGGCAGTTCCTCTCGCAGTTCATACACATCGTCGGCTTCGTCATCGTCGAATGGCGCCTCAAAATCGTCAACGGCCTCATCGTCGGCTTCCAAAACAGCACGCACAAGCAGTTCCTCCGCTTCGAAACCGACGCGCACGTCGTCGTCAGGCTCCGGCGAAAATGTGTTTCAGCGTTTTTACAATTATTCCGGTACCAAGTTTGTGGGCATTGCCAGCGCAGGCTACACCTATTCTCTCGAAGATGGCGCACAATGGATTTCGGTGGGCGTGTTACCCTTCCGTTACAAAATGTTTGGTATGAACCTGTTGGATATGGAAGTGTCGATGACGCCGATGATGGCCGAGTATTTCATCTACAAACCAACCATGCGTTTCTATTTTCCCGTGTCCAAAAACTTCGCACTGACGGCTTATGCCGGTGCATGTGTGGATTTGACCATGCCGGTCGAGAAATATATCTTGCAAGAAACGCCCACATACGATTTTTATTGCGGCCTTGTTGGCGGCGTGTCGATGTGGTTCAATTTTTTGCCGAACATCCCCATGGATGTGTTTGCTGAGTATCGCTATCCGCTGGTCAACGATATGCAGACACAGGGATTTTACTTCGGGGTGTCGTTCTTGCTGGGTGTTGATAGATAAATGTGTTAGTGAATTTATTTTTATATGTTTAACTCTTTAAATTTTATGTCTATGAAAAAATTGTTTGTTTATGCAATGGCGGTGGCGTTGGCCATGCCTTGCGCAGGAGTCGCTCAAGAAAAAACTCAAAAAGAGATGAAAAAAGAGCGCAAAGAAGTTGCTAAAATGTCGCGCGACGATTTGAACGACAAAGTCAGCAAAACGACTAAAAAAGAGGCCAAACGTCTGCAAAAAGCGGGCTGGGTAGTGTCGCCGGGCGCGTTGCCGCTCGAAAAACAACTCGAACGCTCGTATCTCATGCAGTACGAATACGACGAAAACAACATGCCCAAGTATATCATGTCCGAGGCCATGAGCATTGGCGAAACATACGATGCGGCAAAATTTCAAGCATTGGAACTCGCTAAACAGAATTTGGCAGGGCAAATTGCAACCGATGTAACTATGTTGGTCGAGAACGAAGTTTCGAATAATCAACTTGCGCGCGAGGAGGCTGCCTCTATCGTCGAAAGCGTATCGGCCAGCAAAAACCGCATTGCCCAACGTCTCGGGCGGTTGCTCCCCGTAGTGGAGGCTTATCGTGGCAAACAGAATAAAAATCAGGAGGTCTTGGTGCGTTTCGCACTTGATGTACAATATGCAAAAGATATTGCCAAAAGTGTCATTCGCGAGGACCTGCAAAAGAAAGGCAATAAATTGCATGAAGAATTAGATAAAGTGTTTTGACTTTAATCCGCTTATAATGTATATTCGAAAAAAATGGCGTATGCCAACGCTGTTTTCCGGCTTGGATGGTGTGGAGCGTAACCACGATTGGGTCGATCTTGGCCTGCCGAGTGGCATCAAGTGGGCTACTTGCAACGTGGGAGCCTCTGCACCCGAAGAGTATGGCGACTATTTTGCATGGGGCGAAACCACTCCAAAGAGCGATTATGCTTGGGAGACCTACAAATGGGCAACGACTGAATACAATACACGATATGAGTTTTTGGATTTAGAAACATTAACCAAGTACAATACCAAGGAAGAATATGGTACAATAGATAACAAAACCATACTTGACTTGGAAGATGATGCAGCCTATGCCAATTGGGGCAGGGAATGGCGTATGCCCACTGACGAGGAATGGTTGGAATTGCGCACAAAGTGCGAGTGGAAATTGTCAACATATTATGGGAGAAAAGGGTATCGCGTGCAGAGTAAAACCAATGGCCATCTCATCTTTCTCCCCGCTGCGGGCAAACGTTTCTACGATGAATTGGAACTCACAGGCAGCCACGGCAACTATTGGTCAAGTTCGCTTGGTCTGGGCTCGTCTGACGCGTGGTATGTGGCGTTTTGCTCGGACAACGTATTTCCACGGTTTTCAGTCCTACAGGAAGCCTTGGCTGAGCTGATGCCGGGTAGATACCTATTCCCCCGTTTTCATGGTATGTCAGTGCGGCCTGTATTTGCAGTGTAAAAATAAAAAATAGGTTTTTAATTGCCTATTTTTGTGGCAAAAAATCATTAACATTGAAAATTACCATTTAATCTTTTTCGCGTATCTTTGCAGTGTGAAATCAAAAAAATATGTTTAACAAATAAAATTAAGTTATTATGAAAAAGATTATTAGTTTGTTTTTTGTAGTATTATTTTTTAGTGTGAAAAGTTTTTCTGATGTTACAACATATGTTGCAATGGATGGTACACTTTTTTTATCACCTCTTTATGGTGAAGATGGTAGCCCTCATGCTGATGGATATCATTATAATTTATGCAAATTAAGAAAGTGTTCTTATAAATTGTATAGAGAAAAATATGTTAATAAAAATGACATTAAAATATATAATGATAAATTGCTTAATATTGAGAACGTTGTTGAATTTGTTGGCAACGATGTTTCTGATGAGGAAATTAATAATTATATTGATTATAAAATTAAGGAATATAAAGATGATTTTAAAAATTTTTTACATGAAAGATATAACAAAAATGTTGATAGAATTAAAAGAGATTTAAATTATTATATTAGTTGGGAAGATTTTTATAAAAAAATGAGTCCTGTTTTTTATGATGAATTTTATGTTATGTACACATATATTGATAGTATGATTATTGATTACAGCATTGACTACAGTATTTCAATATATACATTTTATATTGGTTATTCTTCTCCTGGAAATAGATGGTGGACGCAACATGGTAATGAGATTTTGTTGTGTTATTTGAGAGATGAAGATGAGCAAAAAAGGATTAGATATATAATGAACACATATGAAGATTATGTAGAAAACCCACATAAATTTGGATTGAATAAATATTCACATGATAGATAAATATGATATATAAGGACGAAAACGGTAAAACAAAGTATTATTATTACAAGAAAAAAATTGGTAGAAAAAAGAAGAGAGGTCCTAAAAGGAAACCTAAAAAGCGTGGTTGTGAGCATCAGCAACCTTGGAATTATAAAATTATTTCTTGTACATTTAATAAACAAGATTATGTTGTGGGGTATTTTCATACAATTGATGAGGTTGAATTAGCAAAACAAAAATTATTATTAGAAAATGAATCAATTATATTATATGGGGATGAATATAAAAAGTACAACTAATATTTTGTAAGGTATTGATATTTAA
>JBJECE010000033.1:0-29467 GCA_051870755.1 Paludibacteraceae bacterium | reverse complement strand
TTGTGACTTTGAGTGTAAATGCAAAGATACTAAAAAGTGGTGAATCCTGCAAGTTCTCTTGCAGGATTTTTTCATTAACATAGAAATTGACAATATCAAAAATTTGTTGTATATTTGCAGTAGAGTGATGTATTTATAATTAAACCAAAAAAAACAATACAATATGGATAAAGTGGAATTAAATGAAGAAGAACAAAGAAACTTAGACTTGTTTTATGAAGAATTTGAGGCAAGAGGGGTATGAATGACGATGAAATTATTTCTCGTTTTGGCGCAATAACATTAGATGAATTTTCAAAAGAAATAATTGAAAAAATGGAAAATTATAAGTAATGGAAATATATGTTTTAGATCGTGTGCGACAAAGGGAAAATGAATACATTGAGTTTCTGATTAAAAATTGTGCTTATAATATTGACAACGCAAAAACAAAGTATTGGGAAGTTGAATATCAAATAAAACGTCGTTGTGTTTCGTTGGAATATGGCAGTAAAGGGCAATTGAAATTTAAGAGTGTATTGATGTGACAAGAGATAGAAAGGTATAGTAAAAGTGAACTAATAAAAATATTACAAAGGCGAAAAGGTAATAAACGCAACACACAATGGATTGTTGATTATATAGTATCTAATCAAGGAAACGTTTATATCACTAATATTAAATGTTATAACACATTCTCCGAAAACCAAGAATATGATCAATTAAAACACATAATCACTGAAACTATACGAGAAACATTAAGAGAACATAAGAAAATGAATACTATGACTAAAAAAGTAATTATGACTGAAAGTCAATTAAAGAAAATAGAAAAGTTGTGATTGATGAGAACATGATATTGAAACTATTATAACTGAAGAACTTGGAATATCACGTTGCGTTGAGAAAGAAACTGAAGAAATTAAATCATCAATGACAAAACATGAATCCGAAATAGAAGCGAGGTCCCGTAGGAGCCACCAACTGTTTATCATGAATGGCGATGACCCAATCCAACTTAAACGTGAGGTGTACACGCGGCGTCAGCAGATAATCGCAACCAACGAATGGCGCCACGCAAAAATAACTCTGCTTGTTGAGTAATGACGCTGTTTCCGGCTGCCAATCGTCCTGACTGCCGTCCATGAGATACAAACTATGCACGGCACCACCGCCCACCATTGCACCGACATACGGCCACGCTTTATCCAAACGCCAATAAGCATCGGCCAGCAAGCCGCCCCAACCATTACGCACATAACTACCCTTGCGCAACACATCGCGACGATCGGTAAACGACGACGGCATGGTCGAAACATAGCCTTCGCCACCAATGCGCAAATGGTCGAACAGATGCACACGCGCTGCACCGCCAACGCCATAGGTAACACCCTGTGGGGCATACGGCGCCGCGCCATTCTCGCCAAACAGATAGCCGACATGCAACATCATGCCGCCGGAACAGCCCTGAAACACTTTGCGCTCCTGCGCCACCAACGGCACGACAACCGCCAAGGCAATCATTACTAACGATGTCTTATAATTCATAACGTAACTAATTATGGATTAAGCATTTCGGCGTTTCATTTCGAGGTATTCTTCCAACAAAATAGTGGCACTCACTTGGTCAATCATGGCTTTGTTTTGCCGTGCCTTTTTCTTCAGGCCGCCATCAATCATCGCTTGAAACGCCATTTTTGATGTAAAACGTTCGTCCAACAAATCGACCGGAATTTGTGGGAAACGGAGGTGCAAGCGTTCCACCAAAGCCATGATTTTATCGGTAATGGCAGCCGGCTCGTTTCGCAATGTTTTGGGCAAGCCGATGACAAAACGTTCCACCGGTTCATGCGCGACATAATCGCCCAAAAACTGTTCGAGTTGCGATGTATCGACTGTCGTCAAGCCATTTGCTATCAATTGCAACACATCCGACACGGCGATGCCGGTGCGTTTTTCGCCAAAATCTATTGCCACAATTCGCGCCACAATTCGTATCAATTTTGCGGCACAAAAGTACAAAAAAAGCACCAAATGACCAAAAGTACAAAAAATCTACAAAAAAATACGATGCAAACGAAAAAAAAATCGTAATTTTGTCAGTTATTATGTCTAAATTTTAGGCTTTTGATTTTCAGACATTTATTTGCAAAAAATATCAAAAAAACATATTGCTTATGTACAGAACAACAACTTGCGGCGAACTTCGTGCCGCCAACATCGGACAAACGGTAACCCTTGCCGGATGGGTGCAACGCATCCGCAAAATGGGCGGAATGACTTTCATCGACTTGCGCGACCGTTACGGAATTACGCAACTCGCTTTCAATCAGGAGGTTGATTCCGAATTGTGCGACAAAGCCAATCATCTCGGGCGCGAATACGTCATTCAAGCCACGGGCATCGTGGCCGAGCGTTACAGCAAAAACGCCAATATGCCCACGGGCGACATCGAAATCATCGTTTCCGAACTGAACGTATTGAACGCGGCTGCCACGCCGCCATTCACCATCGAGGACGAGACCGACGGCGGCGACGATCTGCGCATGAAATACCGTTATCTCGACTTGCGTCGTGCGTGCGTGCGCAAAAATCTCGAACTGCGCCACAAAATGGCTTTCGAGGTACGTCGCTATCTTGACGAACAGGGATTTTTGGAAGTGGAAACGCCCGTTTTGGTCAATTCCACGCCCGAAGGCGCGCGCGATTTCGTGGTGCCGAGCCGCATGAATCAAGGACAATTCTACGCTCTGCCGCAAAGTCCGCAAACACTGAAACAACTGTTGATGGTCAGCGGATTCGACCGCTATTTCCAGATTGTGAAATGTTTCCGCGACGAGGATTTGCGTGCCGACCGTCAGCCCGAATTTACCCAAATCGATTGCGAAATGTCGTTTGTCGAGCAGGAAGACATTTTGAATATGTTCGAAGGCATGAGCCGCCATTTGTTCAAAACAATCAAAGGCATCGACCTGCCCAAACTGCCGCGCATGACGTGGCACGACGCCATGAAATTCTACGGCAGCGACAAACCCGACACACGTTTCGACATGCGATTTGTGGAACTGATGGACGTGCTGAAAGGCCACGGCTTCGGCGTGTTCGACGAGGCAGCCTACATCGGCGGCATTTGCGCCAAAGGTGCGGCATCGTACACACGCAAGCAACTCGATGCACTGACCGAATTTGTGAAACGTCCGCAAATCGGCGCCAAAGGCATGGTTTACGCCCGCGTGGAGGCCGACGGCAGCGTGAAATCGAGCGTCGATAAATTCTACACGCAGGACGTGTTGCAACAACTGAAAGCCGCCATGCAGGCCGAAGCCGGCGATTTGATTCTGATTCTCAGCGGTGCCGATGCGATGAAAACCCGCAAACAACTCTGCGAATTGCGTCTCGAAATGGGTAAACAACTCGGTTTGCGCGACCCGAACAAATTCAGTTGCTTGTGGGTGATCGATTTCCCGATGTACGAATGGAGCGACGAAGAACAACGCCTGATGGCCATGCACCATCCGTTTACTTCGCCCAAGCCCGAAGACATTCCGCTGCTCGACACCGACCCCGCCAGCGTACGCGCCAACGCCTACGACATGGTCATCAACGGCGTGGAAGTGGGCGGCGGCAGCATCCGTATCCACGATGCCAAGTTGCAGGAAAAGGTGTTCGAAATACTCGGATTCACGCCCGAACAGGCGCAAGCCAAATTCGGTTTCTTGATGAATGCCTTCAAATTCGGTGCGCCACCTCACGGCGGTTTGGCTTACGGCCTCGACCGTTTTGTGTCGCTCTTTGCCGGCTTGGACAGCATACGCGACTGCATCGCCTTCCCGAAAAACAACTCGGGACGCGACGTCATGCTCGATGCGCCGGGCTTCATCGACCAATCGCAACTCGACGAGTTGGGACTGAAAGTAGAGGTGAAAGAGTAAGAGTAAGAGTAAGAGTAAGAGTAAAAATGAACGATATATCATTGTATCTTAATAAAATTATTTGTGGTGATTGTTTAGAAAATATGAAACGATTACCTGATAATTCTATTGATTTAATCGTAACATCACCTCCTTATAATCTAAAAAATTCTACTGGTAATGGGATGAAGCCATGTACTACAAGTGGAAAATGGGCGAATGCTGCTTTACAAAATGGATATTCACATTATGACGATTGTATGCCAATTGATAAATATAACGAGTGGCAACATAATTGTTTGTTAGAAATGTGGAGATTATTAAAAAATGATGGTGCCATTTTTTATAATCATAAGTGGCGTGTTCAAGCAGGCGTATTGCAAGATAGAAGCGAAATTGTCAAAGGATTTCCTGTCCGTCAAATAATTATTTGGCGACGCAAAGGTGGTATTAATTTTAATCCTGGATATTTTTTGCCGACATACGAAGTAATTTATTTGATTGCTAAACCTGATTTTAAATTAGCACCGAAAGCAAATGCGGTTGGTGATGTATGGGAATTTACTCAAGAACTTAAAAATGAGCATCCTGCTCCTTTCCCCGTAGCTTTAATAGATAGAATAATTTCTTCCACAACAGCACAAATCGTTTTGGATCCATTTATGGGAAGTGGTACTACAGCAGTAGCAGCTCTTGCTAATAACAGAAATTATATAGGGATTGAACTTTCTCCTATATATTGTAAAATGGCAGAAGATAGAATACAAAGAAATCAAAATACGAAAGAGATAATCAAAGTAAAACAATCTAATTTGTTTGAATAATTATGAGTATGGATTTAAAACCAATAAGTAAGCAAGAGCTTATAAAAGAATTTAAGAAAATAGAAAAATTAGGCTGGATTGAAAATACAACTCGTAAAAGTAATGATGGTGCAGCAGGTAATAAGTTAGAAGACTTGTTAGGTATTCCAGAAAATAACTTACCGATACCTAATGCCGCAGAATGGGAGTTGAAAACACAACGAGATGATACTACCTCTTTGCTTACATTATTCCACATGGAGCCATCTCCACGAGCATTAAAGATAGTTCCTTCTTTATTACTCCCAAAATATGGCTGGAAACATCAAGAAGCAGGATTGACATACCCAAGTGATGAAAAATCCTTTAGAGCAACTCTAAATTCATTGACATATACAAGGGGATTCAGTGTTTTTATAAATGATGCAGAGCGCAAGGTTTGTATTAAGTTCAATGCTAAACAAGTGTCAGAAAAAGATCATATTTGGTTACAATCAATCAAGAAAAGAGTTGGGCATCTTAATGATTTAGACATCATACCTTATTGGGGATTTGATGACTTATTTGGAAAAGCTCGTACAAAATTATTAAATTGCTTTTTTGTGATTTTTGAAACAAAGACTGAAAACTCCAAGAAATATTTTCAT
This sequence comes from Paludibacteraceae bacterium, assembly GCA_051870755.1. GTDB lineage: Bacteria > Bacteroidota > Bacteroidia > Bacteroidales > Paludibacteraceae > W0P28-013. The sequence continues at coordinate 24,127 of JBJECE010000033.1, read as the reverse complement.
TATTATAAAGTTTATAAATTGCAGAATCTTAATATAGATAAATTTCTATCTGCAATTAAAGAAGGTTATATTTATATAGATTTTGATGCTCGAACTGGTCATAATCATGGGACAAAATTTAGAATAAATCCACAAATAATACCTTCTCTATATGAAAAATCAGAAATTGTATTAGACGCACCAACATTAAAATAAATATACCCATGAAACCTCTTTTAAACTCCACACTTGGATTTCTGCTCGCCATAGTTTGCGTCGTGAGCAGTTCGTGTGCCAACAATCAAGCGCAAAAAGCCGATGATTCTCAATTAGCGACCGTAGAAGCGCAAGACACAAGTCTTTACCAATTAGCAGAAGGAGCGCTAAGATCCTATCTGAAAGCCATGCAAAGCATTTTTGACGACATAAGCGACAACGAAACAGAGATACATACCAGGAACGACTTCACTTGCGATACTGTGAGTATAGAAGAAGATGATGATGATGACGATGTTGTCGTTGTGAAGAAAAAGCAACGACGCAATATTCAGTGGTTTGAACTCTCGACCCCAAAAGGCATTGTGAAACTGCACACCTATATGCCGAAAGATTCTGTTCAGATTTTGATGGGACGACCGCACACGACAAGTATTCGTACCTATGGAGACGATGTTCACGAGGAGTGGGAATATAAAAAACGGGCCTTTAAGAATAATGATGATTTGTATACCACCGAATTTCGTTTTGAATTCGTCAATGGAGAATTGAGATCGGTTACGCAATATTAAACATTATGTCATTTATAATCAATTTGTTAATTTCGGCTTTGGCCGTATATCTGACGGCTTGGTTGTTGTCGGGCATCAGCGTGAAAAGTTATTGGGCGGCCATCGGCGTGGCGTTTGTCATCGGTCTGTTGAACGTGCTGCTGAAACCGTTTCTGACGCTGTTGACCATTCCCGTAACGGTAGTAACGCTCGGGCTATTTCTGCTCGTCATCGATGCCATCATCATTCTGTTGGCAGGCAAACTGCTCGACGGCTTTCAGGTGAACGGCTTTTGGTGGGCGTTGTTGTTCAGCATCATCGTGTCGGTGGTAACAAATTTGCTGAACAATTTATTCTATTAAGATATAACTAAACCCGCATGGTGCAACCGTTTTGCACTTTGCATTAAACACTATACACTATTATGAATAAAGTTCGTGTTCGTTTTGCACCGTCGCCTACGGGTGCGCTGCATATCGGCGGGGTTCGCACCTGCCTCTACAATTATTTGTTCGCCAAACAACATGGCGGCGAGTTGATTTTCCGCATCGAAGACACCGACAGCCATCGCTTTGTGCCCGGTGCCGAAGAGTACATCATCGAGGCGCTGACGTGGCTCGGCATTAAGTTCGACGAGGGTGTTTCGTTCGGCGGAAATTACGGCCCGTACCGCCAAAGCGAGCGCAAGGACATTTATAAAAAATATGTGCAGCAGCTGCTCGATGCCGACAAAGCGTACATCGCATTCGACACGCCGGAACAGTTGGAGGCAAAACGTGCCGAAGTGCCTAATTTTCAGTACGATGCAACGACGCGTCTGCAAATGACCAACTCGCTGACGCTGAGCAAAGAAGAGGTGGCACGCCGCATCGCCGATGGCGAACAATATGTGGTGCGGTTCAAAATCGAGCCGGGCGAAGACGTGGTGGTCAACGACCTGATTCGTAGCGAAGTGCATATCAACTCGTCCATTCTCGACGACAAAGTGCTCTACAAATCGGCCGACAATCTGCCCACCTATCATTTGGCCAACATCGTGGACGACCATCTGATGGAGGTTTCGCACGTCATTCGCGGCGAAGAGTGGCTGCCGTCGGCACCGCTGCATGTGCTGCTCTATCGTGCTTTCGGTTGGGAGGCGACCATGCCGCAATTTGCGCACCTCTCGCTGCTTTTGAAACCCGATGGCAACGGCAAACTGAGCAAACGCGACGGCGACCGACTCGGTTTCCCCGTGTTCCCGCTCGAATGGCACGACCCGAAAACGGGCGAAGTGTCGTCGGGCTATCGCGAAAGCGGCTATCTGCCCGAAGCCGTTGTCAACTTTTTGGCGCTGCTCGGCTGGAATCCCGGCAACGACCAAGAAGTGATGTCGATGGACGAACTGATACATCTTTTCAACCTCGAAAAATGCAGCAAGAGCGGAGCCAAATTCGACTACGAAAAAGGCAAACACTTCAACCACCTTTATCTGCAAAAGAAATCGGACAGCGAATTGGCGCAAGTGATTATCGCTAAACTGAACGAACTCGGCCTCGAGCCCGATGTGCAGAAAGCCGAAGCCGCCGTGGCTGCCATGAAAGAGCGCGCCACTTTCGTCAACGACCTGTGGGATTTGTGTCGTTTCTTCTTCGTTGCGCCCAAAGAGTTTAACGAAAAAGACGTGCAAAAACGCTGGAAACCCGAGACGCCCGCAATGCTGACCGACCTGCATGCTTTTCTGCAAACACTCGACACGTTCGACAACGCCGAGCAAACCGAAGCAATCGTGAAAGCGTGGTGCGAGGAGAAAGGTTACGGACTTGGCAACGTGATGAACCCGTTCCGCCTGACGCTGGTAGGCGAAATGCGTGGTCCGCAAATGTTTGCCATCACGCAGATTCTCGGCAAAGACGAGGTGCTGCGCCGCCTTGCCTACGCCCTCGAAACGATAAAGTAAACTCGCATTTTTACAAATAAATAAAAAAGCCCCGCACGTTGTGGGGCTTTTGTTTTAACAATTAGACCATACTTGCAACTTGATCATATCACATGTAGGAAGTGAATTGCCACAAGCTCACGGTCGTTATTGTCGGAGAATATCGTGGTAGAAACTATAAATCTGCTCTGCATTACGCTCGCTGGTGTAGAGCTGTTGAACCACTTGCTGCGCACGAAGAATCATAGGTTCATACTGTTCAGTAAACCTACCCTTCTCCAAGGCATCCGTTATGTCAAGCATGTGTTGCACTAGTTGCTCTTGTTGCGTATAACGCAGTGCAATCTCTTCTCCAGTCAATTCTACACCATTATCAAACTGCTCCTTCGTCCCTGCCACATCATTACCTACCACCAAGCAACCGGAAAACATTGCTTCTGCCGTAATAAAGCCAAATCCCTCTGCCAAAGAAGGTACAATTAAAGCGGTAGCTTCTTGATAAAGAGACATAATATCTGTCCTTGCTCCTAAAAATTGTACACACTGTGTAAGTTCATTTTCTGTTACAAATCTATGACATTTTATAGCATAATCTGTTCCTGCTACCTCACGCCCTGCTATATACAGTGGCAAGGGGCGTACACAAGTCTTACGATATTGTGCATAAGCGTTCAACAGAGAAAATACGCCCTTAATTTTTTCTATTCGACCAGCGAACAAAAAATATGGCCGTTTCTGTATGTTATAACATAGATCTGCAATACTTAACACTCCATCGTAAATAACACGCGAACGAGGAGCATTAATCAATTTATTGTATCGCTGTATATCTTTCGTTATACAAATGGTATATGAACGTTTATTTTGATATCGTCTTAATTGCCGTCCCATGTAACAATAGGTAAAGCCATATTCTCTAATATGCCATACATGAGGGACACGCAGCAATCTGCTGACCTGATATCCTATGGCACACACAGAAGAATTTGTATGAATAATATCAGGATGGAAACGTTTTGCAATACAGAGCAATTGAATCATCGAACAAGTATTCACCAACCAACGTCCTACAAGACGATAGAGAAATAGAAGTTTATCTTGCCGAGATGCTCGAGGCGGATAAACCGAAAAACGATAATTGTATTTGAGACTGACCGCCGGTATATTACTTTGCATAAGAACTACCCGTAAATTACCTTTTAATGGCAATATTACTAATGGCTCAACGCCACGTGCTTGCAATAATGGCAAAAAGCGGCGCAGAGCTGTAGATGAACCATCATTAGCAGCGCCAAAATGCAAAACAAAAAGTACTCTCATAATGATTGTGCTTCTAAAGCTTGTAGTAAATGCCGTTGCGACTGCGCGCGACATGTAGTTAATTTGGTATGTACACTCATATAATCAACCAACGGGCATGTTGTAGGAATATCCTGATAGTTGTCGGGAATGCCAATCGACCGCAACAAGGTTTGTACACGATCTGCATTTTGTAATAGCCCTGTAGCAACAAATTGTTTTTCGAATATGAGTGAAAATGCCGTACCATGAAACGATGTAGGAACAACAAATTCGGCATCTCTAATTGCCTGCATAAATCCAATAGGCGATGCAAACGAAATGTGTTTAGGTCGTTGAATACATGAGATACGCGCATCCATAATAAGCAATTGACAATTGCGTTGTTTGGCTTGTTGTTTAGCAAAAGCAAGTGCCTCTTTGGAATCCATCAGTTGATAGTATAGAACATACTTATGGGTGCAAAAACGTGTTTTTGGAAGAATTACATTCCACTGTTCCTTCGTGAATAGCAAAGTCGGATCTAAAACTACAGATGCAGGAAAACCCATATCATTAACAACTTGACACAAAGACTGTTCCCGCACAAAGATGGTGTGGAAAGCAGACAAATACTGCTTAAAGCGTTGTCTATCTAACTCATCCATCTGTATCACTCCCATACTGGCAGCATAACTGATACAACGTGCGGGGTACGCCAATGTTTGACAAAAAAATGTGGGGTCAAAACCATAATATTTACCTAGACTAGAACGATTGCGCCAAATTTGGTCGCTACCAACAATCACGCAATCATAGTGTTCGTAAATAATAGCCGCATGTGCCGAATATTTAGCTTTTGCCGGCAGACCCAAATATTCGACCATAAAGGTTTTGAATTGTTGAATGCGAGATCGACGTCTCCAAAAAGTGAGTCCGCTTGTAATCAAGGTCAACAATTTATTAATCAAAGTCCCTTTCAAAGGTCTCCATAAACTATATTCGTCAGCATGTTCTTTAGGCCAATAGTCGATGAACTCCGCTTGGTGCCCCTGCGACAAGAGAAAATGCTGCAAAGCATACGCTTGCAACATGGCTCCATAATTATGTGCGCGATGATATGTTAATATTCCTATTTTCATACAGATAATGCCTTACGTTCGCTGGCACATCCTATCCCCCACGACAAACCCATAAAGGCAAACCATGGATAGATAAGGACGTGAGACACAAGCGATAATACAAGAAAAAATGTATAGGTAAATGCCATAATGGCCGCTTCAGAATTACGCAGGCGGATATTGCGGAAGATTTGCTTAATGAGCAATATATGCAACACCACATAAAAAAGACTATCCAGTATACCAAAATCATAAATAGACTCTAAAAAATCATTGTGTGCGGAAAATTTCAAAGGGGAATCTGCAAGCACAGTGTTGAATCCATGGCCAAACACCAAATATTCAAGATCGCTGCGTGTAATCATCTGCCATGTGGTTGCCCACACTTGGTCGCGGTTGCTACCGCCATCATTTTTAATATTTAAGAACCGTTCCGTAAAGAGATTATCTAAAGCATTGTCCACCACTATAAATACCAAAGCCAATGCCATAATGGCTATCATGAAATAGATAAGTTTGCTGATTTTCCGTCCGATTAAAATCTCTTTAACAAATAGGTACGCACACAATCCGCACCCGAACGCGAGAATACCACCACGTTTGAACGAAGCAAAAAGAATTGCGCCAACTAAAATTATTCCTACATAACGCAACCATTTATGCGGAGTATAAAATAGGATAGGTAAAAAAAACAGTATCCAATAGGCCGTACCCATGTGAGCTTCATCAACAGCATTCATAAATCGCCAATTTTGCAAGAAAAAATAAGCAATCATCAGCATGCTAATAATAATCCATGTAGAAAAAAAATCTCTCAATTCATCTGATTTTGCAGCCATCGTCGAAGTAAACAGAAAAAAGAGAATAACTACCACATCCCGCATGGGTTGATAGATATACGAAAGTACTCCAACCGTCTGGGGAAGTACCGCCATACGAGCTATGGCCATATAAACAGATAACACACAGAGCACTCTGCCCATCCTGCCCATGTGCACATATTTATAATTCACCAACAAATATCCGCTAATTAGAACAAATATTATGCCCAATAAGAGTTTCAGCAATGGTGAATCATCGGAACCGGCAAAACCATCTTGTTCCATTTGCAACATATTCAAGGCACTCCAAAGTCCTATCGCAAGGATAATAAGGAACAAATACAATTTTTCTATTACTATTTTTTTTAACATACTTGTTCTGTACAAAATACACATTTCGTTGCTTTATATTTTCCAATAATCAAATTGACTTATTTCCTTGAGCGGATTACCGCCATATATGGTATTTGATTTAAGATGTCCGTGCACAACAGAATGAGCAGCAATAATACAATTATCTTCTATTATAGTGCCTTTTAGCACCATGCAATGCGCACCTATCCAGACATTATTTCCAATGATTACCTCCGCATCTTCATTTACCCACTTACCATCCCTATATACCTTATGGATATCAGTGTCCATTATGGTAACATTCCACGCAATAGCACAATTGGCACCTATGGATATATGTTTCGCACAATGAATACGCGAGTTCTCATTTATATAACTATTATCTCCCATCTCCAACGTTCCTCCTTTGTGCAATACTACTTTAGTTCCCCTGTGTATCATCACATGTTTTCCAACGATCATTTTCGCATTTTCCAACATGCTCAATACAGCCGGTGTCGGGACATTGGTATGCACCCCTAAGAGGAGGCTTGCCTTTGGATGCGAAAAATGAATAGCGTTATTAGTCGTTGTATAGAGTTTTCCTTTACCTACAAAGATTCCCCCCTTTTCCATACGAACACTCACTTTGCGAACATTTTTCTTATCTTCGCAACTCCGACCTAACACTATGGAATAATATGCGGATTTAATCCAATTGATTCGACTATAATACTCGATTTTTTTTAAAACTGACGTTATCATACCTCAACTCAAAACATAAATTTTCAAATATTATTCAGATATTTTTCTTAACGTATAATTTTCATTTAATTTACCATCCATTAACACTACTAAACACGGACAAACTATATAGATATCAGCCTAAAAGTGCGGCAGCATGCAGGGCTTGAATCTTGGGATAGAAATGATGGTTTACAGGATCATTCGATAAGACGACTTTTGTATGTTATACGCAACACCTATTCCAAAATTTACGCCATTTTTTGGAATTGTGGTCAAAGCGTTACGTTATTTATCGGAATACACGGAGTGCTTTTTACTATGAATTCCAAAATTCTTGCCATACTTTTGGACTGTATTCCGAAATGCTTGCCATATTTTCGGAATAGACATCTATTACTATCCCAAATAATAACTTCTACTAACGTTTCCTTCAACAAAAATTCCCCAAAATTGTTCAACTATTTTTCTTAACGTATAATCCAAACCTAATGGGATAAAGGGGGTGATTTTGCATAGGGTCAAACCATGTGCACACATCCGAATGCGGAATAATTTAAGTCTTTTGTTCGTTCACCGATTTTCTTTGCAGGAATCCCGCCCCACACTTCATAAGGAGGTACATCGTGAGTTACAACCGCTCCAGATGCTACTACCGCCCCTTTACCAATGTGTACTCCCGGTAGTAAAATGGCTCTGCTACATATCCAAGCGTAGTCGTCTATGGTAGTTGATACCCCAATTGTATGAAAATCAGATGCCTGCATATCATGGTGCAACGTCCAAATGATAGCGTCGTACGCAATTGTTACGCTCTTACCCAATGTCAATCCTTTACGTGCATCCAACAAGACTTTGGGACCAATACTACAACCATGCCCAATCGTGAGCCCTCTCGGATTACGCACTTCTACAGATGCAAACATCGCCACATCTCTTTCTATTTTTGCTCCTTTGCTACGCAACATGAGCAAACGCAAATGTCGCGAAGGTGTATGTTTCAATAGAACAATAAACAACCATTCACGAGAGTTTATCCACGAACGAATGTACCTTTTTATTACGAGTAAAACAATTTTACCCCCCCCCATTAGATTTTTACATTTTTTATCCATTTCTCATTTATTTTGCTTGTCAAATATGCTTCTAACTTGAAATATATTTCGCCACCCCTTAAGTAACGAACGTGTCTGCATGTGGAATATATCACGATAGGTTGGGATTATAACATGAGACACATACCCTGTAATAACAGCTGTTATGACCGAAGCGACTGCTGCTCCTAACACACCATAACGGGGCAACAATAGTAAATTGAGAGAAATAGCAAATACACAACCTACCACATTTCTAACAACCACATATTTTTGCTTGCTTTCAGTAACAATCATAGTCCCTGTTACCTGCGCGAAAGCATATCCAATCACTTTAAACACACACACTTGCAAAAGGATGATAGAAGCTTCATATTGCGCTCCATAGAGCCATCGAATTAGAAATGGTGCCAATAGACATATACACACGCACAATATAATACATAACCACACCGTTACATCCATAAACAATTGTGCTTTGATATGATATTGCTTTTTATCCACCCGATAATTTTGAACCAAAATTGGCATAATCGTCTGGGAAAGAATAGTCGGAATGAAAATAAGTACTCCAGCAATAGATTCTGCTACCGCATAATACCCCACAGAGGCTTTGTCTATCATGTTGCCTATCATCACTTGGTCTATCTTTTGATAAACAACAATAGCAGCACCGGAGAGGAGGAGAGGGAAAGATTCTTTGATTAGATATTTGGCGGTGGTTTTATCGAATGTCCAGAGGCGGGGGGAGGCAATTTGTTTGCGGTAAGAGAGGAGGTAGCCACCGGCAATGAGGACCGTATCAAAGAGCGCAGCGGCAATGAACCATGCTAACGGGGCATGGAGGAGCAACAAGGCAACCTTTATCAACGCGCCGATAATGGTACGACTAATCTCTGTTTTGACAACATATTCGTTCCAAACAATAGACGTAAAATAGTTGCGGATAACACCAAAGGTGTTCATAATCGTGCTCAGCGAATAGAGCGTAATCATCCACTTAGTGAAAGTGTCCGCCTCAAAGAGCCATGCGGTGAGGATGACCGCGAGCATGGTAATACCCGCAAAGATCAGTCTCAGTCCGAACGCCGTGCCGAGGATGGTATTGGCTTCTGCACCGGGCACCCTACCCTTCTCCCCCGTACCCTTACATTTGGACTCCTCGCGTATCTCGATATTATCCATTCCGAAGGATGCGAAAACCTGAAAGAGTGCTACGAAACTGACCACATAATTCATCAGTCCGTACTGCTCGGGACCGAGATAGCGTGCCACAAAGATACCCACCAGCAATGTGCCTAACAAGGATACGACCTTGCCGGTAACCGCCCAGAAGAGGTTGCGCACCACCTTCTGCTTGGTCTCGCTCAAATGCATACGGGAGAGTATTTTGTCGATCAGATTCACGAAATTTATTCTTTATAGTCGTGCATCTACCAATGTTCTGTCCACAAAATTTTTGACATCGAAAATCACCGCATTTTGTGCTCTGTATTTGGCAAAATCGAATGTCTTAAACTGTTCGTGCGCCACACAGGCAATCACGGCTTCGTAATGTTTGGCCGGATCGACTGCGGCTATCACCTCTTTGCCATATTCACGTTTTACAAGTGCAGCATCAGCCCATGGGTCATAAATATCGACTCGGCAACCAAATTCTTCCAATTCAGTGGCTATATCCACCACTTTGGTATTCCGACAATCCGGACAATTTTCTTTGAATGTAACGCCCAACATCAACACATTGGCATTCTTTATCTTATGATCTTTCTGAATCATCAACTTCAAGGTTTTGTCAGCTATGAATTTGGCGATGCTGTTATTGACCCGACGCCCCGACAAAATCACTTCGGGATTGTAGCCCAATGCTTTAGCCTTATGCGCCAAATAGTACGGATCGACGCTGATACAATGTCCACCCACCAACCCTGGACGATATTTCAGAAAGTTCCACTTCGTGCCGGCGGCCTCTATCACATCGTTCGTATCGATACCGACCCGATCGCAAATCAGTGCCAACTCATTCATAAACGAGATGTTTACATCGCGCTGCGAGTTTTCGACGGCTTTGGCAGCCTCGGCCACTTTGATGTTGGGTGCGCGATGCGTTCCGTTTTCGAGTATCGAATTGTACAACGCATCGACAATATCAGCCGTGGCTGGCGTGGAACCGGACGTAATTTTCTTGATCTTGGTCAATGTATTGACCTTGTCGCCGGGATTGATACGCTCGGGCGAATAACCGCAAAAGAAATCGCGATTGAACACCAAACCGGATGTTTGTTCCAACACCGGCACACAGTCCTCTTCGGTGCAGCCGGGATAAACTGTCGATTCGTAGATAACTATATCGTTCTTTTTCAGCGCCTTACCAATCATCGCTGAAGCGTTCAGCAATGGCGTCAAATCGGGATTATTGAACCGATCGATGGGAGTTGGCACGGTTACGATAAAAACATTTGCCTGCTGCAAATCGTTCACATCGCACGAAAACGACAAGCCTTGTCGTTGCGTTGCTTTATACAATTCCACCGCTTGGCGCATACCAACCAAGTCGGCCTCGAGTGTATGGTCTTCGCCGCGTTCGAGTTCGGCCACACGCCGGCTGTTCACATCAAAACCGATGACGCGATACTTCTTGCCAAATTCGATGGCCAAGGGTAATCCCACATAGCCCAATCCGATAACAGCAATATTGCGTTCGTTACTCATTTTTGTTAATCTTTTCTGAAAATATCTCTAGTATAAACTTTATCTCTCACATCGTCAAGGCAGTCGTCGTAACGGTTGGCGATGATGGCCTGACTGCGCGCCTTAAATTGTGCTAAATCATTCATTACCAAACTGCCAAAAAAGGTCGTGCCATCGTCGAGCGTAGGCTCGTAAATAATAACCTGAGCGCCTTTCGCTTTGATACGTTTCATAATGCCCTGTATGCTCGACTGACGAAAATTGTCGGAATTACTTTTCATCGTCAAACGATAGACACCGATGACACACGTTTTTTCATCGCCAACATTGTAGTCGCCGTGATTGTAATAGTCGTAATAGCCGGCTTTAGCCAACACGCGATCGGCAATAAAATCTTTGCGCGTGCGGTTACTTTCGACAATGGCTTCTATCAAATTTTCCGGCACATCACGATAGTTGGCCAACAACTGCTTGGTATCTTTCGGCAAACAATATCCGCCATAGCCGAACGAGGGATTGTTATAGTAGTCGCCAATGCGCGGATCGAGGCAAACACCCTTGATAATCGATTGTGTATCAAGACCTTTCATTTCGGCGTATGTATCCAATTCGTTGAAATAACTGACACGCAACGCCAAATAGGTGTTTGCAAACAACTTCACCGCTTCGGCCTCGGTGAACCCCATGAACAATGTTTCGACGTCGCGTTTCAAAGCGCCTTGTTTCAGCAAATCGGCAAAACGGTGTGCCGCCGTGGTGAGCGCGCCATCGGCCAAGTCGGTGCCGACGATAATGCGACTCGGATATAAATTGTCGTACAGTGCTTTACTCTCGCGCAAAAATTCCGGAGCAAACAGTATGTTGTTCGTGCCGAATTTACGTCGCACGCTCTCGGTATAGCCCACAGGTACAGTCGATTTGATGACCATCACGGCCTGCGGATTGCATTGCAGCACCAGTGCGATGACCGCTTCGACAGCCGATGTATCGAAATAGTTGCGACGGCTGTCGTAATTCGTCGGGGTGGCTATCACTACAAACTCGGCTTGCCTGTAGGCGGCTTCGGCATCGAGTGTAGCGGTCAGGTTGAGGTCTTTTTCGGCCAGATAGCGTTCGATATATTCGTCCTGAATCGGCGACCGATGCCGATTGATAAGTTCAACTTTTTCGGGCACGACATCTACGGCCAACACCCTATTATATTGCGCCAATAGCGTTGCTATCGACAAGCCCACATATCCGGTTCCTGCTACAGCTATCGTCATCATTGTATCGTTTTTTGTTTTGTTGTCGATTGATTCTCTTGTCGATTTTTCCTATCCACCAAACGCCACACTACCAATATCAAGGCGGTGCCCAAGGCAAATGCCGCCAGCAACAGCCACTCGTTGCGCCAGCAGCGGCCGACATAGGCCAACGCCACAAACAGCAGCGACACGCCAAACAACACACCCGTTACCTGACGATGTTGCAGCCCCAAGCGCAAGAGCAAATGATGAATGTGATTGCGATCGGCCGAAAATGGCGATTTCTGTTTCTTGATGCGCGTCAGCATCACACGCAGCGTGTCGAACAGCGGCACGAACAAAATACAAAAGGCCACGGCCGGAGTCGCCTGCCAACGCCATGCCGCAGGCGTATCGGGCAAGGCATTTATCTGCATAAACCGAAAGACAAACCACGACACCATAAAGCCCAGCAACAACGAGCCGGAATCGCCCATGAATATTTTGCGACGCGTACCGCCAAACACATTGTAACAAAAGAAAACCGCCAATGCGCCCAACAAGGCGTAACACAACATCGCCGTTTCGGGTTCGCCCACCTGCTGAAAATAGAGGGCAAACACGCAACAATAGAGCATGCCCAACCCCGACGCCAGCCCATCGACGCCGTCTATCAGGTTGAGCGCATTCGTAATGACAATGAATGTGGCCAACGAGCAAACATAACTCCACACCAACGGCAACTCGCCAATGCCGAACATGCCAAACAGACTCGGCATGCGCACATCGGCCAACACTATCAGAAAAATGCCGGCCAAAAGTTCGCCAAACAATTTGCCACCGACTGTCAAGTCGATCAAATCATCGATAAAACCGGTAATCAATATCAGCGTAACACCAACCAGCAAATAGTGCGACTGCGGCAAATGATTAAATGCAAAAATAACAAAAAATATAAGAAAAGATATAAAAATATCCAATCCGCCAACCGCCGGCACCAAACCCACATGCGACGTCCGTTTGTTGGGTTTGACAACAAATTTTTTCTCTTTGGCCACATGTATCACCGTGGGCATAAACGCTGCGCCCAGCGCCGCCGTTAGCAAGGCGAACAGGTACGGATGGCCATATAAAAACTGCAAAATAACGGTCATTGTTTGTTCTGCTCGATGTCGAGACGTTCAAATTGCGAATTTTTGCTGACAAATTCCGGCACGATACGTTTCATCTGCGACACCACCAAATAACTCTTGTACAAGCGTGCGTATTCGATTAACGAATCAATTTCGTGTACAATTTCGTCGAAATTGTATTCGCGCACGGTGGCAATCAATATTTTTTCGTTGTATGTCGGCTGTGTCATCTCTTTCACATTCAGCAACTCCTCGTAGAGTTTTTCGCCGGGGCGCAAGCCTGTGTATGTAATCGGAATGTCTATTTCGGGTCGGTAGCCCGCCAAGCGAATCATTTTGCGTGCCAAATCGACTATTTTGACCGGTCGTCCCATGTCGAAAATGAATATTTCGCCGCCGGTGCCCATCGATCCGGCTTCCAGCACCAACTGACATGCCTCCGGTATGGTCATAAAGTAACGGATGATGTCGGGGTGCGTAACGGTTACAGGGCCACCCTTTTCTATCTGATGGCGGAAAAGCGGGATGACCGACCCATTGGACCCCAGCACATTGCCAAAGCGCGTGGTAATGAATTTGGTAGTCGAGGCATTGGACTGCGCCATTTTACGGAACAGCGATTGCACATAGATTTCGGCAATGCGTTTCGAGGCGCCCATCACGTTGGTGGGATTGACAGCCTTGTCGGTCGATACCATCACAAACGTTTCGACACCGTTGGCCACGGCCAAATCGGCTATATAGCGCGTACCCATCACATTGGCCATGACGCATTCGCTCGGAGCATCTTCCATCATCGGCACGTGCTTGTAGGCAGCCGCATGGTAAATAATGTTCGGGCGATAGGTTGTAATGACATTTTCGAGGCGCGCCCGATTGCGCATATCGCCGATGCACAGCACATACGGGCAATGCGTTTTGCGTTCCTCCAACTCCAAACGCAGATTATGGAGCGGCGTTTCGGCATTGTCGTACAGCACAAGCAGTTTCGGTTTGTAATTGGTCAGTTGGCGCACAATTTCGGAGCCGATCGATCCGGCGGCGCCGGTTATCATCACCACTTTGCCTTGCAGTTGCGACACGATGTGCGACTTTTCAATCTCGATTGTCGGTCGTTCGAGCAGGTCTTCTATCTGCAAATTTTTGAAGTCGGGGCGCAGCGATGTCGGCAGCGGCGCATTTTCGTGCCATTGGTTCATCGATGGCACCGTCAGCACTTCGATATTGTTTTCGATGAAAATATCGAGATCGGTTTCCGGGTCGATTTCTTTCAGTTTGATAGGCGATACGATGACAGTGCGTATTTTGCGTTTCGCCAAAAAGTGCAACAATTTGTCGGCATTGCGTGTCGATACCACTTGCACGCCGAAAATATTTTTATTATTGACATCGGAAACATCATCGAGGAAAGCCGCCAGCCGGAATTTCAGATTATCCGACGAGCGTATCATTTTGGCGATGCCGATGCCGGCCGACTTGGTGCCATACACCGCCACCGGTTTCATCTGACCGTTGTGTGTTACCAAATAGTCGAACACCACTTTGACCGACATGCGCAACAGCAGCAACAGCAAAAATGCGATAATGGCATAAAAGACCAGCGTCCAACGCATGAACAGCAGCCTGCCGCTTACGGCGTTACACACCTCGTTCACGCAAAATAGTAGCACAAACTGCGACAACACAGCGCACATCACTTTAACGATATCCACAAAATTGGAATAGCGCAAAATGCCCGAATAGGTGTGAAACATCCAAAAGGTAGCCACGCACACGCACACCACCAACAGATAGACCGCCCACAGCGGCCACAACGATTCGAAATGCGGCGGATTAACATACACGCCCATAACCAGCGCCGATGCCACCCACAACGCGCACACACACAGCAAAACATCAAGTATCAGTACTATCCAACGCGGCAGATAACCAAGTGATATAAAATGCGAAAAAATATCACTTTCTACGATTTGCGATTTTTTCATAACCTCACATAAATCAAACATGTATTTTTTGAACTTGCAAAAATACAAAAAAATATACAATACTCCAAAAAATATTGACGTTATTTTCTCACACCACCATCAACAAGCGTTGTGCGCAGATAGTGCCCCGTGTGCGATGCATCGCAGGCGGCCACCTCTTCGGGCGTACCGGCGCACACAATGCGGCCACCGTTTTTACCGCCTTCGGGGCCTATATCTATCACATAATCAGCCGATTTGATAACATCTAAATTGTGTTCGATGACCACCACCGAATGGCCGTTTGCCAACAACGCGTCGAAGGCTTTCAGCAATGTGCGCACATCGTGTGTGTGCAAACCGGTTGTCGGTTCGTCGAAGATGAACATCATCGGCGTCTGTTGTTCGTTGGCTAAAAACGCCGCCAATTTGACACGCTGGTTTTCGCCGCCCGACAAGGTACTCGACGACTGCCCGAGCTTGATGTAACCAATGCCGACGGCTTGCAAGGGCAGCAAGCGTTTGACGATGCGACGTTCGATGGCGCCGTCCGACGCTGCAAAAAATTCAATGGCCTGATTGACAGTCATTTCGAGCACATCAAAAATATTTTGTCCGCGATAGCGTACTTCCAAAATATCCGATTTGAAACGATGTCCGTGGCAGGCTTCGCACTCCAACACCAAATCAGCCATAAACTGCATCGGTACGGTTACCGTGCCTTCGCCCTGACATTCGGGGCAGCGCCCGCCCTCTTGGTTGAACGAGAAATAGGCCGCCGTGAAACCCATCTGTTTGGATAGTGGTTGTTCGGCAAAAAGTTTGCGAATCTCGTCGTACGCTTTGATGTAGGTTACCGGATTGGAGCGCGTCGATTTGCCGATAGGGCTTTGGCTGACAAACTCCACATCGGACAGCAAATGCAGGCTGCCCTCGACCGCCGAACAGGCGACTGCCGGCAGCGAGGCTTCGTCGCTCAGGCGGCGTTTCAGCGCATTGTAAAGCACATCGCGCACCAGCGACGACTTGCCCGAGCCCGACACGCCGGTTACGACCGTCATCACTTGCAACGGGAAACGGACATCAATATTTTGCAGATTGTTCACGCAGGCGCCCTTCACTTCGATATAGTTCGACCAGCGGCGACGTGCCGTCGGCACCGGAATTTGCTCTTTGCCCAACAGATATTTCAGCGTGTAAGAGCGTTCGCAATCGGCATCGGTGGCATCGGCAGCACAACCACTCCACACCACTTCGCCACCCAGCCGACCGGCTTGCGGCCCCATGTCAATCAGATAATCGGCCTCGCGGATGATGTCGCTGTCGTGTTCGACCACGACCACCGTATTGCCCAACGCCTGCAACTTGCGCAACACGGCTATCAGGCGTGCGGTGTCGCGTGCGTGCAACCCGATGCTCGGTTCGTCGAGAATGTAGAGCGACCCGACCAATGCACTGCCCAACGACGTGGCCAGATTGATGCGCTGGCTCTCGCCTCCCGACAATGTGTTCGACAAGCGATTGAGTGTCAGATAACCCAGCCCGACATCCTGCAAAAAGGTCAGCCGGCTGCGAATTTCGACCAACAACCGTTTAGCCACTTGTGCATCGTGTTCGTTCAACTGCAAATCGGCGAAAAAACGGCTTAATTCATCGATAGGCAAATCGACCAAATCGGTCAGGCTGCGGCCGGCTATTTTGACATACTGCGCCTCCTTGCGCAACCGCGTGCCGCCACACTCGGGACAGACGGTTTTGCCCCGATAGCGCGCCAACATCACACGATACTGAATTTTATATTGTTGCGTTTGCAAAAAATCGAAAAACGCGTTCAGTCCCTGAAAATACTGATTGCCCGTCCACAGCAGGCGTTGTTGTGCTGCCGACAAATCGCAGTAAGGCCGATGTATCGGGAAATCGAATTTCGCTGCATTGGCAATCAACTGTTTTTTCCACTCGCTCATCACCGAACCGCGCCAGCAGACAATGGCATCGTCGTACACCGACAGCGATTTGTCGGGAATCACCAAATCGGGGTCGATGCCCATCACCTTGCCGAAGCCTTCGCACACCGGACAAGCGCCCACCGGATTGTTGAAACTGAACATATTTTCGTTCGGTTCGTCGAACACGATGCCGTCGGCCTCGAACGCCTGCGAAAATTTGCGAATGGACAGATCTTCCCTATCGCCATAAGCCACTTCGCAAGCGTTATTTCCTTCGTAGAATGCCGTCTGCACCGAATCGGCCAAGCGGTTTTGCGTCTCTTTGTCGTTTCGCGCCGTGATGCGGTCAATCAGCAATTTGACACTTTTGGATTTGAGTAGCGCGGCATCGGCCAGCACCTCCGATATGCGATAAAATTGTTTTTTTATCGCCACCCGCGAAAAGCCTTGTTGCATCAGTGTTTCGAGTTGTCGGCTCAGCGGACGATCGGGCTGCGGGCGGCACTCGGCCAACAAATAGACCGGCGTTCCTTCGGGCAGATGGACCATAAAATCGACCACATCGGCCACCGTATCGCGCCGCACCTCGATGCCCGACACCGGCGAATAGGTACGCCCGATGCGCGCAAAAAGCAGTTTCAGATATTCGTAAATTTCGGTTGTGGTGCCCACCGTCGAGCGCGGATTGCTGCTGATGACCTTTTGTTCGATGGCGATGGCCGGCGGAATGCCCCGAATGAAATCGACTTCCGGCTTGTTCATCCGCCCCAAAAACTGCCGCACATAGGCCGACAGACTCTCCACATAGCGTCGTTGGCCTTCGGCATAGAGCGTGTCGAACGCCAGCGACGATTTGCCCGACCCCGACAAACCGGTGATGACCACCAACCGATTGCGCGGAATCTGCACGCTCACGCCTTTCAGATTGTGAACGCGCGCATTTTGTATTTCGATAAAATTTTCCACGTCCTCTAACTTACTGACTGATTGATTTCAAAGCCCCATACGGTGTCAATTCCACGCAAGTCGCTTTGCCGTCGAACAGCATAGCCGGCACACACGCCACGCCGCCAAACTGCGGCATCGTAACCACGGCGTGCGCCAGCACAGCAGCGCCGTCCGACACTTCGACCACGGCCGTAGCCGGCACACTATAAATGATGCCGCACGGTTCCGCATCGGCAGCCAGCGGTCGCAGCGGTTGTTTCGGCACCGCCACCGACCAATAAACCGGCTCGCCTATCAGATTGTCGGCATCGACAAGCCCTTCGTGCCGCGATATGCGACAAAGCACCTCACGCTCCACGGGTTTATCGGGAATTACCGTATAACTCGCTTTACGACAATACGTTACAGACTTCCCCACGAACAGTGCCAACAGTTCGCGCTCGGCCTCGTCCAAGCGATTCAGCATCACTGCGAGAGCGGCGCCATCGGGCAATGTTTCGTTGTCGCCGGCCAGCAACGCCGCTCGGCTCTCACGAATCCGATAAATCTGTTTAGCCGCCAACTCGGCCATTTTCGGGATGGAACTTGCTACCAGCGCCTCTTCGTCCAACTGTGCCATATCGAACGTTATGAGCGTATCGGCATCGGTCGGCACAGGTATTTCCAGCTGCTGTTGTGGCCGATCGGGCGCGCCGGTAGGCCTATTGACGGCCAACAGAACGCCATCGTCGGTCGTTTGCAGGTGATAGGCTGTCGTTTTCTTATTGACCGCCACAGCATAGCATTTCTGCTCGTCGCGCACGGGTTGCGCCTGCACATACACTTGCTGCAACCGCCACTCTTTGGTTGGCGCTGTAATCACATCGGTGATGCCCAAATAACGCTCGGCATATTTGTAGAATGGTCCGTTTTGTCGGACAGTACACGCCGCTTCGACAGTTACAACCAACTCTGTTTGAGGCAGATAATAGTACACGGCATTGCCGGCAAAAGCATTATCGGCAGCTGGCACTACCGCCGTTTGTGCCGCGCAACCTGCACCGCCCAACACCCCGACAATCAACCCGAGAAAACCTTTTTTTGTCATAATCCGGAACATTTTGTTACGAAACTACAAAGTTACACATTTTCCGTTACATTCAAAATAGTTGCGCGCAAAATTTGCAGAAAAGCGAAAAAAAGAGTTGGAAAGGTGAAAAAGTTTAAGCGTTGAAAAGGTTAAATGTTTAAGAGTTGGAAGAGTGTGTGAGCAGAAAACCATATTTTTTTGGTGCAGGCGATCACCTATCCCGATTTTTTTATAACTTTGCACTATGAACAACACACACCAACAACAACACATTACCACGCCACACGACGGATCTATAGTCGAGTTGATAGAGCGCGAATTGCATGCCACGAGCAAGGACAACATCGAGCAACTGTTGCACTATATGCGCAACAACGGTTTTTACACCCAAGCCTGCCATCGCCATCATCACTATCACGGCGGGCTGGCCGACCATGCCGTGCAAACGCTACAGTTTGCACTCTGCCGGTGGGAAACAGACAAAAAAGCAGGCCAAGCAGATGCTTTGGACACAACGCGCGAAAGCATTGTGTTTGCCGCATTGTTGCACGACCTGTGCGATGTACACGGCCCATACCGGATGCACGGCCACGGACGCAAATCAGCTGCCGTTATCAAGGCTTTGGGTGTACACCTGACGGCACAAGAGTTCCTCGCCATTCGTTTTCACATGTCGTTGGTTGAGAGACAAAGCCACCCATCCGCTATACCATGACGCATGCCGCAACTACCTGCGCACACTGATTCACGATGCCGACGGCCGGTCGGCTGCAAAGCGATGCGGCGCAACCATATAACAAGCAACTGCCTGGGACGGCATAGATGCGTGCGATGTGCAGGATGCAATTTTCATTAACAACGGATTTCCCGATTTAAAAAATTTTTTGTAACTTTGCGGTCTGATAAGCACCATATCGGTGCGAACGAACGGCCGGAATGCCACGCAAATGGCTTTTTTGTGCAGAGAGCGATTTCGATAATCCCGACGTTAAGGCATAAATGTAAACAAATCACTAATCCTAAACAAATACTACTATGAAAACAACTTCAAATAGTTCTATTACTACAGATACCAATTATGATGTAATAACTAAATTAGAAGCCCAAGGCAGGCATGAAACCGCCCAATGGATGCGCGAAAAGAAAGAAGAATATGCGCAACTGGCGCGCACCTATCTTGCGGAGCGTCCTAAGAAACTGTTTTACACTGCGTGGGGTTATCCTACCGACATGGACGGAAACGACGACGATTTTTACAGACTTGTACCATACACCGATGAAGAGATACAGCGCATAAAGGAACTATTCGTAGAACTATGGAACCAAGATCCGCTTGAAGAAGACGTCTACGTTAATACCTACGACGACATTCCGCAAGACGAACTAACCTGTGACAACTTTGGAGGGAAAAATGACGAATTGGACCGGCTGGTATGGGGGCGAAGTAGTACTGCATGGTTCGATGCCACCAGATTGGATTTACGCTCCGGTACACATGCGTACTACTTTAGAACACTGGCATATCACCCTGAAACGAAAGAGATGGAGCACTATGGTGACTATCGTCTGGTAGAATTGACCGAAGAGGAGTACCTATATCTGTTGACGGAGCAGTTATTCAACAAAGACTTCTCTTTCAACCGCCTAATTCTCTACAATCCCTCTTTGGCACAAAAGATTTGTGATGCAACCGACCCCGGTCAGGAACTGGGGATAGGGATAACGCATAGTCCCTATCTGATTCTGATGAACGAAGTATTGGAAGACGCAGAGCAAATCCGTAAAAGCATGGATTTGACAGATGAAGAATGACACCATACAAGCCGCCGCCACCATATTGCAACTATGTAAACAAAGGCGGCCTTGCACGGCATAGACGCGTGTGATGTGCAGGGTGCAATTTTCATTAACAACGGATTCACCGATTTAAAAAATTTTTTGTAACTTTGCGGGCAAAAGATTTTTTTTAGTAATAAATAATAGTAATAATATGGCAACAAGCGCACAACAAAAGCAGGAACTTTTCAAAGCCATTTGGGCTACGGCTGAAGACCTACGTAACTCGGTTGATGGCTGGGATTTCAAGAGTTATGTACTCGGCATACTTTTCTACCGCTTTATCTCTGAAAACATCACCAATTACATAAACCGCCTCCAGGCTGAAGCCGGAGTGGAAGGCTTCGATTATGCCGATTTCTCCGATGATGAGGCTGAGGCAGCCCGCAGTCAGCTCGTGCACGAGAAAGGATTTTTCATTCTTCCGTCGCAACTGTTCTGCAATGTTCGCAAACGGGCAAAAACCGATGCCAACCTGAATGTAACGCTCGACAACGTGTTTAAGAGCATCGAGGCTTCGGCTATCGGCACCGAGAGCGAAAGCGACCTCAAAGGCCTCTTTGCCGACATCGATGTGAACTCCAACAAACTTGGAGGCACGGTGGATAAGCGCAACGAGCAACTCACCAAAATTCTCAACAATATAGGAAATATCGACCTCAAAGGCGACTATCAAGACAATCAAATCGACATTTTCGGCGATGCTTACGAGTACCTTATGGCGATGTATGCCTCAAATGCCGGCAAATCGGGCGGCGAATATTACACGCCGCAGGAGGTGAGCGAACTGCTTGCTCGCATAGTGAGCCACGGACGTGAGTATGTCAACAAGGTGTATGACCCTGCTTGCGGTTCGGGTTCGCTGTTGCTGAAGTTTGCAAAAATTCTCGGCAAGAATAATGTAAAGAAAGGTTTTTTCGGTCAGGAGTTGAATATCACCACCTACAACCTTTGTCGCATCAATATGTTCTTGCACGACATTAATTATGCCGACTTCGACATACGCAACGGCGATACGTTGCTCGAGCCGTATCACTGGAATGAAGAGCCATTCGATGCCATAGTGTCGAACCCGCCATATTCCACCAAATGGGTAGGCTCTGACGATGCCACGCTCATCAACGATGCCCGTTTTGCTCCGGCCGGAGTGCTTGCTCCCAAGAGCAAAAGCGACTTGGCTTTCACCATGCACATGCTGTCGTGGCTTTCCACCGAGGGCACTGCAGCTATTGTTGAGTTCCCCGGCGTGCTTTATCGCGGCGGCGCTGAGCAGAAGATACGCAAATACCTTATCGACAACAACTATGTGGATACGGTGATACAACTGCCGGCAAACTTGTTCTTCGGCGTGACGATTGCCACTTGCATCATCGTGCTGAAAAAGTCGAAAAAAGAGAACAAAACGCTGTTTATCGACGCTTCGAATCTCTTTGTTCACGAGGGTAACAAGAACAAACTGTCGCCCGAGAACATTGAGGCTATTGTAGCCGAATATGCCGACCGCAAGGAAGTGAAACACTTCTCAGCACTTATTCACAACTCACAAATTGCCGAGAACGGCTATAACCTATCGGTGAGCAGTTATGTAGAAGCCGAGGACACCCGCCCCGAAATCGACATACGCGAGCTAAATGAACGCATTCGTCGCATTGTGGCTCACGAAAACGAACTTCGTGCCGAGATTGACGCCATCATTGCCGAGCTCGAAAGCGACACCGCAATGCCACATCAGGCTATTTCGTCGGACTTGTCGGACTTGTCAGACCAGTCAGACCAGTCGGACCTGTCGGACAACCCAACTAACGAGAAAGGAGGCTCACTATGAGCAAATTGCAAGACTTAATCAATAGCCTATGCCCCAATGGTGTGGAATTCAAGCCCTTGGGGGAAGTGTGCGACTTTAAACGTGGCGATACTCTATCATCAAAAGATGCAATTGATGGAGACGTGCCAGTTATGGCTGGTGGCCAAAAACCATCATGTTATCACAATGTAGCAAATAGAAAAGGGGAAACAATAGTCGTGGCAGGCTCTGGTGCGTATGCTGGTTTTGTTACTTATTGGAATATTCCAGTATTTGTATCTGATGCATTTTCTGTAAATCCTTCAAATTGCTTGTTGCCAAAATATGTTTTCTATTTCTTGAAAAATAATCAAGAAAAGATTCATGCGACTAAGAAAGGGGCAGGAGTTCCACACGTTCATGGCAAAGACATTGCTAAATTTCTTATCCCCATTCCGCCATTGGCTGTACAGGAAGAAATAGTGCGAATACTCGACCGCTTTGCGGATTATGCAGCGGAGCTGCAAGCGGAGCTGCAAGCGAGAAAAGCACAATATGAATATTATCGTAATCTTTTGCTCACTTTCGATACCACCGCCAGTGGCACCAATGATGAACTAAAGGATAGCATAACTAATTGGGGGGGGCATAGTTACACAATTCAATGGAAAACTATGGGTGAGATTTGTAAAGACAGTTCGAATATAAAATGGAAAGATTTTCCTTCTAAATCTTTCCTATATATTGATTTGGCTTCTGTTGATTGCGACTCACATTCTATATCTAATGAT
Organism: Paludibacteraceae bacterium; assembly: GCA_051870755.1. GTDB lineage: Bacteria > Bacteroidota > Bacteroidia > Bacteroidales > Paludibacteraceae > W0P28-013. The sequence continues at coordinate 685 of JBJECE010000033.1, read as the reverse complement.
TTGACTTTAATCAACAAAGATAATGCACCAAGTAGAGCACAACAAATCATCAATACAAACGATGTCTTATTTGGAACAACAAGACCAACTCTAATGAGATTTGCATTTGTTCCAGAGAATCTTAATGGTAACATTTGTTCAACTGGATATGCTATATTGAGAGCAAATACTCAGATTGTTTCACCTCGTTTTTTGTATTATATACTGAATACAAATCGATTTTATCAATTTGTGGAAAATAATCAAGAAGGAGCTGGCTATCCAGCAATATCAACTTCACGCCTTAAATTATTTTCCATCCCCGTTCCGCCACTTGAATTGCAAGAGAAAATTGTTGCTATTCTCGACCGCTTCGAGACATTGGTGAATGACCTTAGCAAAGGTCTCCCGGCAGAAATAGAAGCAGAGAAAGCACGATACGAATATTTCAGAAACAAATTGCTGACATTTAAGGAAATTCCGGCATGATTACATTCCTAAAAAATAAAGGTGGATACCGCAAACTAAGAGTTTATCGACTGAGCGAAATAATCTACGACCTCTCCATGATATTTGCCAAGCAATACATAAGACAAGGCAGCCGTACTCGTGACCAAATAGAACAAGCGGCGCGAAGTGGCAAACAAAATATGAAGTGCACCCCAAAAGTTAGACAAAAAACTTTTGTAAAAGATGCGAGTTCATT
>JBJECE010000032.1:0-1522 GCA_051870755.1 Paludibacteraceae bacterium | reverse complement strand
CTATAAAATCCCTTAAAACGGCGTAATATTTGGGCGTCGGGGCGAAAAAATCGTCCCGGCGCTTGATTTTTAGGTAAATAATTTTGTGGATTCAAAAATTTGTTGTAATTTTGTATTACGTCTTAGCGTAATATGTAAAGAATATGACACATCCTGATTGGGCAGTAAAATTCCGTCGCCCCGGAACCGAACTTCGTCGTGTGAATGATGCGCTCTACAAGTTGTATGAGTGTTCGAGTGTGTATGATAAGCAGAAAAAGCGTGCTCGTAAGATTACGGGCAAGTATCTTGGCTCTATTACCGAGGAGGGTGGCTTTAAGGAGTCGCGCAAGCGGATAATGGAGCGTGAGATTGCGGAGCTTAAAGCGGGTAAGCCGGCCGTGATTGCCGAGCCGAAAATCGGTGAGGTGAAGGAGTTTGGACTTTCCGACTACATTCTGACGGAGCAGAGCGACTGCATGGAGCGGCTTAAGCAGTATTTTCCCGAAGATTGGTCGCGGATTATGGCACTGGTGTACTGTAGGTTGCGTTTTCAATCGCCGATGCGTCGCGTTGCCGGCGATTTTGCCGACAGCTATTTGTCGCACAAGATTGGCGATAGGGGCTTGTCGGCCAATGCGCTGTCCGGATTTCTTCATGAATTGGGCACAAAGCGCGACAAAATCACAGCATTTATGCGCAGTTATATCGGTCCGGAAGATAATATCATCTTTGACGGCACCGACCAGCTGTCGGCCTCGCGCTGCATGGATTATCCGCAGCTGACCAAAACAAAGCGTGGTACTTTTGACACGGCGGTAAACATTATGTGGATTTTTAATTGCGCCAAGCGCCTGCCCGTATATTATCGCCTGATGCCGGGCAGCATAAAGGATGTCAGCGCATTTAAAGTGTGCCTTGCCGATTCGGGCATACGCGATGGCATTGCCATTATCGATAAAGGTTTTCAGTCGGCTGCCAATATAGCGCAACTTGATGAATTGGGAGTAAAGTTCACCATGGCGCTAAAGCGCTCCACCAAAGGTTTAGACTACACCATTTTTGCCTCTCGAACGAATGACGGAGCAGATGGCGCATTCCTTTATCACAAAAGACCGATATGGTGGAAACGCTTTGAGATAAACGGCCACGAGGTGTATCTATATCTCGACGAAGCGCACCGAAGCGATGAGTCGGAAGACTATATGCGCCGAGTTTTCGACCCGGATATGGATGAATACACGATGGACGGCTACAAAGCTAAATCACTACAGTTTGGCACATTAGCCCTAATGACAACGTCGGGAAAAGACGCCGAGCATGTTTACCTCGACTATAAAACTCGAGGCGATGTGGAACAGGCAATCGACGCATTCAAAAACGTTATCGAGGCCGACCATTCATATATGCAAGATGAAAAATCACTTGAGGCGTGGACCTTCATCTGCATGCTTGCACTGCAATGGTATTATGATCTGAGCGAACGTCTGAAAAAAGCAGAGCTCAGCAACCGCTATGCCCCAATGGATATGGTGCGAAGCCT
>JBJECE010000031.1:0-112451 GCA_051870755.1 Paludibacteraceae bacterium | reverse complement strand
TCTGATTCGCTGTGGCAAATGTCGTTTTCGCTATTGGATTACGCCCCATGCCAAGATGGTAGCACTTGGATTGGTGAGCCTCCAATGCAACGACAACATCACGCAGACTCTCACGATTACAGAGTTGTCCGAACATGAGTGCCATGAGCTGATTCCAGCAAGTGAATGACTTGACATACCTGTTCCCATCGTACTTGTCAACCAAGTGACGGAACTTGTTGTTGTCGAGAAATTCAACCATTGAGCGAATACATATTTGTCTTTGTTCATAGAGCAGTCCTTTTATGGGCTGCAAAATTACAAATTCAAATCGTCGCACATGAAAGATTACTTCTAATAGACTGTATTTCAATTATTTCAAAGACCAACTTATCCACTTTTACGGGACAGGAGTGTAATTATGAAAATAAACGTTCGATTAGTAATTTTTATTGTAGTATGTGTGTTATTTATGTCTTCAGCATACGCTCAAGATGAATATTTTTCTCCATACACACCCAAAGTGCATCATGCTTCGCCGGATGCAGCCTCGCTCGGAAAATATGGCGAGTATCCGGTCGATTATTACACGGGAATACCACAAATTAATCTACCACTTTACGAGTTAAAAGCGGGACAATTATCATTGCCTATTAGTTTGAGTTATCATGCGTCAGGTATAAAAGTTGATGACATTGCCTCATCGGTTGGTTTAGGTTGGAGTTTGAATGCCGGAGGGTGCATTGCAGTACAGTGCGTAGGAGAACCTGATTTTAGGTTAGATGAGAACGAACAATTAATCCGGAATACTATGCCTGCGCTTACCTTTGATCAATTTTCGAAAGATAATATCTCATGGAACAACTTGGAACTTTTAGACCCTTATAACACCCAAATAGATCCGAAGGATGCCGAACACGACATTTATACTTATAATGTCAATGGGCATGTTGGTCAATTTGTTTTGCAAAATGATTCCGTTTTTTTTCTAAACAATTGCGATGGTATTGAAATACTTTTTAATTTTGCAACCAACTCGTTTACTATGGTTGACAATGATGGTATTCGGTATGTATTTGATTGTAGAGAGTTGACAGAATCGGAAATAGGAACCATAGATATGAATTACCTTAATGGGAGTACGTATCCTGTATTTCGAGATCCTACCCCTAGTAGCAGAATAAATAAAAATTATACAGCATGGTATTTGCACTATATGATAAGTGCTGATGTACTGGATACACTGACATTTTCTTACCTTAGCACTAATGAAGTATATTCAACACGTCCATTGGGGTATATCAAAACATATACCGAAAGTTGCACAGATGCTAATTCTGGTGCTTATGGTGATTATGGCATTCGCTCTTTTAATACTCGTTTTAATAATCAGTCTTGGGATAATTTTTATTGCAATAAGCAGACTTTCAGCAATCAACAAATTCAACACAATGCACTGTTGATTAGTGCAATTGTCCATAACAGAACTCAAAATCGGATTATTTTTTCTTACTCTGGCAGGCAAGATTTAGACGGTGGCAAACAATTAGATGAAATAGCGGTATATGCTTATGGCACAACAAGAGTCAAAAAACTATCTTTGCAACATGGTTATTTTACAACCGATTGGCATGATCAAACTGACACTACATTGCACAAACGACTCAAACTAGCGAGTGTACAAGAAATCGCATCAAATGGTCAGCGGATGCCACTATATTCATTCAACTATTATAGTGAAAATAATCATAACTTACCTTATAGAAATTGTCCTAATGGTTTTGATCATTGGGGGTATTTTAATGAAGAAATAACTAATGCTGAAAATGCATATAGCGCTTTACGGTCTTTTCCAAAAATGAACGAGGTGGTAGAGTACACCAACCATCAGATTTTATTTTTTGATCAGTATTTGCGTACATATTATTCTTCTCTCGGAATAACTATACCGGCTGATATGCAATCATTAAATAATTTTATAGCAAAATGTGGTAATCGACAATTAAATGCTTCTTGTTTGCGGGCTTTGTCCCTGAAAAGCATCACTTATCCGACTGGTGGGATAACGGAATTTCAGTATGAACCACATAGTTGTACTATGGCTGGTGGTGTTGGTTATCAAACTTTATTTGTATCTGGTTTGCGTATTCACAAAATTGTTTCCAAAACTAACAACGATTCAGTTGTTAAAGCCTATAACTACACCCAAGGGAACTCGCTATACTTTGCACGACCGAATTATTTTTATCATATACGTGATCCATATGTTTCAACAGCAACTTCTTCTGTAGATGGTTGTATGAATTTTAGTAACTTCCCTGATTTTTCTAATATTTCATACGGAGAATTAGTAACCTATGGCACTATAGAGGAAATAACATCTAATACTAATAACACATCAAAGATCGAATATAATTATTCTATTTCTAACTATCTGTCAGATCAAACTTCTGTTGAAGGTGTCGGCGTGGTAAGAAACAATGTGTTTGCTTGTTCAGCACTTTTATTGAATCGTACTAACTATGGCTTTACAACACAGCCATTTAATGAAAAAATCTTAGGACGTTTCTATCAAAATGCATCGTTGCAAAGTACAAAATATTTTAATAACGATACATTGATAAAACAAATTTCCTACGACTACACATTACATGATTCACGCAAAATTTTCTCAAATGTCGTTAGACAATACGAATTAGCACAATATCAATGTTTTAGTTATACGTCAGGACCATCATACTATTTTGTCGATATTTATTATTTACAAACTGGAAAAAAATTTTTAAAGCATAAGCAAGAAATTACTTTCAATAACGATGGATTACATCCTGTTGAACAAAATACATACTACACTTATAATTATGATACAGAACTATTGAAATCGTTATTGGATAGTATAAATGCTACTAAAATTATTTGTACTAACTATAAATATTCGACAGATTATATTCCACCATCCGATACACATCCCATTGCAGGTATGCAAAATAAACATATTGTCCATCCACTTATGTATGATAAAAGTGACCATGGCAATATTATAGAATCACAAGTACTAACTTATGATTATTATAATGGAGCCATACGTCCATCTGCCCAATATCAATTGACTTTGACAGAACCACTATCTTCTCTCGGGAATATGGTTACGTTGAATAATAATTCATACACGTTGGATTCTCTCATGCGTAATAATTGCGTATATCAATACCACGAGGATGGCAATCTATTTGAAGTCTTTGACAAAACATCGGGACTACGCACTTGCTATTTATGGAGTTACAAACACCAATATCCAATTATGAAAATAGAAGGAATTTATGCAGACCAATTGTTGAATGCAATTGGTAATAATACCATAACGTCTTTGGCAATCAATGAAATGCCAACATTAAATGATTTGCTTAGTTTGAAAAGCCAAATTAGCAATAATTTATCGTATGCTCATATTTCTGTTTATACTTATAAGCCTTTAATTGGTATTAGTACTATGACAACTGATGCCGGGCTGACAACCTACTATGAATATGATGATTTTGGTCGATTAAAATTAATTTATCAAATCAAGAATAAGCAGCGAGAAGTGATTAAGGCTTTTGATTATAATTTCAAATTATAAAAAGGCAATAATTGTGTTTTTTTTAGTGTAAAATAACTAAATATTATTAAATTATGGAATTATCATATCGTTTGAAAGCCATGGCCGAATCGGAAACGTTGGCTATGTCGCAGAAAAGTAGCGAATTGCGCGCGCAAGGCGTCGATGTTATCAATTTGAGCGTCGGCGAACCCGATTTTTTCACCCCACAACACATCAAGGATGCCGCCAAGCAGGCCATTGACGACAATTTCTCGTTCTATTCGCCTGTGCCGGGCTATTTATCGTTGCGGCAGGCCATCAGCGACAAACTGAAACGCGAAAACAATCTCGATTTCGCTCCGACTCAAATCGTCTGTTCCAATGGCGCCAAACAGGCCGTTTGCAATGTGCTGATGTCGGTTGTCGGGGCGGGCGACGAGGTGATTGTGCCGGCGCCGTATTGGGTCAGTTATGTGGAGATGGTCAAGTTGGCCGATGGCGAAAGCGTCATTATCCCCACAACGTTGGATACGGATTTCAAAATCACGCCCGAACAGTTGGAAGCGGCCATCACACCGCGCACCAAAGCCTTGATACTCTGTTCGCCATCGAACCCGACGGGCAGCGTTTATACACACGATGAGTTGGCAGCCTTGGCCGCCGTGTTGGCTAATTGTCCGAATATTTTGGTGATAGCCGACGAAATTTACGAACACATCAACTATGTGGGGCGGCACGAGTCGATAGCGCAGTTCCCCGAATTGGAGGGCAGAGTGGCCATCGTCAATGGCGTGTCGAAAGCGTATGCCATGACCGGTTGGCGGCTCGGTTGGGTGGCTGCACCGTTGTGGCTGGCCAAAGCGTGCATCAAACTGCAGGGACAATACACGTCGGGCGCAAGCAGCATTGCCCAAAAAGCCGCCGAGGCGGCCTATCGCGGCGACCAAACGTGTGTGGCCGAGATGCGTGAGGCTTTTCGTCGCCGTCGCGATTTGGTCTATCGTTTAGCCTCCGATATACCGGGCTTGCGGGTCAATCGACCGATGGGCGCGTTTTATCTGTTCCCTGAATGTAAAGCGTTTTTTGGAAAACATGCTGCCGATGGACGTGTCATCGAAACGGCTTCCGACTTGGCGATGTATCTGCTCGAAACGGCGCATGTGGCGTGTGTTGGCGGTGCTGCCTTTGGCGCGCCGGAGTGCATTCGCCTATCGTATGCCACAAGCGACGATAAACTTATCGAAGCGATGTCGCGCATCAAAAAAGCATTGGCTGAATTATCATAAAGTACTGATAAAAAGCATTTTATAGCAGAAGGCGTTTTTGCAAAAAAGCGCCTTTTCTTACGGTTTTTCCGATGGCTTTTGACCGCACACATCGCGTAGGGAGCAGCCGTCGCAGGCGTGGTCGCAGTCGTTTTTGTTTTTGTATTTGCGAAACGTTTGCCACAAAGCGGTACTCACGGCCGCTACGATAATCAGATAGGCGATGATGTCCATGTGGCCGCACTTTTTTAGAACAAACTGCCGATTTGATATACGGCAAACGACACAATCCATGCGATGCCGGTGGAGTAGAACAGCGTGAACCACATCCAACTGCGTCCGGCTTCGCGCCGAATGGCTGTCATGGCGGCGATGCACGGCATGTAGAGCAGGATAAACAACATGAACGAAAATGCTTTCAGAGGCGTGAACAGCGGTTCGCCCAATTCGTTGGTTTGATGTTGCAGCCGTTCGACCAGCGTAGCGTCGCCGGCATCGTCGTAGAGCACGCCCAACGACGACACGACTACTTCCTTGGCCGCCAAACCGGTTACAAGGCTGACGCCCATTTTCCAATCGAAGCCCAACGGGCGCACTATCGGTTCGATGGCGTGCCCGATTTTGCCGATGAACGATTGACTCATTTGTTCTTGTGGCGTTACCTCTTCGGTGGTGCGTGGAAAATAGCCCAATGCCCAAATGATGACGGACGCAACGAGAATGATGGATCCCATTTTTTTGAGATATTGCGCACTTTTGTCCCACATGTGTATCAGCGTGTTGCGCCATGTCGGAAAACGGTAGGGCGGCAGTTCCATCACAAATTGGTCGTTTTCGTTTTTGAAAGCGATTTTATTGACCACCAAGGCCGTGATGATGGCCACGACGACACCTATCAAGTAAATGCTCATCAGCACCAAACCTTGATTTTTGGTGAAAAATGCCGATACGAACAGCAGATACACCGGCAACCGCGCCGAACAACTCATGAACGGGATGGTCAGAATGGTCAGAATGCGGTCTTTGCGGTTCTCGAGTGTGCGGGTGGCCATAATGGCCGGCACGCCGCAGCCGAATCCTATCAGATAGGGGATGAACGATTTGCCGTGCAGTCCGATGCGGTGCATCAGTTTGTCCATGATGAAGGCGGCGCGCGCCATGTAGCCGGTGTCTTCGAGCAGCGAAATGAAGAGAAACAAAATCAGAATGTTGGGCAAAAAGACCAATACGCCGCCGACGCCGGCGATGATGCCGTCCACCAATAAATCGGTGAGCATTCCGGATGGCAGTATCTCCGAAATCCATCGGCCGATGGCTGTTACGCCGGTTTCTAACCATGCTTGCGGATAGGCGCCAAGCGTAAATGTCGTTTGGAACATAATCCACATAAAAAACAGTAGCACGGGAAATCCCAACCAGCGGTTTGTCAGTACTGTGTCGAGAGCGTAACCCAAATTGCGCTTATCGGTGGTGTTGTGTTGCAGGGTTTCGTTCAGCGCGCCGCGTATGAAACCATATTTCAAATCGGAAATAATGCTTGCAATGTCGTCGTGATATTCGTGTTCAAGCGCGTTGCGATAGTGCGTTGCCGCATCTTTTATGGCATCATAATTTGGCAGATGCGCCATCTCGTTGTGTGTAACGCTGTCGTTTTCGAGCAGTTTGAGCGCGATGTAGCGTCCGTGATACCGTCCTTTGATTTCCGGATTGGCGTAGAGTAGTGTTTTGATGGCTTTGATGGCCGTTTCGACGTTGTCGCCGTAGTTGATGTGGATATGTTTGGTGGTGCCATGTTTGCCTTCGTACACATTGACAATGGCTTCGAGTACGTCGTTGATGCCTTGTCCGTTTTTGGCCGTTGTTGGCACAATCGGGAAACCCAACATGCGCTGCAGGCTGTCAATGTCGAGTGTGTCGCCCGATTTTTCGAGCTCGTCGAACATGTTCAGCGCCATCACCATGCTCGGGTTTTGGTCGATGAGTTGGGTTGTCAGGAATAGATTGCGCTCCAAATTGCCGGCATCGACAATGTTGAGCACCACATCGGGCTTTTGCTGTGTCAGAAACGAACGAACGTACAACTCTTCGGGCGAATATTCTGTCAGCGAATAGGTGCCCGGCAAATCGACAAGGTTGATGGTGTAGCCGCGATGGTGGAATACACCCACTTTGGCATCAACGGTTACGCCGCTGTAGTTGCCCACTTTTTCGCGCAGACCGGTGGCGTAGTTGAAAAACGAAGTCTTGCCGCAGTTGGGATTGCCCACCAACGCTACGGTGATTTCGTGTGCCAACTCTTCGGCTTCGGCAGCCACATGCTCTTCTATGGTGCCGTGGTAAATGTTGTCGGGATGCGCACCTTCGTCGAGCGACACCACTTCGATGTTCTCGGCTTCGCTGCGGCGCAACGACACATGACTCCCCATAATTTGGTATTCGATAGGGTCTTGCAGAGGCGCGTTTTTCAGAATGCTGACGGTTTCGCCGCGCACAAATCCCATCTCGAGTATGCGGTGCCTGCAACCGCCGTGCCCATGTACTTTGACGATGATGCAACGACTCTTGGTCGGCATGTCGGCCAACGTGGTTATTGATGGTGTTTCCATGTTTTCACACTTTTGATAGTGCAAAAATACAATTATTTGTTCTATCTATCAATACCTTGAATAGGGTATTTTTGTGTTTTTAGTGTTAAATTTTTTGGCACGGCAAAATTTTACTAATTTTGCAAACAATTTTGTAGATGTATGATTGCAGTTGAACAACTCACAATGGAATTTGGCGGTCGTCCGCTTTTCGATGGCATTTCGTTTTTGGTCAATGCCAAAGATCGTATTGCGTTAGTCGGCAAAAATGGCGCAGGCAAAACCACGTTGCTGCGGCTGTTTGCCGGTTTGCAACAACCCACGAGCGGACAAATCGTTAAACCTAAAGACTTGACTATCGGGTATTTGCCGCAACATTTGTTACTGACCGACCAGCGTACCGTGCAACAGGAGGTGGAGTTGGCCTTCGACGACATTCGGCAGACCGAAGCCGCTATCGAACGCCTGAGCAGCGAACTCGCCGAACGCACCGATTACGAAAGTGAAGAGTATCAGCACATTATCGAAAAGTTAGCACACGAAAACGAACGCTTGCAGATGTTCGGCGCAGCCAATATGCAGGCCGAAATCGAAAAAACATTGCTCGGACTTGGCTTTGAACGATCCGATTTGGAACGTCCAACTTCCGAATTTAGCGGCGGTTGGCGCATGCGCATCGAGTTGGCAAAAATTCTGTTGAAACGTCCCGATTTGCTTCTGCTCGACGAACCGACCAACCATCTCGACATTGAGTCGATTCAGTGGCTCGAAACATTTTTGGCAACCTGCGGCGCTGCAGTACTGCTCGTGAGCCACGACCGCGCTTTCCTCGATGCCGTAACATCGCGCACCATCGAACTGTCGCTCGGCAAAATCTACGACTACAAAGTGTCGTACACCAAATACAAAGAACTCCGCGCCGAACGCCGCGAACAACAGATGCGCGCGTACGAAAATCAGCAAAAAATGATTGCCGAAACCGAAGATTTCATCGAACGTTTTCGCTACAAAGCCACGAAAGCCGTGCAGGTGCAGAGTCGCATCAAACAACTCGAAAAATTGGAACGGCTCGAAGTCGATGAGGAGGACACTGCACGCCTGCATCTGAAATTTCCGCCGGCGCCACATTCGGGCGTCTTGCCGCTTTTTGTCGAACATCTGACCAAAGCCTACGGCGACCATATCGTGCTGAATGACATAGCGATGGAGATAAAACGCGGCGAAAAAGTGGCCTTTGTCGGCAAAAATGGCGAGGGCAAATCGACGTTGGTCAAATGCATCATGGGCGAAATTCCGTTTAGCGGCACACTCAAACTCGGACATCAGGTGAAAATAGGCTATTTCGCTCAAAATCAGGCAAGTTTGCTTGACGAGAATAAAACCGTTTTTCAAACCATCGACGATGTGGCGGTGGGCGATATTCGCACCAAAATACGCGATATTTTAGGCGCATTCATGTTCGGCGGCGAGGCAAGCGACAAAAAAGTGAAAGTGCTTTCGGGCGGCGAACGGAGCCGATTGGCCATGATTCGGCTGCTGCTCGAACCGGTCAATCTGCTCATTCTCGACGAACCGACAAACCACCTCGACATGGCTTCGAAAGATGTGCTGAAAGAGGCTATCCGCGCTTTCGACGGCACCGTTATCGTGGTGAGCCACGACCGCGATTTTCTCGACGGATTGGTGGAAAAAGTCTATGAGTTCGGGCATCAACGCGTGCGCGAACATTTGGGTGGCATTCGCGACTTTTTGCAATACAAAAAAATGCAAAATCTGCAAGAGTTGGAAAATAGCAAGAAAACCGACAAAACGACTGCAACCGACACGGCGGCGTCGGATAGCAAACTGAATTACGAATTACAAAAGGAGCAAGCACGACAAATTCGCAAACAGGAAAAATTGGTGGCCGAAGCCGAAAACGAAGTTACGATGCTCGAACAGAAGATCGCAGAGATGGAAGCGCAGTTTGCGGCCGGACAATCGGATGCGCAGAGCGTTGAGAACTACCAACGCACGAAACATGCGCTCGAACAAAAAATGTATGAGTGGGAATTGCTCACCGAAACGTTGGAACAACTCAAAGCGCAATAATCGGTTACGGCACCGGATCGTAGCCACTGCCGCCCCACGGATGACAACGCAAAATGCGTCGGGTGGCAAGCCAAAGCCCTTTCAGCGGACCATATTTGCGCAACGCCTCGATGGCATACTGCGAACAGGTGGGCGTGTAACGACACGCGGCCGGAAAATGTGGCGAAATGGCAACCTGATAGAAACGGATGGGCCACACCAATAATTTTGTCAGAAAACGCTTCATACGCCGGTCGTACACAAATTGTTGATAGCCTCGCGCATCTTATCCTGAACGTCGGCAAAGGCGGGCAGCGTACTACTGATGCCGACAAATGCAATGCGCATCCCGATGCCGTGAGCGGTGGCGTAGTCCAACAGCGGCTGCTTTTGCAACCGATAGGCTTCGCGCAATAGGCGTTTGAATCGATTGCGGTCGGTAGCGTGCCGAAAACGCTTTTTGCGGACGACGAACATCACTTGTACGGCCGATGCAGCCGACTCGGCATCAACCACTTGGTAGGCCACGCGAAACGGGTAAGCCATAAAACCGCTCTTGGTGTTCAGCAATGCGTCGATGGCTTTTTGGCTCTTCAGATGTTCGGCCGGCGTGAATGTGTAATCCATCGTGTGCATACAAAATTAGGGTTTTACAAGGGCGACTCTTGCCGATTGGCTCCAACCAACAACCATGCCGGTCGTTCGATGGCACGCGCGGCAGGCTTATTTGCGCTTGTGATTTTCTTTCAACAGTGCATCGAGCGCCATCGTCATCGACGTGAATTGTGGCGACGGCACTTCCAAATCGAGCCGTAAGCCGGCGTTGCGCACGGCGGCGGCGGTGTTGCTGCCCAAACAGCCAATCATCACTTCGCCTTGTTCGTAATTCGGAAAATTTTTGAGCAGCGCATTGATGCCTTGCGGACTGAAAAACAGCATCATGTCGTAGTCCAATTGCTCGTCGGGACCGAAATCGTTGCTCACCGTGCGATACATCATACCGATGTTGTACTTCACGCCCACTTTGTTCATCAAATTGGGGACTTCGTCGTTGTAGTCGGCCGATAGCACCGCCAAGTAGTTCAATTCCTTGTGTTTCTGAATCACCGAGGCCAAATCGCAAATGCGATTGGTGGCGCCGTAATGAACCTTGCGTTTGCGGTAATCGATGTATTTTTGCAGATAGTGGGCAATTTTTTCGGATACGCAGAAATATTGCAACTCGGGAGCAATTTTTATGCGCATCTCTTCGGCTAAACGGAAAAAATGGTCGATGCCGTGCCGCGAAGTGAACACGATGGCATTGTAGTCGGCAATGTTGACATGCTGTTGGCGAAATTCTTTGGCAAGAATAGGCTCGACCTTAATAAACGGTCGAAAATCAATCTTTACATTGTATTTTCCTGCGATGTCAAAATAGGGCGATTTCTCACTCTCGGGCTTTGGCTGCGAAACCAGGATTTTTTTGATTTTCAAGGCGTTAAGTTTTAGTTTAATACATTTTCAACCACCAATTCTGTCGCTTTTTGCAAGAGCAAAATGGGCAGAATTTCAAGGGTGCAAAGGTACAAAAATAAATAACACGCTGTATCAATTCCCGATAAAAAAAGTTGAATTGCCCTGATGGCAAGGAGCAATACGCTGATAATCACCACAAATAAGCCAACATACGTCAGTGTGGCAAATAGGGCTTGCGAGGCGAAAACCAACCCGACAACAATCGGATACAAGACCAATCCGCTGATGACAAATGTAACAAAAAACGACCGCAGCAGCACACGCATCGTCATGCCGACGTTGGCGCAATAGCCGGTCGCTTTCAGCAGCAGCCATTGGTAGCACAACCAACCGACCACCACACCTGTCATGATGAGCAATACCCACCAATGATCGACTTTGGCAACAACGGGCGTGAGGTGGCTGCTGATGATGGTGAAAAAGAATGCGTAACTGATGGTGGCACACACTATCAGTAAAATGCTCGATAGCAGGGTGTTGTCGTATTCGGCGTAGGCAAACCGATCTTTGTCGCGGAAAAAATTGCGCAGCAGTTCCCGATGATAGTTGCGGGCCATGTTGTAACTGCATATAATGGCAGCACACAACACCATCAGCACGATGCCTACAAAGGGCAAATCTGCCCATGTAGTGGTGCGTTCTATCATCGGAAGGCTCTGCACGTTTTCGCTCTATTTCTTGATAAATTTGAAGGCTTCTTGCGTTTTGTCGAATGTTGCTACCAGCAGGTAGATGCCGCGTGGCAGACCACTGACATTGACTGCGCCATCGCTTTCGATGCGGGCGGCTCGTGTGCCGTTCAGTGATACGATTTCGACACGGCGCGGTGTCGCTTCGCTAACAATGTACACCACATCATCAGCCACGGTTGGGTAGATAAACGTGTGCGAAGCATTGTCGGCGCCGACCGTTGGCAAACCTACAGGTGAGTAATCGTACGAATCGGGCACGGTGGGCAATGTTTGTGGCGTGGCGGTGTAGATTTTCAGGTCGCCGGGTTGCAGCGTAACCACTGCGCCGCGACGGCTGTCGCTTTCAACGATGGTGCTGCCATTCAGGTAGTCGTACCATGTACCCCAAGGCAGTGTCGCGGTTTGTGTGTCTGTGGCCGAGAAGTTGCCGACTACATACACATCGCTTCCCCATTGAATGGTGCGTATGGCTTTTCCGCTACCGATGGAAACGGCTGTCGGATTACCGGCGAAGACGTCGGGTAGCAATTTTGTACGAAGTTGAATCAGTTGTGCCACTTGTTTGTACGCCTCCATGCGTGGGCCTTGTTCAAAATAGCCGCGCGATTCGGGACGCGGTTTTGTGCCGGTTTTCGTGCCGGCATCTACCGATGGTGTCAGGTTGTAGTTGCCGTCGTCGTCCGTACCGAAACGCTCGTATGCGTCTTGATATTTGGAGTAGTCGTAGCCCAATTCGTCGTATTGGTAGAACATGTGCGAGCCGTTGAGCAGCACGTTGAATGCCAGGTTCAGCGGTACGCGGTGGCTGCGGGCGGTTACACTGGTTTGAAGGTCGCCGGCGCCCCATTGTTTGGCTTTGAAGAACGGGCGTTCCTCGTCGTGGCTGTTGCAGTAGGTAACGTAGCCATCGCCGGCATTGGCGCCGCATGCGTCAAAACCATCGCCGTCCTTGAGCCAACCCATGGCGGTTTGGCAGTACGCGTTGTTTGCCCCATTGCCGCCTGCCCAGCATATCATGCCTTTATTGACCATTTCTTGCTGACTTGGCATGCCAGTTTCGTTCCAATATTCGAGAATGAAATAGGCATCGCTCGATGTGGCTTTGACGGTGTTGTTATAGTCCGTCAGGTTGGTGCCTACGCTCGATTTGCTTGTGCCGCAAAAGCCTTGCGCCAAGTCCATGCGGTAACCATCGATTTTATATTCTTCGAGCCAATATTGCAGCGAACGTTTGAACATGTCTTTGGCCGGCTCAAAGTCGTGGTTCCAATCTTCGTACACATTGCTGCCGTGCGGCGCCGTAACGTTGAACCACGGATTCTCTTTTAGTTCGGTGCCGTATGGGTAGAGTTTGTTCATCGGGTTGTTGCCTGTGGCGTGGTTGAACACCATGTCCACAATGACGGCTATGCCGCGTTTGTGGCATTCGTCGATGAGAGTTTTCAGGTCGTTTTCGCTACCATAAGCGCGGTCGGGTGCGAAGTAGTGGTTGGGCGAATAGCCCCAATTGTAGTTGCCGTCAAATTCGCAGATGGGCATCAGTTCGAGGGCGTTCACGCCTAAATTTTCGATGTAGTCCAAACGTTCCATCAGGCCTTTGTACGAACGGTCGGGCGTAAAATCGTACACCCACACTTCGTAGATTATCAGATTGTCTTTGTTCGGACGTTTGAAGTTGATTGTGGCATCGCTCCAAGCGAATTTTGGCTTATCGGTTTGAATGACAGTTACATAACCATCGGCTTTTCCTTCAGGGTAGGGCATAATGTCCGGATCGACGGTGGTCGGTTCGTATTTGTCGTCGGGGTGGAGTAGTTTCTCGGAGAATAGGTCGGAGATGCGTACCGTTTTGCCGTCGGCTCTGACTACAACGTACTGAAATGCGTACTCTTGTTGCGGTGTCAAGCCTGTGATTTCAGTCCAAAAGTAGTTGCCGTCGCGTTTCATTTGGTAGTCGGTCGATATTGTCCAATTGTTGAAGTCGCCTACCACAAATACGTTTTGCGCCGGTGCGGTTTTGCTGGCGGCGTAGGTGCAGAGCGTTACTTTGGTGTTGTCCGCGGCGTCGTAGTAGATGCCGTTGACGATGCCGGTGGGACGTGCTTGCTGCGCGGCCGCATTGGCTACACATATAGTTATGGTGTCGGCGGCGGTGGTGTCGGCTGTTTCGGCTTTGACGATACATTCGTAATTACCTGTCGATGAGAATGTTTCGCTGTGTTCGAGCGAAAATCCTGTGGTTTCTTTTTTTATTGTGCCGTTGATGCTGAATGTGAGCGTGCTGCTCTCGGAGGCTTGTGCCGAAAAGTTTATTGTTGTCCCCGATTCGATGAGTTGGCTCTTTTCGGCAGGAGTGGCGAATGCAACGTGCAGACCGGCTTCGTACACTTCGACAAAGATGTCTTTGCCGTCAGCCGTTTTGCCTTCTTTGGTGCCTGTTGCGCCGTCGTTGAACACAAATGCCAATTTGGTGATGACTTCGCCTTCTTTCAAACAGTCGTAGTATTCGTACATGTTGTCGATGACGAGTTGCCATTTGTCGCCCACTTTGGTCAGTTGATGTTTGGGTAACGCACTGCGCCATTCGGGAGCACATTGCCAATCTTGTGTGGCAGTGCATGCGCCTGTGTGGGCATAGCACGCAGTGGCGCCTACCATGCCTTTGTTGCCTTGCGCGGGGTCGAAGGTGATGACAATTTTTCCCGTGTAGTTGTTGGTGATGAACGCCGGTTCGGTGGTAACCTGAGCCACGGCACACCATGCGCCGACTGCCAGCATCCAAGCGGAGAAAATTAATTTTTTCATGGGTTTAATTTTTAGGTTATTATTGATTTTGATTCTTGTCTTAGGATTTTGCAAAGTTATGCAAAAAAACGGAATTCGCCAATGTTTAATCGTGAAATTTGATGTGTGCGCGTTTGCAGATGCGCTGAATGGCAAAACGTCCGGTTACGGCGGCGTTCGGCAAACCGCCGGGCGGTTGCAACCACTGACCTGCCAAATAGAGATTGCGAATGCCGGGCAAGATGCCGATGTGTGCGCGTTTGGGTGCGTATGGCGTGAGTATGAAACTCATGTAGGCGCCCTTGTACGCTCCGCAAAAACGATAATAAGTCATGGGCGTTACCACGTCGAGTATCGACAGTTTGCCGGCCAATTCGGGGAATCGCGCGGCAATGCGTTCCATTATTTCGCCGGCGATGCGCATTTTCTCGGCTTTGTAGGCTGAACGGTCGGTTTCGTATAGGTTTTTCCAATAGTCGAAATCGTTTTCGTATTGCACCAGCATGGTTTGCAGCACGCTTTTGCCTTCGGGCGAAAAACTCGGTTCGTAGTTGAAATTTTTGACGAAAACGTTGGTGTGCGTGTCGTCGTGAACGGTGTAGGGCGCACATTCGAAACTGATGGTGGTCGATGGCATTTGGCAAATATCGTCCACGGCAAAGTAGCAGTTGAAACTGCTGTACAGCGGGTGTTCTTTGTGCTTATGATAGTGTTCGATGAAAAATTTGTCCATCAAACCTTTGCCAATCAGATGGTTGAAAGTGATGTCGGTGTCGCAGGCACAAATGACATAGTCGGCCGTTACCGTGTCGCCGTTTTTGAAGTGTATGGCGCGCGCGTTATGAAACGAAATGTCGATTTTGACGGCTTCGTGGTTGGTGATGATTTTGCCGCCGAGCGATTCGTATTTCTGTTTCATGCGTTCGATCATGCCCAACGACCCACCTCGTGGCAGCGCGCCGTTGCCATCGACAAAGGTGCCGAAGACGTAGAACAGCGATGCGATATTGTACGATTTCGGCATATACGACGTAATCAACTTTTGCAGCAGCGGGTGTTTGAACCGCGCGGCGTAGTCGTGTATCGAAATTTTGGAATATTTGCGGTGAATCGGGCCGAGGTGCCGCATCTTTTTTATCAGACGCCAATAGTCCAACAGGTTGTGCTGTTCCATCGGTTTCAAAGCCGGCATGGCTACGGCGCGATAAGCATCGACGATGTTGATGAAGTTTTCAATCTCGTCTTTGTCGTCGGGCGACAAGGCCAACAAATCGGTACGCAAACGGTCGAGGTCGTACCAAAAGTCGATGGAGGTGCCGCCCAATTCGATGCGCATAAACGATTCGTGTTGTATGATTTCGACGCCATCGCCCAGCACGCCGACATCGCACCATACTTTATAAATGTCCTTTTCGGGATTGGTGCCGGTGAGCCAATGTACGCAGTTGTCCAACAAAAAATGCTTGCGGTACCAACCCGTACACTGTCCGCCGACAATCGTGTGGCGTTCGTGTATTTCGCTGTCGAAACCGTTTTTCTGGGCGTAAATACCGGCAGTCAATCCGGCTACTCCGCCACCGATAATGGCTATTGTCATAAAAAGAAATATATTTTTTGCAAAGATAGCAAATAAATCTCTATTAAATCGCTATTTTTGAAATTTATGATGGTTATTTAATTTATTTTGACTACTTTTGTAAGATTTTTTTCAAAGGTTTGGATATGGAACAACCACTGCGTATCTTTTTGGTAGGTTTTATGGGCTGTGGCAAAAGCACCACCGGTCGGCGATTGGCCGCTGCGCTCGGGTGGAGTTGCATCGATACCGATGGCTTTATTGAACGGCGTTATCATCGCAGCATACCGCAAATTTTTGAGGAAAAAGGGGAAACCGGTTTTCGCCAAATAGAACGCACTGTGATTACTGAACTATCTGATTACGAACAAGTTGTAATAGCGACCG
Organism: Paludibacteraceae bacterium; assembly: GCA_051870755.1. Lineage (GTDB taxonomy): Bacteria > Bacteroidota > Bacteroidia > Bacteroidales > Paludibacteraceae > W0P28-013. The sequence goes on along the minus strand of JBJECE010000031.1, from coordinate 96,015 downwards.
GCGGCGGCTTGGCCTGCTTTGCCGACAATATGGCGCTGATGAATGCGCGCGGCCTCACCGTGTATCTGCAAACGCCGGTGCCGCTGTTGGTGGAGCGTTTGTGGCAGGCCAAAACACAACGTCCCTTGCTGATGGGCAAAAGCCGCGAAGAACTGACAACGTTTGTCGGCGATTTGCTGGCGCAACGCGAGCCGTTTTATCGACAGGCAGCCTTGATTGTCGATGTCAAAAACGATGGCGATTTTGCTCACATCGCCGACATTGTACGCCGCGTGCGCGATTGATTACGTCCAACAAAACAAACTACACTATATCACATGGAAACATACGAAAGCACTGTACAAAAATTACACGGTTCGCAGCACGATGCGTTCGAAAAAATTGCCGATTTAAGTCGATGGGATGCCTTTAAGGACAAATTGCCGCAGGACAAAATTCGCGACTTGACGTGCGATGTCGATACTTGCTCGTTTACGGTCGATCCCGTCGGCAGGGTAACGTTGCGCATTGTCGATCGTGAACCGGACAAAACCGTAAAATTCGGCGCCGACAATTTACCGGTGGCGTTCAACTTGTGGATACAACTGAAAGAGAATGCGCTCGGCGAAACGTTGATGAAAATCACTCTCAAGGCCGATTTGCCGTTTATGCTGAAAACTATGTTGGGCAGCAAGTTGCAGCAAGGTGTTACGCAAATGGCCGAAATGTTGGCGCGCGTGTTGTGATTTTTTTTTACAACACCTTGGCTAATCGTTCCATTGCCTCTTGGGTGGCTTCGTAGGTGTTGAACGTGGACAACCGGAAGTAGTGCTCGCCGCACGCGCCGAACCCGACGCCCGGCGTGCCGACTACCTGTACCGTGTTGAGCAAAAAGTCGAAAAACTCCCACGAAGTCATAGCTTGTGGGCAACGCATCCAGATGTAGGGCGAGTTGTGTCCGCCGCTGTAAAAAATGCCTTTTTGTTCCAAAAGTGCCGTGATAGGTTGCACATTGCGTTTGTAGTAGGCTATGTTTTCGTCGGCTTGACGCAAACCTTCGGGCGACAATGCGGCCTCCAAACCGCGCTGCGTGGCGTAGGGCGCACCGTTGTATTTTGTGGTCTGACGTTGTTGCCACATGCGGTTTAGGCTGACACCTTCGCGCTCCAACTCTTTTGGCACGAATGTATAGCCGCTGCGCACGCAGGTAAAGCCCGCCGTTTTCGACAGACTGCAAAATTCGATGGCGCATGTGCGCGCACCGTCAATTTCGAAAATAGAGTGCGGCTTGTCGTCGTCGGCAATGAAACGTTCGTAAGCACTGTCGTACAAAATGACGGCGCCGCAGGCGTTGGCATAATCGACCCACGCTTTCAACTGCACGTAGTCGAATGTGGCGCCTGTCGGGTTGTTGGGCGAACAGAGATAAATCAAATCCGACGGATAGTTGGGCGGCGTGGGCAGAAAATTATTTTCGACCGAACAGGGCAGATATTTGATGCGTCTGCCGTCCATAATCGATGTTGCTTTGTAGAGCGGATAAACGGGATCGGGTATCAGCACCGTGTTGTCCGACGAAAATAGGTCGGTGATGTTGGCCAAATCGGAACCGATGCCGTCGCCGATGGTCAATTCGTCGAAATCGACCTCTACGCCATAGTTGGCATAGTAGCGTTGTACGGCTGCTTTGGCAAATTTGTACCCGAGTTCGGGACCGTAGCCGCGAAATGTTTCGGCGTGTTTCAACTCTTCGTTGGCGGCTATCATGGCGTCGGCAGCCACAGCGGCTATCGGGCGGGTTACATCGCCAATGCCCAACTTGATGACGCGCGCTTCGGGGTGCGCTTTCTGATAAGCCGCAGTGCGCTTGGCTATTTCGACAAACAGATAATTCTCGCGCAAATTGTTGTAGTTGCTGTTTATTTTAGCCATAATCGATTGTGCGTTAAAAATTGCTGCAAAATTACACAAAAAAAGTTGCGCCGGTGCATAAATTCCGATTTTTTTGCCGCTGTTCGCACAAAAAAATGTATCTTTGCACAAAATAAATCGATTTTGGTTGTGGCCGGACTTTATGTGCACATTCCGTTTTGTCGCACGCGCTGTGTCTATTGTGCGTTTCACAGTGGCACCGATTTGTCGTTGTGCCGCCGTTATGTCGATGCGCTGACGAACGAGTTGCGCATGCGGCGCGAGTATCTGGCGGGCGATACGGTTTCGACTGTTTATTTGGGCGGCGGAACACCTTCGACGTTGTCTGTCGGTGAACTGCGCCGGCTGCTCGAGGCCGTGCAGCAAAATTTCGCAGTAGCACCCGATGCCGAAATCACCATCGAATGCAATCCCGACGACTTGACCGAGCCGCTGGTGGATCAGTTGGCCGAGTTACCATTTAATAGGGTGAGTTTGGGCGTGCAGAGTTTCGACGATGCCGAACTGACATTTTTGCATCGTCGGCACACGTCGGCACAAGCCGTCGAGGCGGTGCGCTTGCTGCAACGCCATGGATTCGACAACATCAGCATCGACTTGATGTACGGATTGCCGCAACAAACCTTGCAACGATGGCACAAAACGTTGCAAACGGCTCTGGAGTTGGAGGTGCAGCACATTTCGGCATACAATTTGATGTACGAAGATAATACGCCGCTGACGCAGTGGCGGCAGAACGGTCGGGTGGCCGAGTTGGACGAAGAGCTAACGGTGGCGATGTTTGGCGCGCTGACAGAACGTCTTGCGCAAGCCGGATTTGAGCAATACGAAATATCGAATTTTTGCCGGCCGGGCTTTCGCTCGCGGCACAATTCGGCCTATTGGCACGGCGTGTCATACTTGGGTGTCGGTGCAGCGGCGCATTCGTACAACGGCCATGCGCGGCAGTGGAATGTGTCTGATACTCAGGCATATATCGATGAAATAGAGCAGGGACGCATACCTTCGGAAACGGAGCAACTGACCGACGAAAATCGGTATAACGAGTTTGTGTTCACCGGTTTGCGCACATCCGACGGCATCGATATGGCACAACTCGAAACACGATTTGGCCGCGCGGCTGCCGACTACTGTCTGCGTTGTGCAGCGGCGCATATCGAGCGGCAACATTTGCAGTTGCGTGGCAATTATTTGTGCCTGACACAATCCGGCATTTTGGTCAGCGATGGCATCATGGCCGATTTGATGTCGGTCAATAACGATGTGAAAATCGATAAAATACTATAATAAAACATAAAAAAAATGGAAGAACAACCCAAGAAAACATTTCGCGAAAAGGTGGGCATCGTTTGGAACGATGTGCGTCTTTATCTCAAAACGTTGGTGGACATCGATGCCGATTGCGATGCGCAGGCTACCATCGACAATATTAGTCGCAGTGTCGAATTTCGTGGCGTGAATGTGTGGATTTTGGCATTTGCCATTGTCATCGCTTCGGTCGGGCTGAATGTCAATTCCACGGCGGTCATTATCGGCGCCATGTTGATTTCGCCGCTGATGAGTCCGATTATGGGCATCGGCCTTGCCATCGGTATCAGCGATAACGATTTGTTACGCAAGTCGTTACGCAATCTGGTAATTATGGTGTTAATCAGTCTGCTGGCATCGACCACCTATTTTCTGCTGACGCCGCTCAGCGATGCGCAGTCGGAATTGTTGGCGCGCACCAAACCGACCGTGTTCGATGTGCTGATAGCGTTGTTTGGCGGTTTGGCGGGCATTGTGGCTACGTCGCGCAAGCAGGAAAAAGTTACCGTGGTGTCCGGCGTGGCCATTGCTACGGCGTTGATGCCGCCGCTGTGTACAGCCGGTTACGGCTTGGGAACGGGGCAGTGGATTTACTTTTTCGGCGCATTCTATCTCTTTTTCATCAATTCGTTTTTCATCGCATTGGCCACGTTTTTGATGGTGCGTTATCTGAAGTTCCCACGCAAACACTTTGTCGATGCGCAGCACGAACGCAAGGTGCGTCGCAGCATTTTGGTCTTTTCGCTTATCATCATCATTCCGAGCATTTTCATCGGCATCAACGTTATTCGCGAGACATCGTTCAATAGTCAGGCTATCAAATATGTGTCGGAAATGGAACACAGCGCAGTGCTCGAAAATGTGCAGATAATCAATGTCAAACGTCAGTATTCGGCTAAGGAGCAGAGCATTACGCTCTCGTTGGTGGGGACGCCGCTGACGCCCGAACAGGTGGAATATCTGCAAAAACGGTTGGACGATTTCGGCTTGGAGAAGGCCAAATTGGTGCTTCGGCAGACTGGCGGCAACACGTTGGATATTGATGCGCAGTCGGAGATGATTCAGCAAATTTTGGAACGAAAAGAGGTGCAGTTGGCCGAGCGCGATTCGACTATTTTGCGTCTGCGCGAGCAAATTGAGCAACTCGAAAACAAATCGACCATCACGCCCGAGCAGTTGGTACGCGAAGTAAAAGTGCTGTTCCCGAGCGTCGAGTCGATGACGTTCTCTATTGCCGATGAAATTGATGTGAAAACCGCTAAAAAACAGCAGATTCCGGTTGTCAATGTAGCGTGGAACGCATCGGCACAAGCGACTGAACAACAGCAATTTGAATCGTGGATGAAAGCGCGCCTCGATGCTCCGCAGGTGAAAATTGTGGCCGAACCGGCACAATAACCGACCGGCATACAAGCACAACAGAGCCGCATCACGATGCGGCTCTGTCTGTTTTTTAAGCAGTTGTTCCGGCAATTAAAATTTGATAGAACCGCCGCCTTTTTCGTTTTGAAGATCTAAGCAATCACCTTCGGTGCCGGCAACTTTTTCTGCTTTGAAATCGGTGAATTTACCATAAGTGGCGTTCATCGTGTCTTCGCTCATCCAAGTGTAAGTAACCATTTCCACACCGGCTGATTTGTAGGTTACTTTCCAGCAACGGGCTTCGCTGCTGTCTTTGCACGATGTCATGCCGAGGGCTGCAACAGCCACAACGGCCAAAGTCAAAAATACTTTTTTCATAATGATTAAAAAATTAAAAGTTTAACAAAAAATAAAATAAAAAACTATGTTTACATAAAAGATGCGTCCTGATGCTCAAACGTTGCATGGCGTGCGAAAAAAAAATCAGTTGGTGTTTGGATTGTCGCGCAAGGCTGTGATGCGTTGTAAAAGTGTCGGGTGCGAATAGTATAAGTACACGCACAGCGGATGCGGCGTCAGATTGCGAAGTGCGTGCGCTGTTATCTTTTTCAGTGCCGAAATCTGTTCTTCGGCGTATCCGTTGACCTTGACAAAGGCGTCGGCTTGGTATTCGTGGCGTCGCGAAATGATGTTTTCTATCCAATCGAACACGTTACTGATGGGCGTGTACAAGAAACTGAATGCTAACATGTTGATGTGGAACGAGGCGGTAGGGCAGCCCAATGCTTGTGCCAATAAATTGTTGTTGAGAAACAGCCCGATCAGTATGAATAGCAGCAGGTTCATGGGCTGCGATATGGCAAGGTCGCGCAGCGTGTGGTGATGTTTGTCGTGCCCGATTTCGTGTGCCAATACGGCTACTATCTCTTTGGTTGTCAGTTTGTTGATGAGCGTGTCGTACAGCACGATGCGTTTGCGTTTGCCCCAGCCGGTAAAGTAGGCGTTGGCTTTGGTGCTGCGTTTCGAACTGTCGATGACGTAAATGTTGTTTATCCGGAAATTGCACTGTTGCGCAAATTGTTCGATGGCCGTACGCAATTCGCCGGCTTCGAGCGGTGTCTGTTTGTTGAACAGCGGCACAATCAGTTTCGAGTAAAATTGCCCCATGAACAGATTGTATGTGGTTACCACCGCCCATGCCACCAACCAAAAATAGTCGGGAATTTGTTGGTACATGAGAATGGTAACGGTGAGCAAACTACCATCCAAAATGATGGATAAGGCCAAACTTTTGAGGCGGTCGGTAACAAAGATTTTGGGCGTTCGTTTGTTGAATCCGAAACGTGTTTCGATGACAAATGTGCGATAAATGGAAACCGGAATGGAAATTATTTCGGAGAAGAGGAAAATGATGCCAAAAAATATCAACGACACAAGCAGTTCGTTGCTTGTCCATGTGCGTACGAGCCTATCCAACCAAGCATAACCATCGCATAGCAACATGATGATTGTAACGGTAAAATTGAAAAAGGCCATGCACCAACTGAGTTTGGATTTTGCGCGCATGTAACGTTGCTGTTTGGCATATTTGTCGGCATCGTACATGTCGCGCAACGGCTCGGGTATGGCGTCTGTCGAATGCTTGATGTTGAGCCACGCCAGCGTGCGATCGAACGCAAAATCGACAATGAGAATGGTCAGTAACAGAATGAAAAGTGTTTCGGGTTGCATAGCAGAGGCTTATGGATTTGTCGGGAATTTATTGTTCAAAATAATATCGAGTGCGGCTTTCAGTTGCACATCGTCGCCGGCGTTCATCTTTTCGCTGTTGAACAGCACTTGGTGGTTCGGGCGGAAGCCTTGTCCCTCGAGAATGTCGCCGTTGTTTGTTCTGAAAACGTCGTTCGACATATAAACGTAATGTTGCGTAGTCTGTAAATTTTTGTCGCCAAAGGTGCCGCTGTAGTTTATTTCGAAATTGCTGAATAGTGGTCCGTGTGCGCCGAATGTGCGTTCGCCTACAAAACATCCGTTGGGCAGCAGTGTTACGGCGTAGGTGGTCAGTTCGCCCATGCTGGCCGAGTTTATGTCGGCCAAAGCGACTATCGGTACGTCGAGTACACGATGTTCGGCGGCCGGTTCGATGGTGAACGGAATCCACACGCTGTAATCGTAACGTGCCATGCCCTCTTTGCGTCGTGTCGCGCCTAATGTCAGTGGCTTGTCGATGAATGGTGCCAACACATAGTCGAAGTCTTTGACGTAACCGCCTACGTTGCCGCGCTGGTCGAGAATGATGCCTTTCAGCGTGTCGGAATGCACGGCCAAATCGTAGAATAGGCGATAGACATCGGCTATGGCTTGGCTGATCGAATCGTTGCTGTTGAGGACTTCGGTCAGCATGAATTTCGACAAATGCAGATAGGCGATGCCGTTGAAATTGCATGCCAAAATGCTGCCTTTTGTGGTGTTGCAGTAGGCCATGGTATCGACAAGGGCGGCACTGCGCAGATTGTCGATACAGACCATCAGCAGCGAATCGGAGAATCGCTCGTGATAGTACGCCCGTGTTCTGACTTCGCTGTTGCCCGGGTTGATGACAAACGTGCTGATGGTGTCGTCGGCAGCCGGTTTCGGATTGCGTATCACCACAGCCATGTGATGATCGATGAGGCGGCCGCACATGTCGGCGTAGTATTGCTGCAAGGTGGCTGTCGGCACTTGCGTTTGGTTGGATAATTCTTCGAAACGTGGTTTGTAAACCGTGTACACCGAGTCCCAATCCGTCGGGTCGATATCCCAGAAGGCGTAGCCGTTGTTGATGCCGTTCCACACCACTTCAAATTGTTCGAGCGGTGTGCTGTACGGCGCCGTGTTCGGATTCAGCAATTCGTTGGAGTGATTGCGACACGATATGCTTGCTACCAAAACAAAAATCAATAATATGACGTGCGGATGTTTCATGCTGTTTTGTTATCTGCGTTTGTGTTTGCCAACGGCAAAGGTGAGTCCGCATTGTAGGGTAAATGTGGTGTTGTAGCGCGGGTTGGGCGACACGAGTGTCTTGTCGCGCTCGGTGCTGAGCAGGCTGTAGTAGCAGCCGGCCTCGATGTGGAACATCATGCGCTCGTCGATGTTTAAGGCGATGCCGATATTGCCTGTTACACCCGAGTCGATGCGCCGGTCGATGGCGTTGTCTATTTTGAGTACTTCGTCGAACGCATAGATCGCTTTCTCCGTACCCGCCGCATTGCTGATGGCTATGGCCTGTCCCTCGCGTTGGCTGGCCAACCAGCAGCCGGCGTATCCACCGAAACTCATATAGCCGCGCAGTTTTTCGCCGCCAAACGAAAAGTTGAGCATTATGGGCAGGTGCAGATAGTGATTGGTCGTGTTGGTGTAGATGTCGCTATAGGCGTTGGTGCGATACATTTTGTGATTTTTCTGGATGTACATCACATCTACACGCAACGCAAACCATTGTGTGATGCACAATTCGGTGGGTAGACCGATGGTCAGTCCGCCACGGCCTTTGTAGCGCATGTCGTAGGCGTAGTTTGTCTCGATGGAGTAGGCGTTGTAGTCGTAGCCGCCCATAAAACCAAGGTACCATTTGGCGGCCGATGCAGTCGTCGCCGACAGGATCCAAAGCAGGCAAATGGTAACGATTTGTTTTAATTTCATAGGCGGTGGAGCAGCGTTTTTACAAATGTGCAAAGTTATAATAAAAAAACGAATCGACAAACAGATTTTCCGAAAATTTATAGTAATTTTTTTTATGGCTGATGCTGTTGGTGTCGTGCAGTGGTTGCAAAGAGTCAAAATGGCCGATTGTTGTGTTAAATATCCTTTATTTTAATGGTGTTTGAACGATTTTTTGTGTTTTTGTATGGTGGTCTGAATAAAAAAAACTACTTTTGTAGTTTGTTATCAATGTAATCAGAAACGCATGAAACGCAGCCGATTTTTTGTAATAATGCTTTGGTGTGTGGCCGTGGCGGCGGTGGCTCAACCATCGTTTCGTGGCAATGGCGACGAAATAAAACGCGAGGATTTTCCTACGGAACGCGACCGCACGCCGGTGAATGCTACGTTCAGTTTTGCCATTTTCAGCGATTTGCATGTGTGCGACACGCTGCCGCAGAATCTGGACGATTTGCAACGCGCCATTGACGAGGTGAACGAGCGCGCCGATTTGGCGTTTGTGCTTGTGTGTGGCGATATTACGCACAATGGCGACACCAAGTCGTTGCGGTTGGCCAAACAGATGTTGGCTGGTTTGCGCATACCATATTATGTGGTGCCCGGCAATCACGATACGCGTGTGTCCGAATCGGCAACGGTCGATTTCGTTCGCATTTTTGGCGATAATCATTTCCGCTTGTTCTTCAACGATTATCTGTTTTTGGGCATCAACAGCAGCCCGATGTTGCGACGCAACGATGCGCATGTGTCGCCGCAGGAGTTGGCGTGGCTGACGCACCATCTGAAAAAAGCAGGGCGCAAACAGCCGGTGTATGTCGTGTTGCACCATCCGCTGCAAAATGGCGATGTCGATAATTGGTATGCCGTAACCGACCTGTTGCGCGGATACAATGTGCAAGGCGTCTTGTGCGGCCATTATCATCGCAATGCGGTGCTCGATTTCGATGGCATCACGGGTGTGGTGTTGCGCTCGACTTTGCGTGGCAATGGTTCGGTGAGCGGTTACACGGTGTGCGATATGGCCGATTCGCTCTATGTCGCCGAAAAACGCGTTGGCGAACCGGCGCATCGGTGGTACGCTTTGCCGCTCGAGGCGCGCATCTATACCGAAAGCAACGAACGTCTGTTTCCGCGGCCGAATTACGACGTGAACAAACAATACAAAAACGTCAAAGTTGCATGGCAGCGGCAACTCGATTGGGGCATTTACGGCAGTGCAGCCATTGTCGATAATCGGGCTTTCGTGGGCGACGATTCGGGCATGATGCGTTGCTTCGATTTGGCCAAAGGCAAACAGTTGTGGCAGTACAAAACGGCACAACGCATTGCAGCGGCGCCGGTGGTAGCGCGCAACAAGGTGCTGTTTGGCAGTGGCGACAACAACATCTATTGCCTTGATGCAGCCGATGGGCGCTTGTTGTGGAAACTTGCAACCGGACAAGCCGTGTGTGCCACGCCTGTCGTTGTGGACGATGTCGCGTTCGTCGGGAGTGGCGATGCCAAAATGCGTGCCGTCAATGTAGAATCGGGCGCCGCGTTGTGGGTATCTTCCGCACCAAAGGGTTTTATTCAAACAGCGGCGGTGTGGTGCGATAATAGGGTAGTGTTCGGTGCAGCCGACCAAACACTCTATGCCGTTGATGCTACGTTCGGACAAACGGTGTGGCAGTGTGCATTGCCGGGCAATCCGGTTACGTCGCCATACATTGCGGGCGGGCATGTGTTTGTGGTTACCGACAGCGGACGTTTGGTGGCTGTCGATGCTGCTGACGGACAAATTTTGTGGCAATCGTCCGAAAATGAACGATTTATAGCATCGCTGGCGCTTGCCGACGATGGGCGTACGCTCTATGCCCGCACCGGCGATGGTCGGTTTTATGCCATTGATGCCACAATAAAAACCTTTGACGTGCGTTGGAAAAGAGAGGAATTGTATGTCGCCGATACCAATCCATGCGCTATCGGGTGTAACGACCGCGTCCTTGTTTTTGCCACGCGCAACGGCTTGATTACAGCCCTCGATGCCGGCGACGGACACACGTTGTGGCAGTACAAAATAGGTAATACCGGCATCAATGCCATCGCGCCCATCAATGCCACCGATTGGCTGCTGACTACGCTTGATGGCTTGCTGGTGCGACTGACGATAAAAAAATAACATAAACGATAGAGTATGAAAACATTGCGTAAACAAACATTGAAACGCCTCAATATGCTGTGGGGCGCATTATTGTCGTTGTTGGGACTGACCATGTGCAGCACGCCGCAAATGCGGCCGACGCGTGGCAATATTATGGCTAAATACGGCATCCCGCTCACCGAATATCGTGTCGATGGACGTGTGTTGAACGAACACGGCAAACCACAACCGAATGTGGAAGTTCGCATCGCCAATACGGCGGCAAATCCCGATACCACCGACCAAAAGGGACGATTTGAAGTGGTAGGCGTGCAACGTGCCGGTGCCAATGCCGTAACGTTGGTATGCACGCCACTGACCGACGATGCCGGCGTGGCGGTCGACTCGGTGCAGGTAACCATGCAAAAAACCGAATCCGATGGACTGAATACCAAAGCATCGGCAAAAAAAGTAAAAGTTGTACTGAAAAAATAACAGCGTCATGAAACATTTGCATCAAAATTTATTGCGTCGTCTCAATCAGTTGTTTGGGTCGATTATCGCTTTGTTGGGATTTTCCATGTGCAGCACGTCGCAGTCTATCAATGGCAATGGCGAGGTGATGGCCATGTATGGCGTGCCATCGGCAGAGTATCACATCAACGGAACAGTGAAAGATGCCGATACCAAACAGCCTGTCGATAGCATGCGCGTGGTTGTTCAAATTACTGATTACGAGAAAGATACACTATACACGGACGGCAATGGACATTATGCGGTGGATGGCCGCAAGTGGCCGAGTGATGCAGCAACTATCCAAGTCGATGATGAACGTGGCAGGTATCACTCGGAGTCGAAAACCGTAAACCTCGTGTTTGAAGGCGACACTGATAGTTGGTTTAAGGGAACTACCAACACAACCGTCGATTTTGACGTGAAACCGGTTGAAAAACAATGAATTTGCGACAAAAAATAGCGTTGGAGTTGGCGCGCAAAATGCGCAACAACGACAAGCAACTGCACGAATTGCGCCAACTCTTTTGGGAAAGCACACTGCGGTGCAACGTGCATTGTCGCCATTGCGGCAGCGATTGTAAAGCCGCCGAACAAACGCCCGATATGCCTTTTGCCGATTTTCTGCGTGCCATCGACAGCATCACGCCGCACGTCGATCCGCACAAAGTGATGGTTATCATTTCGGGCGGAGAACCATTGGTGCGCGACGATTTGGAACAGTGCGGCGCCGAACTCTATCGGCGCGGTTTCCCGTGGGGAATGGTTACGAACGGTCTGTATCTCACACCGAAACGTTACGAACGCTTGCTGGATTCAGGTCTGCACGCACTCACAATCAGTTTGGATGGTTTCGAAGCCGACCACAATTGGTTGCGTGGACACAAAGAGAGTTTTCGGCGAGCCACAGAAGCCGTGCGCATGGTGGCCGACACACCATCGCAGGTCGTATGGGATGTGGTAACGTGTGTCAATCGGCGTAACATCAAAACGTTGCCCGACTTTGCCGAGTTTCTATATAATATAGGTGTGCGGCGTTGGCGCTTGTTCACCATCGACCCGATGGGACGTGCCAAAAATATGCCGGAATTGCACATCGACGATACCGATTTTGTGTGGTTGTTGGATTTTATCGCAGCCTTGCGCAAGGCGGGCAAAATGCACGTGTCGTATAGTTGCGAAGGTTTCTTGGGCGACTACGAAGGCTTTGTGCGCGACCATTTTTACCAATGTGCGGCCGGCATTTCCATCGCATCGGTACTCATCGACGGCAGCATCTCGGCATGTACCAGCATACGCGGCAAATATTATCAGGGCAATATTTACACGGACGATTTTTGGGACGTGTGGCAAAATCGTTTTCAGAACTACCGCAATCGCGAGTGGATGCGCAAAGACGCTTGTGCCGATTGCAAAATGTTCCGCTACTGCGAAGGTAACGGCATGCACTTGCGCGATGTCGATGGCAATTTGATGGTGTGCCATTATCAAAAAATTCAAAAGGCCAAACAGTTGTGCAAATGACAAAAAACGTAAATCGAATAGTGCTGTTGTGGGGCATCGTGTTGGTGTGCGCTTCGTGCAGCGTGTCGGCACGTCTGAAAAAAGCCGACCGCGCCTATGCTAATGGCGAATACTTTGCGGCGGCCGACATTTACAAAAAAACGCAATCGCGCATTTCGACCCAAAAACAGAAAAAACTCAAAGCCGAAGTCTGTTTCAAACAGGGCGAATGCTACCGCCTGATAGGCAATCACGCACGCGCTACGCGCGCTTACACGCAAGCCATCAAGTACAAGTACAGTGATTCGATTGTCTTTCTCGACAATGCAAAATCGCTGCATGCGCTCGGGCGTTATGCCGAAGCCGCCAAACAGTACGACATCTATCTGCAAACGCACGACGATTCGCTGGCACGCGCCGGACTGCGTGGCGCACAACAAGCCAACGAGTGGAAAAAAATGGCCACGCGCTATGTCGTGAAAGCCGCCGATGTGCTTAATTCGAAAAAAAATTCCGACTTCGCGCCGGCATTCATGGGCAACGAGGCAGCAGCCTTGGTCTTTACGTCGAATCGCGACAATACGACCAATCGCAAGGCAAACGCCATAACCGGCACGCCGAATCACGATTTGTTTACGACACGGCGCAATGCGTCGGGCAAATGGGAGAAACCTGAACCGCTCGAAGGCGAGTTCAACACCGACGACGATGAAGGCGTCGTTGCATTCACATCCGATGGCAAAACCATCTATTTCACACGCTGCCGTATTGACAAAGCCGGCGATGTCGGTGGCGAAATCTGGACAGCCAAACGCTCCGGCGGGCAGTGGACTACGCCGACCAAAATCACACTATTTAAGGATAGTACCATCACCGTGGCGCACCCAACGTTGTCGGCCGACGGCGAACGCCTCTATTTCGTGTCGGATGCGCCAGGCGGATTTGGCGGAAAAGATATTTGGTTCGTCGAAAATACGGACGAAGGGTGGGGCGTCCCCGAAAATATGGGAGCCGACATCAATACGGCCGGCAACGAAATGTTCCCGTTCTACCGCAACGACAGCACGTTCTATTTTGCATCCGACGGCCATGCCGGCTTGGGTGGGTTGGACATTTTTCAGGCGAAAAAAGACTCTGTGGGACGTTGGCAGGTGTACAATATGCTGACGCCAATCAATTCCAACGGCGACGATTTCGGTATTGCCTTCGAGGGCGAGGCCGAACGCGGTTATTTCTCGTCAAATCGCAATCAGTCAAAGTATTACGACAGACTTTACAGTTTTGAATTGCCCGAATTGGTTTATGCTGTCGAAGGCAAAGTAACCGACGAAAAAGGCAATACGCTGCCCGATGCCATCATCAAAATGGTGGGCGACAACGGCACCAATGTCAAAATTCGCGCCAAAAAAGACGGCACTTTTCGCATCAAACTCGACAAAGACGCCAACTACATCATGTTGGCCACCTCGCGCGGTTACCTCAACAGTTCGGCGCGCCTTTCTACCGACCAATTGACCGACAGCAAAACGTTTGTCGAAAATTTCGCGCTGCCAACCATCGGCCAACCAATACCGATTGACAACATCTTTTTCGAATTTGGTAAAGCCGATTTGACGCCCGAATCCGAAACGGCGTTGCGCGGTACGGTCAAAATGCTAACCGACAATCCGAATATAGCCATCGAAATTGCGGCACATACCGACTGCGTGGGCAGCGACGACGCCAATCTGAAATTGTCGGAAGCACGCGCCAAATCGGTGGTCGATTTTTTGGTAAAGGCCGGCATCGCGCCCGACCGTCTGACGGCCAAAGGCTACGGCGAAAGTCGCCCCGTAGTGGTCGATGAAGCGATGGCACAAGAGTTGCGCTTTGTCAAAAAAGACGAAACGCTCGACGAAAAACTCGTTAAACTGCTCACGCCCGAGCAGCAGGAGATTGTCAATGCCATCAATCGTCGCACCGAGTTCAAAGTAACCAAAACAACGTACAACATCTATTGAGTGATAACGAAAGATTAACACAATAAATATCATGAAACAATATCTCGATTTGATTCGGCGCGTGCTCGACGAAGGTGTCGAAAAACACGACCGCACCGGCACCGGCACCCGCAGCGTGTTTGGCCACCAAATGCGTTTCAATCTGGCGGACGGATTCCCGTTGCTCACCACCAAAAAACTGCATCTCAAGTCCATCATCTACGAACTGTTGTGGTTCCTGCAAGGCGACACCAACGTCAAATATCTGCAAGAACATGGCGTGCGTATTTGGAACGAATGGGCCGATGCCGATGGCGAACTTGGTCCCGTTTATGGCCATCAGTGGCGCTCGTGGCCCGACTACAACGGTGGCACCATCGACCAAATCAGCAATGTGGTGGAGATGATAAAACACAATCCCGACTCGCGCCGACTGATAGTGAGCGCATGGAACGTGGCCGAAGTCGAAAAAATGGCCTTGCCGCCATGCCACACGCTGTTTCAATTCTATGTGGCCGACGGTCGCCTCAGCCTGCAACTCTACCAGCGCAGCGCCGATATTTTTCTCGGCGTGCCGTTCAACATCGCGTCGTATGCGTTGCTGTTGCAGATGGTGGCGCAGGTTACAGGGCTCCAAGTTGGCGATTTCGTGCATACACTCGGCGATGCTCACATCTACCTCAACCACCTCGACCAAGTGCAACTGCAACTCACACGCGAACCGCGCCCGCTACCGCACATGCACATCAATCCCGACGTGAAATCGATTTTCGATTTTCAATACGACGATTTTGAACTGACCGATTACGACCCGCACCCACACATTGCAGGCGTGGTGGCTGTGTAATTTTATGGAAAAATGCTTAATTTAGTGATAGATAGAGGCAATACGCGTGCCAAATTTGCCGTGTTCGACCACCGACGGTTGGTGTCGATTGTCGCCTGCGACCATATTACCGATGAATTTCTGCACAACCTTGTCGCCTGCAACGCCATCGATTCTGCCATCTACTGCAGCGTGGCCGGCGACGCTGCCGATGCTGCAGTTATGACACTGTTACACAAGTATTTACCGCACCTGATGGTGATGCCGCACAATTTGCGTTTTCCCATCGTGTTCGATTACAATTTGCATGAACTTGGTGCCGACCGCATAGCAGCCGCCGTCGGGGCGCGCGCCTTGGTACCCGAAGGCAATCTGTTTGTTGTAGATGCAGGCACCTGCGTAACCTACGATTTTGTGTCGGCCGACAACCATTTCGAAGGGGGCAACATCGCGCCGGGCTACGAGTTGCGATTGCGTGCCATGCACGAGTTCACCGGCAAACTGCCGTTGCTTGAACCTACGGCGCCGACGGCCTTTATGGCACAATCTACCGACGAAGCCATGCGAGCCGGCGCATTTAACGGAATATTGTTCGAAATTGAAGGCTATTTGGAACATTTTCGGCAACAAAACAGACCATATCAATTAGTTTTGACGGGCGGCACATCAATACTCTTGCAAAATCAAATAAAAAATTGTACATTTGCCGAGCCAAATTTAGTGCTTATCGGATTGAATGAAATTCTTATACAAAATAGCAAATAAGGCCTGTTTGTGGGCATTGGTCGTGTTGGGTATGGGCGTGCTTGGCGGTGCGTCTCAACACCTGATGGCGCAAAATAATGTCAATTCGCCCTATACGCGCTATGGCTATGGTCGCTTGCAGGACATCGGTTTTTCGCGCAGCCAATCAATGGGTGGCGCGGGTTACGCATTACGCACACGCACCAGCATGAATCCGGCCAATCCGGCTTCGAACAGCAGCATCGACAGCACAAGTTTTCTGTTCGAATTTGGTGCATCGGCACTGCTCACATCGTATGCCTCCGGCGACGACAAAAACACAACGTTCACCGGCAACCTCGAATATCTGGCCTTTCAGTTGCCAATCACACGCTGGATGGGCTTGAGTGTCGGCGTACTGCCTTACTCGTTTGTCGGCTACAATTATGGTTTCACCGATTCGACCTCGACCGCCGTTACGCAAACGCACACATTTCGCGGCAGTGGCGGCATCAATCAGGTGTATATCGGCTTGGCAGGTACTATCTGGAAACGCTTTTCGCTCGGTGTCAATGTCTATTATATGTTCGGCTCTATCGAAAATACACGCCTGCTGACCGTATCGGTGCCGAATGTTTCAACTGTCTATCCTACAACACAATA
The DNA here is from genome assembly GCA_051870755.1 of Paludibacteraceae bacterium. Classification (GTDB taxonomy): domain Bacteria; phylum Bacteroidota; class Bacteroidia; order Bacteroidales; family Paludibacteraceae; genus W0P28-013. Next base: position 79,403 of record JBJECE010000031.1, on the reverse strand, counting down.
CACGACAACGCGCGTGCAAAATGTTAATTTCCGATACGGTTTTCAATATCACGAAACCATCGGTCGGCACAATTTTTGCTTGGCTTTTGTGTACGACCATATTTCCAAATTGTATGGCACATACGAAATGCAAACGGTTGGCGCCGATACGCTATCGGCCAACACCTCCGAATTGTTCGATTTGCCTTCGCTGTATGGGGCAGGCGTGTCCTATACCTACGATAACAAACTGACCATCGCCTTCGACTACACGATGCAGGAATTTGCCAAGGCTCGCTATTTCGGCAAAACCGACTCGTTGGTCAATCGGCAAAAATTCGCCTTGGGCGCCGAATATATCTATCGCCCAAATGGAAACAGATATGTGGACCGCATGCGATGGCGCTTGGGCGCAAGTTACGCCAATTCGTACTTCAAACTCTACGATGCGGCACAACAACAATACGTCGGCACGCGCGACATCAGCATAACGTGCGGCGTCGGATTCCCGTTGCGCACCACCAAAACCATGGTCAACATCAATTTTGAATATGGCAATATAGGCGTAGCGGCGCAAAATAAGTTGCAAGAAAATTATTTCAAAATAGGTATTAACTTAACGTTGAATGAAATGTGGTTCTTCAAACAACGCATTCAGTAAAACAAACAACTAAAAAAGGAAAAACATCATGACGAAAAGAAATGTAATGTTGCTGCTGGGAGCATTGGTTGCTGTCAGCGCAGTAGCCCAAAAACATGGCGCAGTCAAAGCCGAAAAACAGTTGAAAGCCGAAGTCGGCATCGAGAAAAAAGCGGAAGCACACGTCGAAGCGGTAGTCAAACCGCAGCCTGCTCCCATGACGCCTGAGTGCGAAACCAATATCAGCCTCTTTGCCGAAGCCGCCAAACAGAAAAACTATGCCGATGCTTTGACACCGTGGGAAAGCGCATTTGCCAACTGCAAAGGTTCGCATCGCGCCATCTACACATACGGCGTCAAAATCGTCGATTGGCAGATTTCGCAGGAAAAAGATGCTGCCGTGCGTGAACAGTTGATTGACAAACTGATGGCCGTGTACGACGAACAAATTCTCTATTTCGGCGACGATGCCAAGCAGCCGCGCGCCTATCTGTTGGGCATGAAAGCCTACTATCTGCTGCAATATCGTCCGACCGAAAAACAGACTGCTTACGCATGGCTCAAAGAGAGCGTGCACTCGCTGGGCAAAAAAGCGCAGCCGGCGTTTTTCCAACAGTTCGTATCGACTTCGTACGAACTCTACAAAGCCGATAATTCGCTGGCTACACAGTTCATCAACGACTATGTCTATTCGAACGACATTTTGGAAGAAAATGCGGCTAACCAATCGCTGAAAAATGCGGCTATGTACGCCAAATTGGATCCCGTGTTGGACCAACTCTTTGCAATGTCGGGCGCTGCCAACTGCGACCAAATGGATCATATCTATGCCGAACAGGTCGAAAGTCGCAAAACCGACTACGATTTTCTGACGGCAACGGCGCGACTCTATCGTCAAGTGAACTGTCGCGAATCCGAAGTCTATTTCAAAGCCGCTGAATATGCACACAACATCAAACCGACGGCCGAATCGGCGGCAGGATGCGCTGCCATGTCGTACAAAAAAGGCGACTACACCAAAGCTGTCGATTACTATTTGGAGTCGGTGTCGATGCTCGACAATGCCGAAGAAATAGCCGACAACTATTTGAAAATCGCACAGATTTATAACGCCAATCTGAACAATTTCGTTAAAGCACGCGAATATGCACGCAAGTCGCTCGAGGCCAACCCGAACCAAGGCGCACCCTATTTGCTGATAGGACTGATGTATGCCAATACGCGTGGTATTTACGATTCGGCTGCATTGAACAAAACGGTCTATTGGGCGGCCGTCGATAAGTTCATCAAAGCAAAACAGGTCGAACCCGCTTTGGAAGAGAAAGCCAACGAACTGATTCGCTCGTATGCGCCGCATTTCCCAAGCAAAGAAGAGATATTCTTCGAACCCGACTTGGAAGACGGAAAACCATTTACCGTGGGCGGCTGGATTGGCGAAACGACCATTTGCCGATAACCTAAAGTGAAGCCTGTATTGAACAACAACTTTAGTGCAAAACACAGTGTAACAACTATTCTCGGAATGGTTGTTATGCTGTTTTTGTGTATTGCGTGCGGCGGTAACAAAAAACCGGAAGTGTCCGACGAAATTGTCGGCAATCGCGGCGAAACACCACGACTGCGCGTCAATGAGATAACGACACTCATTTCCGATTCGGGCATCACGCGCTATCGCATCACGGCGCCCAAGTGGTTGGTGTTCGACAAGGCCGCCGAATCATATTGGGATTTTCCAGATGGTTTGCACCTCGAATCGTTCGACGAACAATTTCACATCGAAGCCGAAGTCGATTGCCGCCGCGCACGCTATTATGAACAACGCAAACTGTGGCAGTTGGACGACAGCGTGCGTGCCATGAATTTTCAGGGCAATCGCTTTGCCACGCAGCAACTCTTTTGGGACCAAAATACTGAGCGCATCTATTCCGACTCGACTATCATTATTCACCAAAGCGACAAACAAATTATTGGCGAAGGTTTCGAATCGAACCAATCGATGACCCGCTATACTATTCGCAAAACACGCGGCATCATTCCTATCGACCCAAACGAATAAAATATGAGTATTGATATTTCTGTGGTTATAGTTATCATTGTTTCGCTGATTTTCTCGGCCTTCTTTTCGGGCATGGAAATCGCATTCTTGTCATCGAACAAACTGCGCTTCGAATTGGAAAAGAAAAAACGCAGCCTGACTTCGCGCATTCTGAATATCTTTTACAACGACCCCGAACAATACATCTCGACACTGCTGGTGGGCAACAACATCGCTTTGGTCATCTATGGCATCAAAATGGCCGAATTGCTATCGCCCGTATTCGAACAATGGGTTAATAATGATTTGTTGGTCAATTTATTACAAACTATTTCGGCCACCATCATTGTGCTGATAACGGGCGAATTTTTGCCGAAAACTATTTTCAGAGTCAATCCGAATATGTGGTTGCAGATTTTTGCCCCGTTTTTGTGGCTGTGCTACATCATCATGTATCCCGTGGCACGTTTCACCACCTTGCTGTCGGTAGGATTGCTGCGCCTGTTCAAAGTCAAAATCGACCGCTCCGAAAAAAATCAACCGCTTGGCTTGGTCGATTTGGACTATTGGATAAACGATGCCTACGAACACGCCGACAATCAGGACGAAGTCAAAAACGAAGTAACAATTTTCCAAAACGCACTCGATTTCTCGTCGGTGAAACTGCGCGACTGCATTGTGCCGCGCACCGAAATCGTGGCGCTGGACTACGACACCACGCTCGACGACCTGAAAGCCACGCTCATCGAAACCGGATTTTCGAAGATACCTATTTATAAAGACTCCATCGATAATATTATCGGTTATTTTCACTCGTCCGACCTGTTTCGCAAACCGAAAGATTGGCACAACTGCATTCGTCCGTTGCCCATCGTACCCGAAACCATGGCCGCCAACAAACTGATGGACATGTTTATGCGCGACAAACGATCCATTGCCGTGGTTGTCGATGAATTTGGCGGAACGGCCGGCATCGTAACGCTCGAAGATATAATGGAAGAAATTTTTGGCGAGATAGAAGACGAACACGACACGCGCGAATACACTGCCAAACGTGTGTCCGACAACGAGTTCGTGCTATCCGGACGCTTGGAAATAGATCACCTGAACGAACAATTCGACTTGGATTTGCCCGAATCCGACGAATACGTTACGGTGGCCGGATTTATCTTGCATCACTACCAAACATTTCCAAAACTGAACGACATTATTCACATCGATAAATGGACATTCAAAGTGCTGCAAGCGCACAACAATCGCATCGATACCGTCAAATTAACCATCGAAAAGTAGCATAATCGGGCAAATACATCATTTTTTTGGACGAAATATTGCACGAACAACAAAAAAATTGTATCTTTGCGACCTTAAAAATAATAACAATAAACAAAAACATAACAAAAACATGGCAACATTAGAAAAAATGAGACACCACGGCGTCTTTTTGCTCGTGGTAGTAGGTGTGGCACTCTTGGCTTTCATCGTAGGCGATTTCTTAAACTCAAGCGCATCCATTGTCAATGCCGAACGCATGGTGGTTGCAAAAATCGATGGCGACAAAATTGGCGCCGATGACTACATGGCCGCTATCGACCAAATGACCGAAGTGTACAAAATCGAATTTGGTACAGCCAACATCAGCGACGAGTTGAACGACCAAATACGCCAATCGGTGTGGGAAACACTCGTGCGCGAACGCTTGCTGAATGCCGAAACCGAAAAAGCAGGCATGGAAGTCGGAAAACAAGAGTTGTACGACCTGATTTTAGGCAACAATATCCATCCGATGATACAGAGCCGTCGGGCGTTTTTCAACCCGCAAACCAATAGTTTCGACCCGACCTTGTTGGCACAATTCATCAACATGCTCGACTCCGAAGATGCTGCGCAAATGCCGGCCGATCAACTGAAAACCTATAAACAGTATTGGACATATTGGGAAACCGCCGTCAAACACGAGCGCCTCAACGAAAAATACAACGCTCTGTTGCAACGCTCGTTCGTGGCCAACGACCTCGAAGTGAAAAATGCCTACAACGGCGACAAAACGCAAGTCGATGTGGCCTATGTGGCAAAACCCTATTTCGCTGTACCCGATTCGTTGGTTTCGATTTCCGACCGCGACATCAAAAAACTCTATCAACAGAAAAAAGAACAATTCGCGCGCGAAGCATCGTGCGATTTGAAATATGTGGCATTCCCCATCAAACCAAGCGAAGCCGACTATGCCGAAGTGGAGGAGTGGATCAATCGCCTGAAAGACGAATTTTTCGGCACCGACGATGTGGCCGATGTAACCAATTCGAATAGCGACCTGCCGTACAAGGCACAAAACTGGGCTAAAAATGATGTCCCCGAAGATTTGCGCGAATTCGCATTTTCCGGCAAAAAAGATGATGTTGTCGGACCGCTCTTTGCCGACGACACCTACAAAATGGCACGCATTGTCGAAACAGGCATCAATCTGCCCGACTCGGTAAAATTGCGCTTTGTCGATGTAGCCGAAGCCTCGATGCCCGAAACACAAGCCGTAGCCGATAGTTTGGCTGCACTGCTGCGCAACAATGGCGACTTTGCCGCTATGCAACAACGTTATCGTGGCGGCGAAGCGTGGGCACGCGAAGTGGAACTCGACCGCGAAATCGCCGAAAAAGCCTTCACTACGCCGGTGAATGGCGTATTCCAACAAAAAAGCATGGGCGGCATCCGCATATTCCAAGTGTTGGAGCGCGGCGCCGTAGTGCCCAAAGTGAAACTCGCCGTACTCGAACGCAAAGTCGTGCCGAGTTCTCGCACACAGGCACAGATATTCAATGCCGCAAAACAATTTGCTGCCGCTTGTCCCACTATCGAAGACTTTGAAGCCAAAGCAGCCGAACAAAATATCGAAGTGCAGAGCGCTAATCGTCTGAATATCAATGCAAGCAAACTTCGCGACGTGAAAAACTCGCGACAAGTGGTGCGTTGGGCGTTCGAAGCCGAAGATGGTGCCGTATCCGATGTGTTCGAATGCGACAACCAACAGATTGTGGCCGCCGTTAGCCACTTGGTGGAAAAAGGCTATGCCTCCATCGACGACGTGAAAGCCATGCTCGAAGTCGAAGCACGCAACGACAAAAAGGCCGAACTCATCAAAGAAGAGTTTGCCGGCAAATCGTTTGACGAATTGGTGGCCGCCGGCTTGTCGGTCGATACGGTGCGTGGCGTCAATTTCAATATGCAGTATGCCGGTGCAATTGGCAACGAACCGGCCTTGTTTGCTTTGGCACCATTGGCCGAAGTGGGTGCCTTGTCGCAACCGCAAAACGGCAATATGGGTGTGTTCGAATTCGTTGTGTTGGACAAAACGGAATTGCCGGCCGACTTCGACGAAAACGAAGAACGTGTCATGCTCACGGAACGTATGCGCAACTCGGTGCCTTATTTGTCAATCGAGGCGTTGAAAAAAGTGGCTGACATTCAAGACGAACGTTACAAATTGTTCTAAACAAATCAGACCAACAGAATCAGCGGGAATGGAATATCCATTCCCGCTGATTCTATTTCACCCGATAAGGCAAACTAAAGCGTACCCTAAAAAGTTAGATGGTTAAAGGTTAATGCGGCATTGGTACCTTGGTTTATCAAAAAAAATGGGCAAAAATGTGCTTTGGTTGTTATGTGTCGTGCAAAGTCAGTCGTATGTTGTTTATAAAAAATAGTGTGTGAGGGTTGCTTTGTGTTGCAAAAAATCGTAACTTTGCAAATTGAATGTTTGGGTACAAAAAGCGGCGTATGTCAGCGGCAAGTTATATAGAAAGTTTATCGCCCGTTTTGTTTTGGGATATGGACAAAACGCACCTTGATGTTCAAGCCCATTCGGCCGGACTCATTCAGCGTGTTCTCGAGTATGGCAATTTGAACGATTGGCGTTTAACACGCGATTTTTATGGCATAGATCGTATTGTGGACGATTGTAAAAAATTACGCACATTAGACGCTCGTGCTTTAAGTTTTATTTGTGCTATATCCGATACGAAAGAGGAAGAATACAGATGCTATCATTTCAGACAGTTGAATCCAACACTTTGGAACTCTTGAAACAATTGCAAGCGTTTCCGGTGCTGAAAGAAACCCGGCTCGTAGGTGGCACTGCATTGGCTTTGCAATATGGACACCGTATGTCGGTTGACCTTGATTTGTTTGGTCACATACAAAGCACTCCCGACCAAATTATTGATACATTGCGTTGTGTCGGTGAAATAGAAATTCTCAATAAAACGTCACACATTATTCAAATGGTGATTAATGGTATTAAAGTGGATGTTGTGAATTATGAATGGTACGATTGGATTGATGATCCGGTGTGTGAGGATGGTGTCGTGTTGGCATCGCCGAAAGATATTGCCGCACTGAAGGTAAATGCCATCGTTGGGAGGGGAACTAAAAAGGATTTTATCGATTTGTTTGTTTTGCTACAACATTACACAATGACTGAAATAATGACATACTATAAACAAAAATATCCTGATTATTCAGAGTATCGTGCAGTGTTGAGTATGACGTATTTTGCTGATGCAGAGCAACAAAGTATGCCTAAAATGTTCATCGAGGATACATGGGAAACTATCAAAAAATATATAATCAATGAGATTAAAACATACACCAAATAACAATAGGGTGGCGTATTTGTTTCACTCTGGCGTTGTGTCGGTGAAATAGAGATTCTCAACTTAAAAACAAATATTTTATGGCAAAAGAAAAGAAATTTATGACGTGTGATGGCAATGCCGCTGCTGCGCATATCGCGTACATGTTTACCGAAGTGGCTGCCATTTATCCTATCACGCCGTCGTCGCCTATGGCCGAAAATGTGGACGAATGGGCTGCACAAGGTCGCAAAAATATGTTCGGCGAGACGGTTACAGTGCAAGAAATGCAGTCGGAGGCCGGTGCTGCCGGTGCCGTGCACGGTTCGTTGCAGGCAGGTGCATTGACAACCACTTTCACTGCTTCGCAGGGCTTGTTGCTGATGATTCCGAACATGTACAAAATTGCCGGCGAACTGATCCCGACGGTTTTCCATGTGTCGGCGCGTACGTTGGCAAGTCATGTGCTTTGCATCTTTGGCGACCATCAGGACGTGATGGCGTGCCGTCAAACCGGTTTCGCCATGTTGGCCGAAGGATCGGTGCAAGAGGTAATGGATTTGGCCGGTGTGGCTCACTTGGCTACGATCAAATCGCGTGTGCCGTTCCTCAACTTCTTCGACGGATTCCGCACATCGCACGAATATCAAAAAATTGAGGTCATCGACCAAGAGGAATTGCGCCCGTTGGTTGATATGCAGGCGTTGCAGGAGTTCCGCAATCGCGCGCTTTGCCCGCAACGTCCGGAAATGCGCGGCATGGCCGAAAATCCTGATGTATTCTTCACGCATCGCGAAAGTTGCAATCCGTACTACGACGGTGTGGCCGACATCGTAGCCGATTATATGGACAAAATCAGCGAAATCACCGGTCGCAAATATCGTCCGTTTACCTACTACGGCGCACCCGATGCCGAAAACATCGTTATCTGCATGGGTTCAGCCTGCGAGGCTTTGCGCGAAGTGGTCGATTATCGCAAAGGCGAAAAAATCGGCATGATAAACGTACATCTCTATCGTCCGTTCTCGCTGAAATATTTGAAAGAGGCCATTCCGGCCACAGCCAAACGCATCTGCGTGCTCGACCGCACCAAAGAGCCCGGCGCCAACGGCGAACCGCTCTATCTGGACGTGAAAGATGCTTTGCAGGAACTTGGTTTAGGCCACATCGAAGTGGTGGGCGGTCGTTACGGCTTGGGCAGCAACGACACCACACCGGCGCAAATGATGGCCGTGTACGACAACTTGGCATTGCCGCAACCGAAAAACCACTTTACGCTCGGCATCAACGACGATGTAACATTCACATCGCTGCCGCTCGGCGAAGAGATTGCCATGGGCGGTGCCGGCATGTTCCAAGCCAAATTCTATGGTTTGGGTGCCGATGGCACGGTTGGTGCAAACAAAAACTCGGTGAAAATCATCGGCGACACCACCGACAAATATTGCCAAGCCTATTTCTCGTACGACTCGAAGAAATCGGGCGGTTTCACCTGCTCGCACCTCCGTTTCGGCGATGAACCGATTCACTCAACCTACTTGGTAACGACACCGAATTTCGTGGCGTGCCACGTTCAGGCTTATCTACACATGTACGACGTAACGCGCGGCTTGCAGAAAAACGGCACTTTCCTGCTCAATACCATTTGGGATGGCGATGAGTTGAAACGCAACTTGCCGAACAAAGTGAAAAAATATTTTGCCGACAATAATATTAAGGTGTACTACATCAACGCCACGAAGATTGCACAGGAAATCGGGCTCGGCAATCGCACCAACACGATTCTGCAATCGGCATTCTTCCGCATTACGGGTGTTATTCCGGTCGAAAAAGCGGTTGAAGAGATGAAACACTTCATCGTGAAATCGTATGGCAAAAAAGGCGAGGACGTTGTGAACAAAAACTACGCCGCCGTCGATCGTGGCGACGAGTACCATTTGCTCGACATCGATCCGGCATGGAGCGCCCTTGTCGAAGAGCCGAAAGTGTACACCGATGGCGACGACTTCATCAACAAAGTGGTGCGCCCCATCAATGCGCAGGACGGCGATTTGCTGCCCGTTTCGGCCTTCAAAGGCATCGAAGACGGCACTTGGCGCGCCGGCACGGCCAAATATGAAAAACGCGGCGTGAGCGCATTCGTACCGACATGGAATGCCGACAACTGCATACAATGTAACAAATGTGCGTACGTTTGTCCGCACGCCTGCATTCGTCCGTTCGTACTCGACGAAAACGAGAAACAAGGTTTGAACGCTTCGATGATAGAGATGAAAGCACCGGCCGCAATGAAAGGTATGTATTTCCGCATACAGGTTGGCGTGATGGACTGCCTTGGCTGCGGCAACTGCGTCGATGTTTGCCCGGGCAACCCGAAAACAGGCAAAGCCTTGTCGATGACCGACCTCGAAAGCCAAATGCCCGAAGCCGAAAATTGGCAATATTGTGTCGAAAACGTCAAGACGAAACAAGATTTGGTGGACATCAAATCGAACGTCAAAAACAGCCAATTTGCGACGCCGTTGTTCGAATTCTCGGGCGCTTGCTCGGGCTGCGGCGAAACACCTTATCTGAAACTGATTTCGCAACTCTTTGGCGACCGCGAGATTGCCGCCAACGCCACCGGTTGCACCTCTATCTATTCGGGTTCGGTGCCTTCGACGCCGTACACCACCAACGAAAAAGGACACGGTCCCGCATGGTCGAACTCGTTGTTCGAAGATTTCTGCGAATACGGCCTCGGTATGCAGATCGCGCACAAGAAGATGAAAGAACGCCTCGCTCGCCTGATGACCGAAGCGCAAACCTGCGACTGCTGCACGGACGACATGAAGGCCTTGTTCCGCGAATGGATCGACAATCGCAACGACGCCGATGTAACGAAACGTCTGTACGAACCGATTGTGGCCGCATGCGAAAAATGCAACTGCGAGAAATGTCAGGACATTCTGAAATACAAAGATCACCTCGTTAAACGCAGTCAGTGGATTATAGGTGGCGATGGCGCCAGCTACGACATAGGCTACGGCGGACTTGACCATGTAATTGCTTCCGGTGAAGATGTCAATATCCTTGTTCTCGACACCGAAGTTTATTCCAATACGGGCGGTCAGGCCTCGAAATCGACACCGCTTGGCGCAATTGCCAAATTTGCGGCTGCCGGCAAACGTGTGCGCAAGAAAGACCTCGGTATGATTGCCACCACCTACGGCTATGTCTATGTAGCCCAGATCGCGATGGGTGCCGACCAAGCACAGACCTTGAAGGCTATCCGCGAGGCAGAGGCTTATCCCGGACCATCGCTCGTGATTGCATACGCGCCGTGTATCAACCACGGTCTGAAAGCCGGTATGGGCAAGAGCCAGGCCGAGGAGGCAAAGGCTGTTGAATGCGGCTACTGGCACCTCTGGCGCTACAACCCCGCACTCGAGGCTGAGGGCAAGAACCCGTTCTCGCTCGACTCCAAAGAGCCGCAGTGGGAAAAATTTGCCGATTATCTGAAAGGCGAAGTGCGTTTTGCCAGCGTGATGAAGCAATATCCGAACGAGGCCGCCGATTTGTTCAAAGCCGCCGAGGATAATGCCAAATGGCGCTATAAGTCCTATTTGAGAATGTTGAGTACCACTTGGTAAATGGTGTTATCAAAAGAGCGCGCAAGTACGCGCGCTCTTTTTGATAATTTTGAATATGAACAAGTACGAAATTCCATTTTTGACGAGTGCGATACATGCGTTTGCACGACGGTTTGCCATGACGCGGCAAGCCGCATTCCGCTATCTCCAAGAATATAAGGCACTTGCGTTTTTAGTGGAGTTTTATGATGTGGAGCACTTGCAGTCGATGGATGAAACGGTCGATGATTTGATTCATGTTTGCCGCCAAAATGGAGGAACCCTGGCATGATACTTTATCATGGAACAAATATGGATATTGAATCCATAGATATTTCGCGCAGCTTGAATCATAAGGATTTTGGCAAAGGATTCTATCTAACGCCTGAACGTGAAACTGCTATTCGTATGGCTATTAAGAGAGCACGTCTTTTCGGAGGCCATGCCACTCTGATTAGTTATGATTTCGATGAGGCGGCTTTGCAATCCAATCTCAAAGTGAAAGTCTTTCCGGAGAAGGCAACGGTGGAGTGGTTCTTGTTTGTAGATGCGAATCGTGACAGAGCGAAACGACAACCTATACATGATTACGATATTGTCATAGGACCAATTGCAGATGACGGAGTCGCATTGCAGATTACCAACTACCATGAGAATATCTATACGCTGGAAGAAGCAGCACACCGCCTTCAAGATAAGTATTTGGATCAACAATATTATTTTGGTTCCGAGCAGGCTTTGCGATTTATTCAAAAGATAAAGGTGGAAACATTATGACCAGGCCCAATCATCACCAAATAGCGACTTATCTGACCGACTATGTATTGAGCGAGTTGGTACGTTATGTAATGGAAGATACCGGTTGCACTCTGGAACAAGCGATGGACAATGTCTATAATTCTGCGTTGATGCCTGCCTTGCAAGACGAAGCAAACGAACTCTATATTCAAAGTCCGGCGTATTTGTATGAAATGATGGCTGCGATGCAGTAAGTACCTGAAAATCAATATTCAAACCACAGAACGCGCGTACATTTATGTGTACACGCATTCTTCTGTAGTATTGTGATTGTTGCCTGCGGACAACAATTGCGCACGTCGAGTTGAACATTTGTTTGACTCGACTTTTATGTTAAAAAGTTAATTAAAGTTGCTAAATATAAAATTTGCCGTTCTGCTTTGGATTCGTCGATTTTTATATTATTTTTGCAGATTGAAATATCTTAAATTCCATGAAAAAACGCATACGCCTTTTGGCCGGTTTGTGGCTCTTGACCATGACACTATCGGCGGCTACGCTGAAAGACAGCATATTGGCACTTGTGCCGAGCAGCAGCGAAGTTTTTCGGTATGGTTACAGCGAACTATCGCCGGTCGACCAAGCCAAGTACGAAGCCATTCTGACGGCCATTCTGCAGTTCGATGCCAACAAGGCCGGCGGCATCGACCACCGCGTGGATATTCCGTGGAGTAGCGATATTAATGCGCTGACTGCCATGCTGCGGCGCATGTACAACGATGTGCCGCAGTTGTGGGTGTTGTTCAATTACATTCCGCGCTACAACTATGACACTTACACCTATCAGGCGCGCATTTCGACGGTCAATACACCCGAAAGTTTTTTGCACGATTTGCTGACGATTGATACGGTTTTCCGTAAAATAACGGCACCGATTACGCCCGGCATGAGTGCTTATCATAAGGTGAAGGTGCTGCACGACGGTTTCATTGCCGAAGTGAGTTATGGCAATATGAGCGGTGCTAATGCTGGTAATATCAAAGGTGCACTGATCGAAAAACGGGCTGTTTGCGAAGGCTTTTCGCGCGCATTTCTCTATCTCTGTCAAGGTGTCGGCATCCGATGCGTGTATGTGGCCGGCAGCAATTCCAATGGCCGGCATGCTTGGAATCACGTCGAAATCGATGGAAAATGGTATGTGGTTGACCTCACCACCGATGGTGCCTTTGCCGGACATTGCGGCTACGACGGATTTTTGCGCGGTCAAACCTATTTCGATGCGCACTACACCATTCCGGCCGAGGAAGTGCCTTACAGCAGTTTACCGACTTTGTCGGCCGACGATTGTCCGGAGCCGGTGGAGCATCCTACAAGTCTCGAACAGCACCCCGAAGCACCGTCGTTCGACCCACACCAACCGATGTACAATGTGGCCGGACAGCGTGTCGATGCCGATTATTGTGGCATCGTCATTCAAAATGGGACGAAATATATTCTGAATAAATAGTGAAGAATGTTGTAAAAATATACAACATAGTATTTGATTTGACGTATAAAATTAGTAATTTTGCAAACTTATTGCATATAGAATCAAAATTGTAGAAACGCAGTGAAACTGAATGAGTTAGAAGCGATTGTATTTGATGGTAAGCCGTTGATTGTCGGTAACGATGACCGCCAAAAGGTGGAATTGTGCTATCATTTTTTGGAACATTTTGCCAAAGACAAAGTGATTTACGGCATCAATACCGGTTTTGGTCCGATGGCGCAGTATCGCGTGTCGGACGAAAATTTGTTGCAGTTGCAATACAACATTATTCGCAGCCATTCGACGGGTGCCGGTCGGCCGCTGCCGATTGAGTGTGTGAAAGCGGCCATGGTGTCGCGTTTGTGCACGTTTTTGAACGGTAAATCGGGCATTCATGTCGATACTATCACGTTGTTGCAAGAGTTTATCAATCGCGATATTATTCCCGTGATACCCGAACACGGCAGCGTTGGCGCAAGTGGCGATTTGGTGCAGTTGGCACATTTGGCATTGGCGCTGATAGGCGAAGGCGACGTGTTTTACAAAGGAGAACGTCGCTTGGCGGCCGATGTGATGCGCGAAAATGGTTTGACGCCGTTGAAAATGTATTTGCGCGAAGGGTTGGCCATCACCAACGGCACGGCAGTGATGACGGGCATCGGATTGGTGAATCTGATACGCGCCAAACAGTTGTATAATGCGGCGCTGACGGCATCGGTGTTGGTGAATGAGATTGTGTCGTCGTACGACGACTTCATGGCCGATGAGTTGAACAGCTTGAAAAATCATGACGGACAAAATGCCGTGGCTGCCGAGATGCGCCGCTTGTCGGCCGGTAGCAAATGCTTGTTCAAACGCGCCGAAAAACTCTACAATCATCACGATGAAGCCACATTCGACCACAAAGTGCAACCCTACTATTCGTTGCGTTGTGTGCCGCAGATACTCGGGCCGGTACTCGAAGTGTTGCAATTCACAGAGAAAATTCTTGTCGAAGAACTGAATGCTGCCGACGACAATCCGATTGTTGACCCTGAAACGCGCACCGTTTACCACGGCGGCAATTTCCATGGCGACTATGTGTCGTTCGAGATGGACAAACTGAAAATAGCCGTTACCAAAATGACGATGTTGATGGAGCGGCAGATGAATTATCTGTTCCACGACCGCATCAACGGCATTTTGCCACCGTTTGTCAATTTGGGCGTGCTGGGACTGAACTACGGCCTGCAGGCATCGCAGTTTACCGCTACATCGACAACGGCTGAGTGCCAAACGCTGTCGATGCCAAACTATGTGCACAGCATTCCGAACAACAATGACAATCAGGATATTGTGAGCATGGGTACCAACTCGGCGTTGATTTGCCGGCGTGTGGTCGATAATGCGTTTCAGGTGATGGCAATTCACTATATGGCGTTGGTGCAAGCAGTCGATTGTCTGAAAATAGCCGACAAATTGGCTCCGGCCACGCGCAAAATCTACGACGATGTGCGGGCTATAGTGCCGGTGTTTATCGACGATACACCGAAATACAAAGAGATAGAGCAACTTATTGACTATCTGAAAAAGAAATAGACCACTCAAAAAAAACAGAACAAAGCATGGATAAACAGCAAATTACCGACAAACTGATAGCGTGTTTGTGCGACGAGTTCGAAGTGGCGCGCGAAAAATTTTCGGCCGACGCGTTGCTCAAAGACGATTTAGGTTTCGATAGTTTGGATATGGTCGATGTCATCGTATTGTTGAACCAAGAGTTTGAGGTGAAACTGACCTCGGAAGATTTTGTACATTGTCGCACGTTTGGGCAGTTGGTCGATTTGTTGGCCGCACGTGCCCGATAAGAATGGTTGTGCATACAAAAAAGTCGTTCGAGATGTGTGGTGCTGATTGCCGTGGAGCGTTGGAATAGAGTAGTGAACAGATGAGCAATCAGAAAACTATGTCGGAGCAACAATGGACAGCTAAATCGCGTGGTAATCCGCTGGGATACAGGATTTTTGTGTTCTTTATCAAACATTTTGGCGTGCGTTTTGCTTATGCCAATTTGTTGTATGTAGCACCTTATTTCATACCGTTTGCGCCACAAGCCACCAAGGCTATTTGGTATTATTATCGGCGCATATTGCACTATGGCGTGCTCAAATCGATATGGTCGCTGTATTTGCACTATGTGCGTTTCGGGCAGTGCCTTATCGACAAAATGGCCATTCAGCATGGTTTGCACGATAAATTTCGTTATACGTTCGACAATTACGATGCGTTTCTCGATGTGCTGAATGCCGGCAAGGGTGCCGTGTTGATAGGCGCGCATGTCGGGGCGTGGCAAATGAGTGCAAGTTTTTTTGGCAACTATGGTCGCAAGATGCACGTCGTTTTGGTCGATCAGGAGTACGAACAGTTGAAAAAGTATGTCGATTTTCAGGAGCGTGCGTTCAATGTCATTCCTATCAACAAGACCGATGTGCTCGACACGATGCTGACCATCAAAAAAGCGTTGAATGCCGGCGAGTATGTCTGTTTTCAGGGCGACCGCTATACGAATGACGAGCATACGTTGAAGGCCGAGTTTATGGGGCGCGCGGCCAATTTTCCCGAAGGACCGTTCTTGTTGGCGTCCAAACTGCGTGTGCCGGTCGTCTTTTTTTATTCGTTGCGTGAAAATGGTGGTTACACGTTCAAATTTGTGATAGCCGATCTTGGCGGTCGGCGGTGCGATAAACACGATTTGTTGGCGCAATATGTAGCCTCGTTGGAACAAGTGGTGCGTACCCATCCGCAGATGTGGTTTAACTTCTATCAATTTTGGAAATGAAACAGATTTTACTCATCTCGGCAAATCGTTTTTGCGATCCCTATCCTGTCTATCCGCTGGGTGTGTCGTATCTCAAAACCTATTTGTCGGCACATCTGCCGCACGATGAGTATAGCGTTCGTATATTGGATTGCAATCGACTGACAAATAGCGAGTTGTACGATGCTGTTGTGGCGGACGATCCGTTTTTTGTGGGCGTGTCGTTGCGCAATGTCGATGGCGCCAATTCGTTGGAGCAGGGCAATTTTGTCGATGCTTATGCCGAAATTATAGACATTGTCAGGCGGGCAACCAAGGCGCATCTGTCGATTGGTGGTGCCGGCTTTTCCATATTCCCACAACATTTTATGGACAGATTGCAAGCCGATTCGGGCATCGTGGGCGAAGGCGAGGGTAGTCTGTGCCAACTGATTGAAAACTTGGCACATAATGCGCCTTTGGACAACATCGAAGGGCTGATTTTGCCGCACGAAAAAGCGCCTCGACTGCCGCATACGCGTTATTTGCAGACGCTTGATGTAACGTTCGAGGACGATTTGGTCGATTACTATTGGCGCTACAGCGGCATGTTGAACATCCAAACCAAGCGTGGGTGTCCGTATCATTGCATCTACTGCTCGTATCCGTGCATCGATGGTTGCAGGGTGCGCACGTTGGATGTCGAAAAAATAGTGGCTGATATGGCGCGTTTGAAACGTGATAAAAATATCGATTATTTTTTCTTTACCGATTCGGTTTTCAACATCAACAACGCCTACAACGTGGCATTGGCCGAACGTTTGGTAGCCGAACATTTGGACATACATTGGGGCGCGTATTTCTCGCCGCACAATTTGTCGGAAGAGCATTTGCGCCTCTTTCAAGCTTCCGGTTTGACGCATGTGGAGTTTGGCACCGAATCGTTGTGCGACGACACATTGGCTGCGTACGGCAAATTGTTCACATTCGACGATGTGAAACGCGTGTCGGATTTGTGTGTCAAATATGGTGTGTACTATGCGCATTTTTTGATTTTAGGCGGTTATGGCGAAACACGCACTACGCTGCGTACTACCATCGACAACTCGTGCCGATTGCAATCGACGGTGTTTTTTCCGTATGTCGGCATGCGCATCTATCCGCGTACCAAGTTGCACGAGATGGCTGTGGCACAGGGCGTTTTGTCGCCCGACGATACACTTGTGGAGCCGCGTTATTACATTTCGCCCGATTTCGCGTTGGACGAAGCGCGCGCTTGGGCGCAGGCTACCGGCAAAGCGTGGATTTTTCCAGACGAACCGCATAATGCGCTGATGGATACCATGCGCCTGAAACGTAATAAGAAAGGGCCTTTGTGGGAATATTTACGCCGACCATAAATGCCTTCGCAGTCCGAGAATATGAATACGCTACACACAACACCGGTTTATTGGGTGGCCGACTATATGATGTCGGCTCTGGGGTGCGGTACCGACCTCAATGCCGAGCGCATATTGGCCTGCCAAACAGGTGTTACTACGCATGTCGATACGTCTGTTTGTGAGGCGCCATTCACAGCAGGGCGTATCGATTGGACAAAAATACCTGACCGAGCAGGGTTTACACGCTTGGAACGATTGATGCTGACGGCCATTGATCATGTCGTCCAACAAGTACCGTCACTCAATATTGCCGACGACACAGTCGGTATCGTTTTCTCTACGACGAAAGGTAATATTGATTTGTTGGTCGCAAATGAAGTGCTCGACGAACGTGTGTTTTTACCGACGATGGCTAAACGTGTGGCTTCCAAGTGCGGTTTTACGTCCGAACCGATTGTGGTGTCCAATGCCTGCATATCGGGTATTTCGTCTTTGATAGTTGCGGCACGGCTAATCGAACGGCGGATTTACAGGCATATTGTGGTGGTTGGCGGTGATTTGTTGACCGATTTTGTGGTGTCGGGTTTTCGCTCGTTCAAGTCGGTGAGTGGTGTAGTGTGTCGGCCTTATGATGTGTCGCGCGATGGCTTGTCGATGGGCGAAGCGTGTGGTGCCGTGTTACTGACGGCCGATGAAACCTTGGCCTCAATCCCGACAGTTTGTATCGCCGGCGGCGCTGTTACCAATGACGCTAACCATATTTCGGGGCCGTCGCGCACGGGCGACGGTTTGCATTATGCTATTCGTGCCGCTATGGCCGAAGCGCAGGTGTCCAAACACGATTTGGCATTTGTCAGTGCACATGGCACAGCGACTGTTTATAATGACGAGATGGAGAGTAAAGCGTTGGCTTTGAGCGATTTGAGCGATATTCTTGTTAATAGCGTAAAACCTTATTTTGGCCATACGCTCGGTGCCTGCGGAGTTATTGAAAGCATTTTGGCTGTGTGGCAGTTACGTCATCGGATTGTATTTGGTACGAAGGGATTTGCGGAGTTGGGCGTGCCGATGCCGATGACTGTCGCAGCCGAACATCAACCCATTGTGCAGGGTAGTGCTTGCCTGAAAATCGCTTCGGGTTTTGGTGGTTGCAATGCAGCCCTTGTATTGACTCGCGATTGTGCGCCTATTGCGTGTTTGCCGGATAATGACTATATTTGTAGTTTGAAAACGGTAACGCTTTCCGGGACTGACGATTTTGCCGTGCGTATTCGCGACGAATACCGTGCGTTGCATGCGCCGAACTTGAAATTTTTCAAGATGGACGACCAATGTAAGTTGGGTTATGTCTGTGTCGAAAAATTACTTGCAGATGTGGATTTACCGACGGATGCTACTCGCACGGCCGTGATTGTGTCCAACCGTTCGGCTTCGTTGGATACGGATTTGAAACATCAATCGTTGCTTGATATGGGTGATGCAGTGTCGCCGGCTGTGTTTGTGTATACGTTGCCTAACATTGTGAGTGGCGAAATTTGCATCAGACATCACATTCAGGGCGAGAACACCTTTTTTGTACAATCCGAACCCGGTGGATTTGCACGGTGTTATGCCGAACTTTTGTTGCATTGGCGCTTGGCCGATTACGTCATTTTCGGGTGGTGCGATAGATTGCGCGACCGTTATGAAGCGACATTTCAACTGTTGGCGCGACAAGGCGAAAATTTTTAATTGTTACATAATTACAATAACAAAGAACTATGGATGAACTGATTGAACAACTTAAAAATCAATTGATTGAGGCTCTGAATTTGGAAGATATGACACCGGTCGACATCGATGCCGACGCACCGTTGTTTGGCGACGGTCTGGGACTCGACTCGATAGATGCCCTTGAAGTCATTTTGATTTTGGAAAAGCATTACGGCATCAAACTCGACGACCCGAAAGCTGCCAAACCGCACTTTTATTCGGTGCGGACGCTGGCCGAGTTTGTAGCCGCCAACCGAACGAAGTAAATCAAGGTACGGATGGATATTCTCGTTTCAGGCATAGGCATTGTATCGGCGTTAGGTGTCGGTGTGCGCGACAATTATGCGGCGTTACGTGCCGGGCAAAGCGGTTTGGGCGATATTACATTGTTCAAAACGTCTCTTCGTGTGCCTGTCGGCGAGGTCAAATATGATAACGGCGCACTGAAACGCCAACTCGGGCTGTCACAGACAGAAACGGTTTCGCGAACGGCACTTTTGGGTATGTTGGCCGCAGCCGAGGCCGTCGATGATGCGCATTTGCCCGCCAATGTCCGTGTCGGTTTGGTGTCGGCCACGTCGGTCGGCGGCATGGATTTGACAGAACGGTTTTACCGTGATTTTATGTACGACAACTCCAAAGGCCGCTTGCGCATGGTTGTACATCACGATAGTGCCGATAGCACGTTGCGGATAGCCGATTATTGCGGCATACGCGACTTTTCTACCACCATTTCGACCGCGTGTTCGTCGTCGGCCAACGCCATCATGTTCGGTGCCCGTTTGATTCGTGCCGGTTTGCTCGATGCTGTTGTGGCCGGTGGTACCGATGCTTTGTGCCAATTTACGCTCAACGGTTTCAATTCGCTGAAAATATTGGATGCGCAACGTTGTCGCCCGTTCAATGCCATACGCGCCGGACTGAATTTGGGTGAAGGCGCCGGTTTCGTGGTTTTGCAGCGTGCCGATTTGATGCCTCCCAATAATTATGGCACACTTATTGGGTTTGCGAACGCTAATGATTCGTTTCATCAAACGGCATCTTCGCAATCTGGAGACGGAGCGTTTCTGTCAATGTCGAAAGCGATGGCAATGGCGCAGTTATCAACAGATGCGATTGATTACATCAACGTACACGGCACGGGTACGGGCAACAATGATGCTGCCGAGAGTGCCGCTTTGTTACGACTGTTTGGCGAAAAGATTCCGCCGTTCAGTTCCACTAAGGCTTTTACGGGACACACGTTGGCTGCGGCCGGTGGCATCGAAGCCGTGTTTGCCATGCTGTCGCTGCGACATGGTGCCATTTACCCGAATTTGGGTTTCGAGTCGCCCATCGACACTTTTGCTTTGATACCCGAAACGGTTTTTTCGGACGGTCGTCCTCTGCGTGTGGTCATGAGCAATTCTTTCGGTTTTGGCGGTAATTGTTCGACATTGATTTTTAGAAAATAATTCTGTATTTTTGTAGCATGATAATGGCAAAACCTTTCATAAAATGGGTAGGTGGTAAAACGCAACTATTGAATATTATAGAACGCACTTTGCCAGCTGATTTCTCGCAACGAAAAAATGTAACTTACATCGAACCGTTTGTGGGCGGTGGAGCAGTGTTGTTTTGGATTCTGCAAAAATATCCGAATATCACGCAAGCAGTTATTACCGACATCAATCCTGATTTGATGTTAGCGTACCAAATTGTCAGAGATAATCCGGAGGATTTGATTTTGGAATTGCAGGCAATTCAGTCAGAATATATGCCATTGAATGACGAACAACGCAAACTATACTATATGCAAAAACGTGCACGTTTCAATACAAAATCGTTGGATGTCGTTGAAAATACAGCATTGTTTATTTTTTTGAATCGTACTTGTTTTAATGGTTTGTATCGTGTGAATAAACACGGTTTGTTTAATGTGCCGTTTGGAAGATATGCCAATCCGAAAATTTGTGATGAACAGACGATTTTAGCAGACAGCAAATTGTTGCAAAAAGTCAGAATTTTGACCGGTGATTTTTCCGAAACGCTTCAATTTGCCGACAAAAATAGTTTTTTTTATTGCGATCCACCGTACAAACCTTTGAGCAAGACATCGAGTTTTACTTCTTATGCGAAAGAAAATTTTAACGATGCCGAACAAATTCGTTTGCGTGATTTTTGTGTTGAAATAAATCGTTGTGGTGCTCATTTTATTTTGAGCAATGCGGACGTGAAGGGCAAAAATCCGCATGATGATTTTTTTGATAAATTATATGCGGCTTTTGACATTAAACGTGTATTTGCTACGCGGATGGTTAATGCCAATGCTGCAAAACGAGGAAAATTGACGGAATTGATGATAAACAATTTTTGCAGGCCAAATTATATTCCCATATTACATGAATATCCCTCATATCAATTACTTGGGACAATAGAGAAGAAAGTGGCTATTGAACGAATACATATTGATAAACAAAGACTTGATTATGCAAATCCAATATATAAAGAAACTGTTGACAGTATTGTGCATGATTTTCATATTGAAGGTTGGGAACCTATTTTTGTTGATGATGAATATTTTATAAGAGATGGACAGCATAGATATACTGCAGCCAAGGAAATGGGATTAAAGTATATAGATGTTTTGGTGTTGAGTCCTGATAATTTAGCCCACGATAATTTAGTTCATACTGATTTTGCAGTTGAGCATTATGCAAAAAAACATATATATTATGATATACAACTTTGAATTATTTTTATCTCAATTAAAAAGAACTAATGCTACGCTTGACGGTTTTACCGATTTTAAAAAGGTGTCAGCCAATGTTGGCAAAATTGCAATTAAATTGAACCAATTGAATTATTTACTTGGTAAAACTGATTTGCACACAGCGATTAAAGATTTGTTTGATGAGAATCCTTTAACATTTGAAATTTTAGAAATACTTGTTGCCGTTCGGAAATCGGATAAAAAAATGGTTCTCAATAAAGATTTCAAACCGCAGTTGTTAGAAGATTATTTCACAACTGCAGATGGCGTTATTGAATATATTGAAGGTACAGGACTTGCTGATGTTTTTCGGTCTAAAAAGATAACGAATTTAGTCGATTATGTTTTCGGTATCGAAGTCGGTTTAGATACGAATGCGCGTAAAAATCGCGGTGGACATAACATGGAACATGCGGTAGCAAAAATATTTACTGACGCTGGTATTCACTATCGAACAGAAGTTTATAGTAATGAATTTGCTGATTTAAAAAGTTTGGGTGGAGATTTAAAACGCTTTGATTTTGTTGTAGAAACGCCTGTTAAGACCTATTTGATTGAAACGAATTTTTATAATAGTGGTGGTTCAAAATTGAATGAAGTCGCTCGGTCATATTCCGAACTTGCTCCAAAAATTAATCAATATCCCGCTTATGAATTTGTATGGATAACCGATGGACAGGGTTGGCTTTCTGCTAAAAACAAATTAGAAGAAGCATTTTCAATTATACCGAGTCTTTATAATTTGACAAGTTTGACGAGTTTTATTGAAAAAATTCAATATGAAGAAAAAACAAATAAGGAACTTTAAACACACGCAGGCAAGTGAAGTTTCTATGGTTTACAGAGGGATTAGGCCTATCGCCCAATTCCCTGTCAATAGCCATTATGTTTTAGCAGTGTATAATGGGAAATTGTCAACATATGATATTGTGATTAGATATCGACAACTGGAGAATGATAAGTGGAGTCGTATTCGTACTCCAAAGCATGTTCATTGGGCAGTTGATATTTTACTCAAACAACATTCTAACAAACGGGCTACTGCTAAATTTATTGATTTACTTTTGTCTTTATGGGATAAAATGCCTGCAATTACTACTGAATCAGTAAAAGGGGATTTGCTCAACTCAGATGTTTTGTTGGCTGATGTTGAAAAAGAGGCGAAAAATTACTTACAATTGGCAAATAAAGGAGAATATAGTATTAAATTTCTTTATTTGTTAGCAAAACTGTTAATAATCCAGGAAAAAACTAATAAAGATGAAGCTTATATGTTCAAATCTTTATTGGAAGCTTTAAAAGAACACAAAAACATTTTTAATATTGTGCAAATAGCGACTGCAAAATACGTTCAATGATTACTCCTTTTTTCAAATCCGATGATCGCGCATTTACTTTATTGCAAGGCGATTGTGTTGAACTTATGAATCAGTTTGATTTTAAGTTCGACATGATTTTTGCAGACCCACCGTATTTTCTCTCTAACGGTGGTATTTCTGTACAGAGTGGCAAAATGGTGAGTGTAAATAAGGGAGATTGGGATAAATCGCAAGGCTTTGAAAAGGACAATGAATTTAACCGCATGTGGTTGACGGCGTGTCGAGATAAGTTGCAAGAGAATGGTACAATTTGGATTAGTGGCACATATCACAATATTTTTTCGGTGGCGCAGATGCTGACCGAATTGGACTATAAAATTCTCAATTGTGTAACATGGGCAAAAACCAATCCGCCGCCAAATTTAAGTTGTCGTTATTTTACGCATTCTACCGAATTTATTCTGTGGGCGCGTAAAAGCAAGTCGGGAAAACATTTCTACAACTACGAACTGATGAAGGAAATAAACGGCGGCACTCAAATGAAGGATGTGTGGAATTTGCCGGCGATTGCATCTTGGGAAAAATCGTGTGGTAAACATCCAACGCAGAAACCTTTGGCTTTGTTGGCACGCATAATTCAAGCCTCAACCAAAGTAAATGAGTGGATTTTAGACCCATTTTCCGGTAGTAGCACAACGGGAATTGCTGCAAATTTATTGGGACGGAAATTCCTCGGTATTGATAGAGAACGTGAATTTTTAGAATTAAGCACAAAACGAAAATGTGAAATTGAAAATGTTGCAATTTTTGCCAAATACAAGTCAAAAATTTGTGGCGACATAACCAAACAACAATCGCTGATGTTGGCATCAGAACCGCCTGCAGAATATACACGCACTTTACCATTTTAATTGCAAATGATATTCATTAATGCCATAGCGTCCGATAAAACGTTGAAAACGGACATCAAAGAACTGATTCCCGACCCGATTTTGCGGCGACGGATGAGCCGCATTGTCAAACGTGGCGTAAGTGTCGGTATGGAGTGCGTGCAAGCCGTTGGAGTTGAGGCCATCGATGCCATTATTACGGCTACAGGATTCGGCTGCTTGGACGATAGCGAAAAATTTCTCCGCAATTTCATCGAAAACGATGAACAGTTGCTCAACCCGACGCCGTTCATACAATCGACGTTCAATACGGTAGGCGGACAAATTGGCTTGTTGTGCAAAAACCATTGCTACAATATGACTTATACGCATCGCGGACGCAGTTTCGAGAGCGCATTGCTTGATGCAATACTCTTGCTCGACGGCGGTGAAGCGCACAATGTGTTGCTTGGCGCGTTCGACGAAACTACGCCGACACAACACAAAATAATGGAACGTATGGGCTTGTGGCGGCGTGCGCACGCCGGCGAAGGCGCTTATTTTTTCGTCCTGTCCGACCGACGTGGCGAAAATTGTGTGGCGACAATCGACGTGCCGGAATTTTTGCCCGCACCGCTTGCCGAACACGATTTGCACCAAAAATATGGCAATGCGCTGATTTATAATGATTACGACGCGTGCGGCGTGTTTCATACGGCGGCCGCTGCGGTGCTGTTCGAGGCGCTGGGGCGCTTGTCGGCCGATATGCCCACACTGACGCTTTACAATAGTTATTTCGGCACTATGCCGACTATGTTACATATTCGTGCTTGTTGATGATTTTTTGTGTTATTATATTGATAGTTAGCATTTTGCTGTTTTTGTTTTACGCTTCGTACAATGTTGGTTCGGGCGTGTATGTCAAGGCGGTCTGCCGCATACCGACCGACCGCAAACAGGTGATGCTGACTTTTGACGATGGCGTTGACGAGGTGCAAACGCCGTTGGTGCTTGATGTGCTGCGGCGCCACCATGTTAAGGCAACGTTTTTTTTGGTAGGCGAACGGGCACAGGCGCATCCCGATATTGTGCGGCGCATGGTGGCCGAAGGGCATACCATCGGCATTCACACATGGCGGCATCAGAATACGTTTCCTTTGGGCGCGACAGCCACCATAACGGCCGATTTGCAGCGCACGCGCAATCTGCTCGAACAACTTGCCGGACAACCTGTTACGCGGTTTCGACCGCCATTTGGTGTTACCAATCCGCATATCGGCAGAGCGGTGCGCCGCTTGGGCTTGACAACGGTCGGGTGGAGCATACGTTCGCACGATACGAATCCGAAACGCACACGCACCGACATCGTGCAGCGCATCGAACGCCGTTTGCATTCGGGTGCCATCATTTTGCTGCACGACAATCGCGCCGAAAGCGATGTGTTGCTCGAAAAAATATTGCTGATGCTGCAAAAATATAACTATGAGATAACAAATATTTGATTTCATTATGAAACATTTATACATTTCGATTCTGTTTTCGTTGGTGGCTTGTACGGCTTGTGCCGATAGTGCGGCTATACTGACCAAATTACAGACTAATGGCTCGACTATCAACACTATAGCAAGTCGGTTTGTGCAGCGCCGACATGTGCAGGTTTTGAAAAACGATGTTGTGTCGAGTGGGCGCTTTTACTATCAGCACAACGATAAAATATGTATGATTTACGACCAACCGCAGGGCGATTTGTTGTTGATGAACGGCGATGATTTTGTGATGATAGCCGATGGCCGGCGGAGCGTTGTCAATGCACAAACAAACCCGATGCTGAAACAGTTGCGGACGTTGCTAACGGCTTGTGTCAGTGGCGATTTTGAACGTCTGAAAACCGGCCGAAACACACAACTCGTGGTGGACGAAACCGACGCACACTATATTTTGACTGCCATGTTCGACGGATCGGCAAAAAAGATGTACGCATCTATTGTACTGACGTTCGACAAGCAAAATTTGGCATTGCAGGTGTTGCGGATGAACGAAGCGAATGGCAATTTTACCGAATATACGTTTGAATCTCCAACATTCAATCAAGCCATCGATGCACGTGTATTCGACGTTACTAAACAGTGAAACAACAGATGGCGGATATATTGGAACCTGACAAATCGGTCAAACAGCGGCTGAAGGCATTGCATGGTCTTGTGTTGATGCCGACCTACAACAATGCGTCCACGTTGTTGCAGGTGATTGCCGCTGTACGGCGTTTTGCCGACGACATTTTGGTGGTGAACGATGGCAGCACGGACGAAACGGCGGCCTTGTTGGCGTCGCAGCCCGATGTGCATGTCATTGCCTACGAACGCAATCGCGGCAAAGGTTATGCGTTGAAAACCGGTTTGCGCGAAGCTGCGCGTTTGGGATATGCATACGCCATTACCATCGATAGCGATGGTCAGCACTATGCCGACGATATTGCTGTGTTTGTGGAGGCTGCCGAGCAGTCGCCGAACACGCTGTTTGTGGGCGCCCGCAATTTGCAAGCCGATAATATGCCGTCGAAAAATACGTTTGCCAATAAGTTTTCCAACTTTTGGTATTGGGCAGAAACGGGTATCAAACTGACTGATACACAGTCGGGTTTCCGCCTCTATCCGTTGGCCGGTCTGGCCGACACATATTTTATTACGTCGCGTTACGAGTTCGAGGTCGAAGTGCTGGTGCGTGCCGCGTGGAAGGGCATCAAAGTGGCCAATGTGCCTATCAAAGTCTATTATCCGCCGGCCGGTGAGCGCGTGTCTCATTTTCGTCCGGCGCGCGATTTTACACGCATCTCGATATTGAACACCTATTTGGTGTTGGTGGCGTTGTTGGTCTATTATCCGTGGCGTTTTTTGCATGCGCTCACGTGGACTAACATCAAACGTTTTGTGCGCAACAACATTACGCATTCGCCCGAAAGCAATTTACGCATGTCGTTGGCCATCGGTTGGGGCGTGTGTTGCGGCATATTGCCGGCGTGGGGCTATCAGATGTGGATTGCCTTGGCGGTGGCGCAGGTGGCGCGGTTGAACAAAGTGTTGGCCGTAGTGGCAAGCAACATCAGCATTCCGCCGATGATTCCGTTCATTTTGTTTGGTAGTTATGTGGTTGGTTGTCAGTTGCTTGGGAATCCTGTGTCGTTGCTGTTCAGCGAAGTTACGTTCGATTCGGTGATGGTGAATTTGTGGCAGTATGTGTTGGGCGCTTGCGTATTGGCAGTGGTGGCCGGCGTGTGTGTGTGGTTGATTAGTTGGGCGGTGTTGAGTCTGTTTAGAAAAACGCATTGAATATGACCAAATTTTTTCTGACAATATACGATTTTTTTGAACGTCATCGCACATGGCTGTGGGTCGCGCTGGGCGTTTCAGTAGTTGTTATGTCGCTGATAGCGTGTCGGTTGCGATTCCAGACTGACATTATGAGTTTCGTACCCGAAGGCGACCGCGCGCACGATAAAGAGGTGTTGGCCGAGTTGCGCATCAAAGACCGCATTATCGTCATGTTTTCGGCCGCATCCGACGAGGTGTCGCCCGACGATTTGATTGCGGCAGCCGATGCTTTCGAAACGGCCGTGTGGCAGCAAACCGATTCGGCACACATTTTGCGGCTCGATGCACGCGTCGATATGTCGGTGGTGGATAACACCATGAATTTTATCTACCGGCATCTTCCGCTCTTTATCGATTCGACGGCGTATGCTGCTGTGGATAGTTTGTTGCAGCCGGCGGTGTGTAGGCAGCGCATGGCACAGAATTATACCGATTTGGTCTCGCCGATGGGCGTCGGTATGCAGAATATCATTTTGCGCGACCCGCTGGGATTGGGCGCAAAACCGCTGGCCGATTTGTTGCATTTCAATCAGTTCGAGGGCTATGCCATCTACGATGACCGCCTCTTTTCCGATGACTATCGCACGTTGTATCTGTTTATTGATTCGCAAGACGGCAGCGACGCTTCGCCCCTCAACGACGAACTGACAACAGCCATCGAAAATTCGTTGCAACAGGTTGAAAATCAATATGCTGATGTGGTAGCCGAATGCTATGGCGTGCCGCTGATAGCCACCTATAATGCGCGTCAAATTCAGCGCGATTTGATGGTAACGCTCAATGTGGCGTTGCTGGTGATTGTCGTTTTGGTGTTGCTGACGTTCCGACGCAAACGAACCATCGCGTTGCTGATTGTGCCGGTCGTTTACGGCGCCTTGTTTGCCGCGGCATGCATTGTGCTGATACAAGGGCAAATATCGGCCATCGCCATTGGCACCGGCGCTGTCGTGTTGGGCGTAGCGCTCAGTTATTCGGTGCATGTGGTGGCGCATGCCGGCCATAGCAAAACGCCACGGCAACTTGTCGAAGAGTTGGCTACGCCGCTGACCATTGGCAGCCTGACAACCATTGGTGCCTTTGTCGGATTGCAGTTTACTTCGTCGCCTTTGTTGCAGGATTTTGGACTTTTTGCAGCTTGCAGTTTGGTGGGAACAATGTTGTTTTGCCTCATCTTTTTGCCGCATTGCATGGTGGTGGACGGACAACACGAAAAAACGCGTACCATGCAGTTTATCAATCGGTTGAATGGTTATGCGTACGATAGAAACAAATGGTTGATTGGCGCGCTGGCGGTAGTGCTGGTGGTTACTTGTTCGATGTGTGGCGATGTGCGTTTCAACTACGACATGATGCAACTGTGCTATCAGCCGCCGCATCTCGATAGTGCCGGTCGGCGTTTGCAAAACCGGCCGGACGAAGATCGGTCGATACTATTGGTGTCGCATGCAGCGACTGCCGAAACGGCTTTGCAGGCCTATAGCGCGACGGATGCTGTGGCACGAGCGGCTGCCGCTGCCGACAGCATCGAAAAATATATGTCGGCCGCCGCATTTTTGCCGCCTCAAACGGTGCAAATGCAAAAAATCGCTCGGTGGAACGACTATTGGACTGCCGACAAACGCCAACAAGTCGAAACCGTGGTGCGCGATGCTGCGCGACAAACCGGATTTGCCGATGAGGCGTTCGAGGCGTTTTTCGATATGTTGCATACCGATTACGCGCCCACCGACTTGGCCGCCGAAATACGCGGACAAACGTTGGCATTTTCGAATTTGGTGGAGCAGAACGATTCGGTAGTTTCGCTGATTATGCAGGTGTGGTTGGACGATGCCCAAAAGCAGGCGTTCTATCGGCAAGTGGCACCTACGGCTACGGTGGTCGATCAGAGTTTTTTCATTGCCGAAGTGGCGCGTTCCATCAACGACGATTTCAACCTGATTCTCGGCATCTCGTCATTGCTGATTTTTGTCGTGTTGCTGGTGTCGTATGGCAGGGTAGAGTTGGCAGTGCTGGCGTTTCTGCCCATGTGCCTAAGTTGGTTCATCATTCTCGGGTTTATGGCCATTTTCGGCATCGAATTCAACATAGTCAATATTATTCTATCGACCTTTATTTTCGGCATTGGCGACGACTTCAGCATATTTGTGCTCGATGGGTTGTGTAGCGAATATCGTGTTGGCAAAAAGATGTTGCCGGCGCACAAAACGGCCATTTTCTTCTCGGCTTTGATGACGGTGATCGGTATGGGGGCGTTGCTCTTTGCCAAACATCCGGCCATTCATTCGCTGGCTTTGGTGTCGTTGTTGGGCATCATTGTGGTGGTGTTGGTATCGTACATTTTGCAACCGCTATTGTTTCGTTGGTTGGTAACT
Organism: Paludibacteraceae bacterium; assembly: GCA_051870755.1. Lineage (GTDB taxonomy): Bacteria > Bacteroidota > Bacteroidia > Bacteroidales > Paludibacteraceae > W0P28-013. The sequence goes on along the minus strand of JBJECE010000031.1, from coordinate 49,654 downwards.
GCTCACACCGACAAGGGCGGATTGCCGCACACCGTTGGGAGTTTGCTGCGCTCGTTATGGGGTTTGCTGCTGATAGTGATGAGCAGTTTGTTGCTTGATGTGTTGATTCTCATATTGTTGTTGGTGCCGTGTCGCATGTCGCTGAAACGCCGGCTGTTTCGGGTGGTTTTGCAACAGATAGCCCGCTGTTTGCTGCGTATAATACCGGGCGTGCATTACCACATTCATCGCCATGGCGAAACGTTCAAAAAACCGGCCATCATCATTGCTAACCATCAGTCGATGATTGATTTGCTGATTATGTTCAGCCTGTCGCCCGATGTGATCGTTATGGCCAAAGCGTGGGTTATGCGCAATCCGTTGTTTGCCCCGATAACCCGCTTTGCCGGATTTGTCGATGCGTCGAAAGGGGTGGAACAGATGGAGCATCTGATGGACGATATGCTGGCGCGCCGGCAGTCGTTGGCCATATTCCCCGAAGGCACGCGCTCCGACGATTTGGAAGTTCAGCGCTTCCACAAAGGTGCCTTCTTTCTGGCCGAAAAATATCAACTCGACATCGTGCCGATAGCACTTTATGGCACGGGCAACTGCTATCGCAAGGGGCAACTCTATGTGGCCAATGGTACGATGGTGGCCGAAGTGTTGTCGCGCATTGCGTGCGACGATGCACGCTATGGCACAACCTATCAAGAACGTGCCAAACAGATACGTCGTTATGTGGCTGCCGAATACGACAAATTGCGCGATGCTTACGACACGATGGACAATGCCTACTATCGCACGGCATTCGACAAAAACTATGTGTACAAAGATGCTCATGTCGCATGGATGGAACACCGCAAGGCGCGCCGGCAACGCTATTATCGTTGGCTTGATGCCGTTGTGCCGCGTCAAGCCGCCATCTGCGAAACCGATTGCGGATACGGCGAAAAATCGTTTCTCCTAACCTTATTATCCACGCATCGCACGGCTACGGCGTTCGACAGCGATGCCGAAAAAGTGGCGTTTGCCGCGCACGGCACACTTACCCGACAACGCACCAAGTTCATCTGTGCCGATGCGCGCACGGCCGAGTTGTCGCCGAGCAATGTGTTCATTATCAATGCCTATTCCGATGAACTATTTGCAAAATGTGCCGCCGCATTGGAAGCGGACGGAAAAATTATCGTCATCAAAAACGGCAAAAATCATTTGCCGCCGGCCGCCGGTTTTATAATCACCGACAATCCGTTTGCGTGGATTTGTATGCGCGAAACAATTTGATAATCAATGAAATATGGAAAAATTCCAACCATTTGACATAGAATTTCGTTCTGCCGCTGAAATTCTGCACTTGCAGGAGGAAAAACTGCGCGAACATTTAGCCTATTTGCAGGCACATTCGCCATTTTATCAAGCCATGTTTGCCAAGCATGGTATCGCTGTCGAAACCATTCGCACGCTCGACGATTTGCAAAAATTGCCGTTTACCGACAAGAAAGATTTGCAACAGCACAACACCGATTTTTTGTGTGTGCCGCCGCGCGACATCATCGACTACATCACCACATCAGGTACGTTGGGCGACCCTGTGACGTTTGCTTGTACCGATGGCGATTTGGAACGCTTGGCTTACAACGAAGCCGTGTCGTTTGCATGCGCGGGCGTTACGTCCGACAGCATTGTACAGTTGATGACAACGCTCGACAAACGCTTTATGGCCGGCATGGCCTATTTCCTCGGGTTGCGCAAATTGGGAGCGGGCATCGTCCGTGTCGGTAACGGCATTCCCGAATTGCAGTGGGATACCATTCGTCGCCTGCATCCCGATACCATCATGTGTGTGCCGTCGTTCATACTGCGCCTTGTAGAATATGCCGAACAAAACGGTATTGATTATCGCCACTCGTCGGTGCGACGCATTATTGGCATTGGCGAAGGGTTGCGCGATCAACACTTTAACCTCAATTTGCTCGGTAGGCGCATTCACGACAAATGGCCCGAAGTGGAACTTTTTGCCACCTATTCGTCCACCGAGATGTCGGCCACATTCTCAGAATGTCCTTGTGGCTGTGGCGGACATGTGCATCCCGAATTGATCATTGTCGAAATCATTGGTGACGACAATCGTCCCGTGCCCGATGGCGAAGTGGGCGAAATCGTGATAACCACACTCGGTGTCGAAGGCATGCCGCTGTTGCGTTTCCGTACCGGCGATATGGCGGCAAAAATTACCGAACCATGTGCGTGCGGCCGTCATTCGTACCGGCTGACACCGCTTGTCGGCCGAAAAAACAACATGATAAAGTTGAAAGGCACAACGCTCTATCCGCCGGCCATCAACGATGTGCTTGACAATACGGAATATGTGGCCAATTACGTCGTCGTAGTGCGCGACAGCGATGCCGGCACCGACGAAGTGGTGGTGCGCATAGGACTGAAAAAAGAGTATCCATACGCCCAATTGGCCAATTCTATTGGCGAAGCGGAAGCGTCGCTTATCAAAGATTTGAAAGACCGTTTCCGCGCACGCATCCGTGTGGCGCCTATCGTCGAAATTTTGCCGCCCGACTTGATACAAAAAATTAATTTCCCGGCACAATCGCGTAAGCCGATCAAATTTATAGACGAACGCAAAAACATTGATGTAGTATGATAGCGCACATGATGTTCATCTCCTCACTTGTATTGGGAGGCTTGTTGGTAGTCATTCCGCATCTGATTTGGTTGGTTGTATGGCTGGTCGGTCGTTGTTGCGATTTCTCTGTGCCTTATAGTCCGTTTGGCTGGACGGCGTTGGGACTTGTGTTGCTTTGTTGGAGCATTTTGGCTTATGGCTTTTTTGTCGGTCGTTTTCGTGTCGAAATTAAACATGTGGATTACACGCATACCGTTATTCCGCCAGCATTCAAGGGGTATAAGATTGTGCACATTTCGGATTTGCATTTAAGTACGTTCGACGACCGCCCTGCGGCACTGCAGCGCTTGGTCGATAGCATCAACGCGCAACAGCCCGACGTGATTTGTTTTACGGGCGATTTGGTTACGATGGGCGTGACCGAAGTCGCACCTTACCGCGACATCTTGCGCCGGTTGCACGCACATGATGGTGTCGTCAGTGTGCTGGGCAATCACGATATGCTCATCTATCGGCATTGGACATCGGAGGCCGAACGCCGAGGCGAAGTGGCCAAGTTGGTCGATTTTGAACGCAACGAATTGGGTTGGCATCTGTTGCGCAACGAGCATCTGAACATTGTGCGCGATAACGACACGCTGACGATTGTCGGGGTGGACAACTGCGCGTGTAAGCATCAGGGCTTTCGCACGGTGCACGCCGGCAACTTACCCCAAGCCATGGCCGGCACCGATGGTTTTCGCATACTATTGAGCCACGACCCGACACATTGGCGTGCCGAAGTGTTGGGCCAAACGGACATTCCTTTGACATTGAGTGGTCATACGCATGCGGCTCAGGTACGTTTGTTCGGTTGGACGCCGGCCGCGTGGGCATTTTGCGAAACAGCCGGCCGTTACGACAGCGCAGGGCAGACCCTCTACATCAACGTCGGGTTGGGCGGTACGTTACCCGTCCGCCTCAACTGTCCGGCCGAAATCACCGTAATTACTTTGCAGTAACAAGAAAAATATATATCTTTGCAAAACGATTGCCGGAGGGCAATTTTGTAACATATTATTAATTTTTTGAGCTTTACGCTCTTATTTTCTACTCAGTAAACGACCAATTTATAAAGTATGTGAGAATAAGCAGGTAAAAAGGTTCACGCTTTCGGGCGTGAGTTGTTTCGTGCTTATTACATACAATGCTTTGGTCGGCTAACTGAGTAAATAAGCAAAAAACGAAATGGCGAACGCTTTTTTTGTTGCTTACTATCGGAATAGACGTTTGCTCAAGCAAAAGTTTATTCTTATGTTTTCCTATTCTAAAAGCATACTAAAACTATCAAAAACAAATTTATTATGGTCGGCGAGCATCGTTTGCATGACTCTCGTGCTGCTGTATCCAAATATTACTTTCGCTATCGTCCGTGATACTGGTATAACTTACGTCGTAACCAGTCTAATTTTCCTTATTCCGATTGCTATTCTGATAGCGCTATCGCCTAAGAAATGGATATACTGTACAACCATCTCATTATTTACCATCCTCTCTATGATAGACCAAGGCATGGTTGATTTGTACGGAGACTATCTTTTACCGGGAGGTATCATTTCCGCAATAAAAACCAACCCGCAAGAAGCTTCTGAATTCTATCAAACCAATGTGGGTGAGATACTGAATCTCCTGCCGTTATTGTGTTTGGGAATACTATCTTGTATATGCTACCAAAAGCCAAAGTTTACCTATAAGAAATGGTTTGCTATCGGGTTGCTATTGCTTATCCCATGCTGTTTTGTAACCTATAAAATCCGGCTATCATATCACAAGAGTATCACCCTTCGTTACTATGTGCATCATCGCATTCTCAATCGAACGCCCTATAATGTATTTTATCAATCATGGAACGCCCATATTGATTTGAAACATAGGCGTCAGGCGGAACATATGAAAGATATTGATATGGGTGCTCAGCGTCAGGCTATTCCTCCTCAGAAGGAAATATATGTTTTTGGTATAGGAGAGTCATTGCGCTATGATAACCTATCGCTAAATGGGCAATATGAGCGAACTACAACTCCCCGTTTGGAGGCATTAGATAATGTCCTGCTTTTTGATAACTATTATTCCCAAGCGTGCTTAACCATGTTTTCCGTACCACAATTAGTAACACGCGCAACGCCTGACAATTTTGAGTTGAATTTTGCAGAACGGTCTATAATTGAGCCTTTTCGGGAATGCGGATTCAAAGTCTTTACGATTGTTAATAGTACTAATCTGCTTTCCTATGAGAAGTATCTTTCCAATGGAGTGGATTCACTTATCATTGTGCCCAACATAGCGAATGGTAGAAATATAACTTCGGGTGATAAGACGATGATACGAGTATTGGATTCGCTCGTTAATGTACACGATAAGTTGTTTGTTATGATGGAGTTTATGGGGAATCATAGTTTCTTTACCAATTACGAACAAGAGTATGAGGTGTACAATCCAAATTCAAACAATTGTGCTTCTGATATGGTCAGAGATAGTATGATGCTCATCAATGCCTATGACAATAGTATTCTCTATACAGACTATATTCTTGCTTCATTGATAGAGACAATCAACCGCCCCAATACCGTATCCGCATTTATGTTTGTATCTGACCACGGAGAATCAATTGAACATGGAGGTGCAGGGCATGGAGGAAATTGTGTTCCGGTTAGATGTGAGTATCATGTTCCATTTATCTTTTGGTGGTCAGAAGAATATGCATCATTCTATCCACATAAAATTACACAGGCAAAGGCGAATAAAAAAGCAAGAATAAATGGAGATTGTATGTACTATACGCTTTGTGATATGGCAGATATTACCTTATTTGAGCAATACAGCCAACCGACATGGAGCGTTCTTTCCGAAAGATTTGTAGAACATCCTCGGTTAGTGCTTGTGCCGGATGGGAAAAACTGCATTCACGTGGAGTAGTCCAAATCGTTCTTACGCTAATTGCTCCTCAAATTTTGCTACTATCTGTCTATTATTGCTAAAGCATTCCGCCTCGGCAAACAATGCCGATAATTTGTGGCTATCTCACCACATTCATCTCACCAATATCTCTGGCGGCAAAGTGCAGAATGTTGTCGGCTACGCAGCGGCACATGGCCAAGCGCCCGTCGATGGTGCCGGTGCCTATGTGCGGCGACATGACTACGTTGTCCAACTGCTTGAGCGCATCGGGAATGTGCGGTTCGTGCTCGAACACATCGAGCGCCGCACCCCACAATTTGCCGTTTTGTAGATTTTCGATGAGTGCTTGTTCGTCCACTATTGGGCCGCGCGCCGTGTTTATCAGCACGGCACCCGTTTTCATGATGGCGAACGCGTTTTTGTCGATTAAATGGTGCGTTTCGGGCGTGTAGGGCAGCAGCAGTACCACAAAATCGGCTGTCCGTAGCAGTTCTTCCTGCGACACATAGTGCGCCCTGCATTTTTGCTCGGTTTCATCGGGCAATTTGTGCCGGTTGTGGTAGATGATGTTCATGCCGCAAGCCACGGCGCGTTGTGCCACAGCTTGCCCGATGCGCCCCATACCGATGATACCGAGCGTTTTGCCGCAGATGCTGATGCCGAGGTTGTTCATCACGCCGATTTTGATAGTGTCGGTTTGGCGCATTTTGCGGTCGAGTTCGGCGGTGCGGTGTGCGCAAGCCAACATCAGCGTAAAGGTCTGTTCGGCGGTCGGGTCGATGACGGGTGCCGGCGTATTTGTTACGATTATTCCGCGGTTTTTGGCTGCCTGCAAATCGATGTTGTTGAAACCGACGCCGAAATTGGCAATGAGTTTCAACTCTTTGGCGGCGGCTATTATCTCGGCATCGATGGAGTAGTCGTAGGTGGGCACCAGCACGTCGCAATCGGCTATTTGTTGCAATAGTTCGGCGCGCGTAAATGCGCTTTCATCGGGAAAAATCAGGGTGTGGTCGTGCAATGCGGCAAAACCTTCGGACGGCAGTTTGGTGGTCAGTACAATTTTCATCGGAGTGGTGTTGTTTGGGGCGTGGCGTTTAATGTAAAATTCTGAAAACGAGTTCTTTCAGTATCTCCGTGTCGGTGGCCGACGCATTTTTGAAACCCTTGCTTTGCGCGTCGGCTCGGCGCAAGTCGCTGATTATCTGCAGTGTTTTGGCTGTGTTGTAGTTGCGGGCTGCCTGCTGATAGTCGCGCACGAAATAGGGATTGATTTTCAACTCGGCTGCCACGTTCATTTGGCTTTTGTCTTGCAGCGAGTGGTAGAGTAGCAGGTTGGCGAAGAAATTGAACACGACGGCGATGGTAACAATCAACGGATTGTTTTTCGGATTTTTCCCGAAATAATCGATAATTCTGTTGGCTTTTAGAATGTTGCGCTCGCCTAATGCTTTCAGCAGTTCAAAGTTGTTGTAGTCTTTGCTGATGCCGATGTTTTGTTCCACCAATTCGGGTGTGATGCAATTTTGGTGGCTGTCGGCCAACAGAATGAGCAATTTGTCGATTTCGTGGACGATGCGCGAGAGGTCGTTGCCCAAAAAATCGGCTAACATATTGGCGGTTTTGGCATCGATGCTGACGTTTTTTTGTTTGCCGTAGGCTGTAATCCAGCCGGCAACCTGATTGTCGTATAATTTTTTCGATTCGAACAGCACGCCTTTTTCGGCTATCGCCAAGGTGCTTTTTTTGCGACCGTCGAGTTTGTCGTATTTGTGGCAAAACACCAAAATGGTCGATGGCTGCGGCTGTTGAAGGTAGAACACGAGGTCGTCATAGTTCTTGATGCTTTGCGCCTCTTTCACGATTATTACTTGATGGTCGGCCATCATCGGGAAACGCTTGGCGGCAATGATTATTTCGCGCAAATCGGTATCTTTGCCATACACCACCATCTGATTGAAGGCTTTTTCGTCTTCGGTCAGCACATTTTGTTCGATGTAATCGGCAATTTTGTCGATATAGTAAGGTTCGTCGCCCGTCAGCATATACACCGGTTTATACGCTTTGCGCTGCAAATCGGCCATTATTTGTTCGTATGTAATCGCTTGTTTTGCCATTATTCCCAACGCAGGTGTTTGATGGTTTTACTGTCGTTTTGCAGCGATTGTAGCGATTTGATGCCGATTTTCAGGTGCTCTTCGGCATACATGCGCGTAACCTGCTTGTCGCTCTCTTCGGTTTTGATGCCGGCTTCGTGCATCGGCATATCCGACACAAGCAGCAGAGCGCCGGTCGGTATCGAATTGAAAAATCCGACGCTGAACAGCGTTGCCGTTTCCATATCGACCGCCAACGAACGCACCCGCCGCAGCGTGGCTTTGAATTGCTCGTCGTGCTCCCACACGCGCCGGTTGGTGGTGTAAACTGTGCCTGTCCAATAGTCGTGGCCGAAATCGCGAATGTTCGACGACACCGATCGTTGCAGATTGAATGCCGGCAAGGCCGGAACTTCCGGCGGGAAGTAGTCGTTCGACGTACCTTCGCCGCGTATGGCAGCGCTGGGCAAAATGTAGTCGCCTACATGATTTTTATCCTTCAAACCGCCGCATTTGCCCAAAAAAAGCACGGCTTTCGGGTTGATGGCCGACAGCAAATCCATGATGAGCGCTGCATTGGGACTGCCTATGCCGAAATTGATGATGGTGATGCCGTTGGCCGAAGCATTCGGCATATTGCTCTTGGCGCCCACCACTTCGACACCGAATATTTCGGCAAATTTTTCGACATAACTATTGAAATTGCACAGCAAAATATATTCGCCGAACTCTTGTAGCGGGCGTTGTGTGTAGCGCACCAACCAATTTTTTACGATTTCTTCGCGTGTTTTCATATTTTTATGTGTTACTCGTTTCGTTTGTCTGTTTATATTTTGTACCTTTGCAAGCGAATTATGCAACCGCTGAATCTTCCATATTACGAGCAAAAAATCCGATTAAATGGCGGAAAACAGCAAATTTTCGATGCCGTGCGTCGTCGGTATGTTGCGCTGACGCCCGAAGAGTGGGTGCGTCAAAATATGGTGTCGCATCTGGTGGCGGCTTTGCACGTGCCTGCCACACGCATCAGCAACGAAACTCCCATCACATTCAACGGTCTGTCGAAACGCTGCGATACCGTCGTGTACGATGCACACCTGCAGCCGCTGATGATAGTGGAGTACAAAGCGCCAACTATCGAAATTACCCAAAAAACATTCGATCAAATCGCGGTTTACAACTTGCGTTTGCAGGTGCCGTATCTTTTGGTCAGCAATGGCTTGCGACATATTTTTTGTCAGGTCGATTGGGTGAACAAACGTTATGTCTTTCAGCCCGAAATTCCCGATTATACGCTATTGCTTCGCTGATTTTTTACCGTTTTTGCCGTTTTTACCGTTGTTTTTATAAAAATTGTTGCCGTTGCGCATCGTTGTCAATGTCATGCTGCTGCTGTCGATGTCGATGGCACCATGCGATAATTCGCGCAAATCGTCAAAAATCTTGTTGTCTTCGGCCAAATCCTTGTTCCACGTTATGTAATCTTTCTTCATGTTGTTGGCAATGAGCCGAATAAGTGCGGTGCGTTGCTCGCCATCTTCGCATTCCGACGCTTTTTTTATCAACGTTTGCAGCCAGCGGCCGTAGTGTTTGTACTTGATTTTCTGCGTGTTGTACGGAATTGGATCCGGTTTGGGCAATTCCTGCGGTTTCTTCACGTCAAACGGATAATCGATGTCGAGTTTGAATCCCGACATGATGTACAGATGATCCCACAATTTATGTTTGAATCCTTCGACATCGCGCAAATAGGGAAACATATTGCCCATCACATCGATAATGGTGCGTGCGCAACGTGTACGCTCGGCGCGGTCGTCGATGGACATGGCATATTGCACCATTTGCTGAATGTTGCGCCCATATTCGGGCATTATCAATTCCGATTTCGGGGCATAACGTAAAATGTCGCTCATAATTAAAGTATCACTTTCGATTTTGTTTGTAATCTGTTGTTTATAAATTTGTTGCTCGCGGTTTTGTTGCCTGAAATTCTTTCAGGTAAAACGGTTCGAAATAGGCCACGTCTTCGAATGCGTGTGCTGCATATCGGGCTTCGGCGGGTGCTGCCATGTTGTCGGCCAATGGCACGATTCCATCGAGAAAAACGGCGTTGGCGTGTGTAATGGTCGATTGGCATTTTGCGGCGCCGTCGCCACAAAAATAGATTTTCCGCGTGTCCAACAAGTCGGCGAAAGCGTCGGCATCGATAATTTTGGCGGTGCAATTGAGCGTTTTTTGCAGGCTCGTGTCGTAGAGCGCGGTGTAAACTTCCATGCGTCGGGCATCTATCATGGGGCAAATCAGGGCGTTTTCATCGGCAATTTTTGGCAGTGCTGCGCGTGCTATCAGTTGCAGCGTGTCGATGGCCAACAATTTGGCGTTCAGACCGTAGCAGAGGCCTTTGGCAGTGGAAACGCCGATGCGCAGACCGGTGTACGAACCGGGACCGGCGCTCACGGCCACGGCATCGCATTGCATGCGACGGCTGCGGCAATATTGCAGAATTTCGTCGATGAAAACGGGTAATTTCGAGGCGTGCGACATGCCTTCGGCACACAAGCGCGATATGCACACTTGCCCGTCGTGCGACAGGGCGGCCGAACAGACCGTGGTCGAGGTTTCTATGTGTAAAATGTTTGCCATGATTTTGCTGCTCATTTCTGCCACTGCAAAAGTACAAAAAATAATGATACGATACTCAAAAAAATCGTCTCTTTTGCACTTGTTGATAACTCGGGCGGCAAAAAGTTTGGCTCGACGCCGTTTTTTTTGTATTTTTGTCTGATTGAACGCAAACAATTATGTCCGCAACTGTCAAAATTTATAAAGCATCGGCCGGGTCGGGAAAAACCTATCGGTTGGCCTACGAATATGTGCTGCTGCTGTTTCGCAATCGTGCGTGTGCGCATCCGCATCGCAGCACGCTGGCGGCCACGTTTACCAACAAAGCCACCGACGAAATGAAACGTCGCATCGTGCGCGAACTATTCGCTTTGGCGCACGACGCTCATGCACCTTTTTTGGCCGAATTGACGCAGGATTTGAAGTCGGAAGGGTTGTCGCAAACCGACATTCGGCAGTGGGCGCAGCGCTTTTTGAGCGACCTTTTGCACGATTACAGCGCGTTCAATGTCTCGACGATTGACCGATTTTTTCAGCAGATAGTGCGGGCTTTTACCCGTGAAATCGGCATGCAGGGCGATTTTGGTGTCGAACTCAACAGAGATAGCGTGCTCAAAATGGCGGTGGACAATATGCTGTTCGAACTCGATCGGCCCGAAAATCAACCCTTGTTGGTGTGGCTGAAACAGTACATCAGCGAGACGCTGACGCCGCAAACCGACTCGGATAAACCGACGGCTTCGTGGATGCGTTTCCGTACGAACATCGAAACACTTGGTCAGGAAATTTTCAAAGAGTCGTACCTGCAATATGCCGACCAATTGGAGAAACAGTTGGAGAATAAAAAGTTTTTTGCCACCTATCGGCAACAACTGTACGAGGCCAAAGAGCATTTTGAACAACGCGTTCGGAATATTTGCGACCGCGCCACGCAAATACGGCAAAAGCACCATCTGCAATGGAGCGATTTCAGCGGCAAAGAGAGAAGTTTTACGACCTATTTCGATTACGACAAACTCAAATCGAAAAACTTTTTGCTCACGACCACGTTTCGGAACGCCATCGATAATATCGACAAATGGAGCAGTGCAAAATCGACGCATAAAACGGCTATCGAGGCTGCTTTTAATGACGGTTTGAACGCCTGCGCCCACGAACTTAACGCCCTGAATGTGCGAGAGTATTTGTCGGTGTGCGTGGTGTACGAACATATCTACATGCTGGGCATTTTGAACGATGTGCGTCGTCAGATTATCAACTATTGCAAGGAAAAAAATATCATGCTGATTGGCAGTACGACCGATTTCCTGAATCAAATCACTAAAAATTGCGACACGCCGTTCGTGTACGAAAAAACCGGCACCTATTTGCATCATTTCATGCTGGACGAATTTCAGGATACGTCGCAGTTGCAGTGGCAGAATTTCAAACCATTGTTGCACAACAGCGTGAGCGAAAACAACCGAAATCTGATTGTCGGCGATGTGAAACAGAGCATCTACCGCTGGCGCAGTTCCGATTGGCGATTGTTGCAGTCGGGCATACAGCAAGAATTTGCCGGCTACATCAGCGACGAAGTGCTGAATACAAATTGGCGCAGCGCGCAAAATGTGGTGGCGTTCAACAACGATTTTTTTTCGTATATTCCGACGTTGGTATCAAATGTGGTGTCGGGCGAGTCTGCCGAATTGGTGCGCGCTATTTACGCCGAAGTCCGGCAACAGCCGCATCGCACGATGCCCGGACGGGTCAGCGTCGAACTGCTGGCCAACGACGACACCAGCACATGGCAACAACGCGTATTGCAACGCTTGCCCGAAATGGTCGATGAACTCACCCGAAATAATTACGCACTCAATCAGATAACCGTGCTGGTGCGCAAAAACAGCGAAGCCGTACAAGTGGCCGATGCGCTATTGGCTGCCGGCTACAAAGTGGTGTCGAACGAAGCCTTGCTGGTGGCAAACGCTGCCTGCATACGCTTGCTGGTGGCGATGATGCGTTTTTTTGCAGAACCGTCCAACACGCTGAATCGCAAACTGATAGAAACGTTGCTGGCGGCTTACAATTCGGCGACCATGCCTTGCTGCCAACCATCTAACGAAACAGCAGAAATGTGGTTGCAGCGCGTTTTTCCCGATACGCATACCGACATCATGGCATTGCACAATCAACCGCTATTCCAACTGACCGAAGGCCTGATTTTGACCCTGCAACTACATGGAACAGTGGCCAACGATGTCTTTTTGCAGGCGTTTCAAGACGTCGTGTTCGACTATACGGCGCACTATACCAACGACTTGAACGGATTTCTCGAATATTGGGACGAACAAAGCGACGCCTGTTTCTTGCCCGCATCCGACACGCAGGAAGCCATACGCATAATGACGATACACAAGTCGAAAGGACTTGAGTTTAAGGCGGTTATCATTCCTTTCTGTCAGTGGGATTGCAACGCCAAAGGCATCGTGTGGTGCCAAACACCTACCGACCATCCGCTACTCGGAACATTGCCAATCGTGCCGCTGAAAGCCAAATCGTTGCTGACAAATACACATTTCAAATCCGCCTACGAAACCGAACAGTTATACACGTTGGTCGATTCCGTCAATGTGGCTTACGTCGCATTTACGCGCGCCGAAAACGATTTGTATATACTCGGTCCGAAAACCAAAAACACCCAAAACGCCTCCGCGTCGCTCAACATTGTCAATATGTTGGAACGATATGTGCGGTCGTGCCAAACCATGTACATCAGCGTCGATGACGACACACGCTTTTTGGCGCAAATGGGCGAGTTGCAGCCGCTCGACGCCGGCGCCGAAAAACAAACCGCCGAATCGCTCACGCTCACATACGATTCGGTGTCGGCACTGCCACGACTCAAACTGCGCTATACGCCCGATGATGCCGGCAGCGAACGCCGATACGGATTGCTCATGCACGACATATTGAGCCAACTGCGTACCGCCAACGAACTCCCGAAAATTTTACAAACACAGATGCTCAACGGCAAACTGACCGCCGAACAACTGCCACAAGTGCAAAGTACTATCAATCAACTGCTTGATAATGAGCAGGCACGCGCGTGGTTTTCGGGAAAATATCGCGTGCTGAACGAAACAGAAATCATCACGCCACAAGGCCTGCTGTATCGGCCGGACAGAGTGATGATGGCCGGAACGGATGTGGTTGTGGTCGATTATAAATTCGGCACACAGCACGAACCGCGATACAACAAACAAGTGCAACGCTATGCCAACCTGATCAGCCGCATGGGATTCTCCGTGCAAGGCTTCATTTGGTATGCACAAACGAACGAATTGGAACAAATTTGCTGATAAAAGTCGTATGAAATGCTTATTTTGTGTTAAAAAACGTATGAGTATGACCATAAAGTTGTATCTTTGCAAATTTAATGCACACTTTTTGTACAATTGGTAAAAACAACACAACATTATGCTACTTTCGATGACCGGCTACGGAAAAGCCATCTGCGAATACAACAACAAAAAAATAACGGTTGAAATAAAATCGTTAAATTCCAAACAAGTTGATCTATCGACACGCATCGCAAACGCGTATCGCGAAAAGGAAATCGACCTGCGCGCTATGGTGGCGCAACTCTTGGAACGCGGCAAAATAGACTTTACGCTGACTGTGGAAGATACTTGCGGCAGCGCCGCAGCCTGCATCAACCAAACGATAGTGGGCAACTACTACAAACAATTGGTCGAAATGTCGGAACAACTGCACATACCGTTGCCCGTCGAAGCCAACCTTTTCGATACGCTTTTGCGGCTGCCCGATGCACTCAAAATCGACACGCCGCTGGTCGATGACGACGAATACAAAGTCGTGTTCGACACGGTCGGGCGAGCCATCGACCAACTTGTGGCTTTCCGCCAACAAGAAGGCGCCGCCCTGCAACGTATGTTCACCGAAAAACTCGAACGCATCGGCGCATTGTTGCTCGAAGTCGATAAATACGAGTCGGAACGCATTGCCAAAATACGCGCACACCTGCTCGAAAATCTGAAAGAAATAGAAACAAAAGTGGCTGTCGATCGCAACCGCTTCGAACAAGAGTTGATTTACTACATCGAAAAACTCGATGTGAACGAAGAAAAAGTGCGACTGCGCAACCATCTCAAATATTTTGCCGAAACGATGGAACACGAACATGCAGCCGGCAAAAAACTCGGATTCATTGCTCAAGAAATGGGGCGCGAAATCAATACGCTGGGCTCCAAATCGAACCACAGCGAAATGCAAATCATCGTCGTCAAAATGAAAGACGAGTTGGAACAAATTAAAGAACAAGTGTTGAACGTATTGTAATTTTTTTGCGCGATGACAGACATACAGGGCAAAATCATTATTGTGTGCGCACCATCGGGCAGCGGCAAAAGCACGTTGGAAAAATACCTCATGGCGCACTGCAGCCAAAACATCGAATTTTCGGTATCGGCCACCAGCCGGCCACCGCGCGGCGACGAACGCAACGGCGTGGAATATTTCTTCCTGTCGATAGACGAATTTCGACAAAAAATAGCCGAAAACGCCTTCGTCGAATACGAAGAAGTGTACGAAAATTGTTTTTACGGCACGCTGAAATCCGAAGTGGACAGCAAACTTGCCCAAGGCGCCAATCTGCTGTTCGATGTCGATGTGAAAGGCGGACTCAACATTAAACGCATTTATGGCGATAGAGCCTTGGCGCTGTTTGTGCAACCGCCGTCGGTCGATGAGTTGCGCCGCCGATTGGTAGGGCGCGCCACCGATTCACCCGACATGATCGAAAAACGTTTGGCCAAAGCCGCGTGGGAGATGCAGTTCGCACCGCAGTTCGATGCCATTATCGTCAACGACGATTTAGCAACCGCACAAAATGCAATATTAAACGTGGTTAAAAATTTCTTAAATAAATAAAATAACAAAAAACTTATATCATTATGAAAGCGTATGTATTCCCCGGACAAGGGGCTCAATTTGTAGGCATGGGTAAAGATTTGTACGAATCGTCGCCACTTGCCAAAGAACTATTCGAAAAAGCCAACGACATTCTCGGCTTTCGCATCACCGACGTGATGTTTGCCGGCGACGACGACGATTTGCGTCAGACCAAAGTAACGCAACCGGCTGTTTTTCTACACTCCGTCATCTCGGCATTGGTGCTTGGCGACGATTTTCGTCCCGACATGGTGGCCGGACATTCGTTGGGCGAATATTCGGCGATGGTTGCCGCCGGCGCTTTGTCGTTCGACGACGGACTGAAACTTGTGGCTGCCCGGGCGCGCGCCATGCAAAAAGCGTGCGAAATGCAACCCGGCACCATGGCGGCCGTCATCGCGTTGCCCGATGCACAAATCGAGGAAATTCTGAAAACCATTGATGGCGTGGTAGTGCCGGCCAACTACAACTGCCCGGGGCAGTTGGTCATTTCAGGCGCGGTCGAAGCCATCGATGCCGCCTGTGTCAAACTGAAAGAGGCCGGCGCCAAACGCGCACTCAAACTCGCTGTGGGCGGCGCTTTCCACTCGCCGCTGATGGAACCCGCGCGCGCCGAACTCGAAACGGCTATTCGTGCTACCGACTTCCACAAACCGATATGTCCTGTCTATCAGAATGTTGATGCACTGCCGCATACCGACCCCGACGAACTGAAAGCCAACTGCATCGCACAACTGACAGGCGCTGTGCGCTGGTCGTACAGTGTGCAAAATATGATTGCCGATGGCGCCGACTATTTCAAAGAACTTGGCCCCGGCACCGTGCTGCAAGGTCTGATTCACAAAATCAATCCGGATGTTACGGCTGAATAAATAAATTACACAAACCACTAATACACAACATTTTATATGAGAGTTATCATCGAACCGGACTACGCCGAAGTGTCGCGCTGGGCGGCGCGCTATGTCGCACGACGCATCTTGGCAGCCGCACCAACGGCCGACAAATCATTTGTACTCGGCCTGCCTACCGGATCATCGCCATTGGGCATGTATCGCGAACTCATCAACCTGAACCGACAAGGCGTTGTTTCGTTCCAAAATGTCATCACATTCAATATGGACGAGTATATCGGCCTGCCTGAGGAGCATCCCGAAAGTTATCACTCGTTCATGTGGAACAACTTTTTCAAACATATCGACATCAAACGCGAAAATGTCAATATACTGAATGGCAACGCCGACGATTTGGATGCCGAGTGCGAACGCTACGAAGCCAAAATCAAGGCGGTTGGCGGCATCGACCTCTTCCTTGGCGGCATCGGCCCCGACGGACATATTGCGTTCAACGAGCCGGGCTCGTCGCTGGTATCGCGCACGCGCCAAAAATCGTTGACCACCGACACCATCATTGCCAATTCGCGCTTCTTCGACAACGATGTGAACAAAGTACCGAAAACGGCACTTACCGTCGGCGTCGGTACCGTGCTTGATGCCAAAGAGGTGCTCATCATCGTCAATGGACATAACAAGGCGCGCGCCTTGCAACACGCCGTCGAAGAGGGCGTTTCGCACATGTGGACGGTCAGCGCACTGCAAATGCACCCCAAAGGCATCATCGTGTGCGACTACGAAGCGTGCTACGAACTGAAAGTCGGCACGTATCGCTATTTTCTCGACATCGAGAAAGATAACCTGAATGCCGACAATCTGCTTTAACCACGCCAAAACGCATGAATGTAACGCAAAAAACGCCACGTTTTGAAGTCGAAGCCGGCATCAACGGCTGTCTGTTGGTGCGCGATACGCACGACTCCGATTTGACATCGCTCACCAAGCACGCGCTCGGTTTTTTGGAACAACAATCGGCCAACCAAAACTTGCGCCGCACACTCATCGTGTCCGACATCAACGGCGACGAGGTGGTGTGCGAAATGTTTTATGCCAATATTCGACAAGTGATAGAAACACAGGCTGTGAATAGGATTGTTTTTGTTGGAAATGACCTGTATTCGCACTCGAAACTATTTGATATTCAGAACAAAGCATTCTTTCAAACAACCGCCGATTTTCTGGGGTCTGAAATCATTTCAACATTCCAAAAAGAAGCCATTTTGTTGAAAATCGCACCAGAATTTGAACCGGAACGCATCTTGGCGCACCTCCGCTTGTTGGCGCACGACACCGTGCTCGAAATCAACTTCGATGCCATGTTCCACAATATCGACTATTTTCGCTCGAAATTGAAACCGACCACCAAACTGATGTGTATGGTGAAAGCATCGGCCTATGGCAGCGGCTCCATCGAAGTGGCACAAGCCATGCAACACCACGGAGTCGATTATCTCGGCGTGGCCTTTGTCAACGAGGGCGTCGAACTGCGCCAAGCCGGCATCAACCTGCCCATCATCGTGCTCGACCCGATGGAAACAGCATTGCACCATCTGTTCAAATATCGGCTCGAACCTGAAATTTGCTCGTTCCATTTCCTCAAAATCGTCATTGCCGAAGCGCAACGCCACGGTTTTACCGATTATCCCATACACATCAAACTCGATACAGGCATGCACCGCGCCGGTTTTGAAACCGACGACATCGCGCAAGTGTGCGCTGTGCTCAACGGACAAACGGCTGTGCGCGTCGCATCGACCTTCTCGCATTTGGCCGCCGCCGACGAGCCTACTCCGGAAATGGATAAATTCACGTTACAGCAAATTGCGCTTTTTCGCCAAAATGCCGAAGCGTTAGAACGCGGACTCGGCTACACCGTCATCAAACACACGCTCAACACCGCCGGCATCGAACGTTTCGCGCAATATCAATTCGACATGGTACGATTGGGCATCGGCCTGTGGGGCATGAATTGCGTGAACGAACAAAAACTGCGCAACGTCTGCTCGCTGAGTACACACATCATGCAACTGAAAACCGTCAAAGCCGGCGATACGGTAGGCTACAACCGACGCGGAAAAATCGAACACGATACCGAAATCGCTCTGCTGCCCATCGGCTATGCCGACGGCATGGATCGCCGACTTGGCAACGGCGTCGGATCGGTATTCTACAACGGACAACGCGCACCGATAGTGGGCAATATCTGCATGGATTTGATGATGGTGGACGTTACGGGACTCAATGCCGAAGTGGGCGACGAAGTGGTCGTCTTTGGCGACAACCGCCGTATATCCGATATTGCCGCCTTGTTAGGCACCATTCCGTACGAAGTACTCACGTCTATCGCTTCGCGCGTGCGACGCGTCTATTTCAGGGAGTAAACAACACCATCGACACACATGGCCGACACCTATTTGACCATAGCACACACATCGGACGGATGCTACAAAGAAAAAGGCAGCCGATTTTTGGCGTTCGCACATCCGGTGCGCACTGTGCAAGAGGTGAAAACGTTGGTCGAGGCCGCACGCAAAACCTATCACGATGCCCGACATGTATGCTACGCTTATATGTTGGGTGGCGCACGCACCGAGTTCCGAGCTAACGACGATGGCGAACCGACAGGCACTGCCGGCAAACCGATTCTCGGGCAAATCAACGCACACCGGTTGTCCGATGTGCTGATTATCGTGGTGCGCTATTTCGGCGGCATCTTGTTAGGCACAAGCGGACTTGTGCAAGCCTACAAAGCGGCAGCAGCCGACGCATTGGCCAACAATACGATTGTAGAACGAACGATAGAAGTGGTACACACCATACGCTACGACTATGCACAGATGAATCGCGTGATGCGCCTCGTCAAGGAATACGGGCTCACCATCATCGAACAGCAGCAAGAGATGGATTGCACCTTGCGTTTTGCCGTGCGCCAATCACTCGACGATACAATCGTCAAACTTTTGTCCGAAACGACCACTATTAAACTCATAGAATGAATAACGTATGAAAAAACAGCATCTCCTCACAAGCCTCGCAGCCGTGGCCGTTCTACTGTGCGGTTGTGTTTCCGAAATGGAAATATCGATAGAACAAGTTTACAGCGTCGGCGTTTTCGAATCGGAATTTACACCCAACGATTCGGTGTTGGTGTTGAAGTATCTGCAAGATAAAGGATGCCCGCTTGGCGGCGCCACCATGCGGTTCAAAAGCGACAGCATGTATGGGTGCGACAGTGCGTGCAACAAGGCCATGACCGACATCACACAACGACTTTCGGTCGCCGAATTGGACTCGCTGCCGCTCAGCGAACAATGCCGTTTCAAATACGCAGCAGCGCGCTACGGACAAACCTACACGCCGCCATACGAAACGATTGTAGTCTATGTCGGCGCATTCGACTACCAACGAAAAAAGTAAAATTTGCACGCAAATTGCAAAAATATCAATTTTTTTATCTAACTTTGTCGTGAAAAGATTGATAATGTGTAACTTATTGTTAATTTTATATAAATAACTTTAATCAAGTGCGTTTTGCACAATATTTGCGCTTCTTGCAAAAAAGTTTAATGTAGAATTTCTTAAAAAAGGAGGTTATCATGAAACGCTTTAGCCTATTTCTCGCAGTGAGTCTGTTCGCGTCAGTAACCGTTTTCGCGCAGTACGACGACATCTACTTTAACCCCAAAACAGACATCAAAACCGTCAAAGTAACGGTTACGACGACATCGTCGGCAGCAGCCCAAACCACCGTTTCGGTTACCACAACCGCCGATCCTGCCATCAGCCTGACGGAAGAAGACTACACCTACACCAATCGGTTGAATAAATTTCACAACAAAAACCTGTTGGTGCACATCAATGGTAACGACACTACGGTTTACGACATCGAAAACGGACGTTATATCGTTTCGGTAGGCGACGATGTTGATATAGAGCCATATAATGCAGCCGACAATAGTTCGGTAACCAACGTGTATGTCAATAACTACGACTACGATTATGGTTGGGATTATTATGGTTGGAACTATTGGTATCGTCCTTATCGCTACTATTATGGTTATGCCTACGATCCGTGGTATTGGAGTTATTACGATGCGTGGTATCGTCCGTGGTACTATTACCATCCGTATGCCTATCATCACCACCATTATCACCACCATCATCATCCGGTGTATCACAAGCCGCACTACGGCGGTGGGTCGCACACCAACGTTGGCAACAACTATACGTACGCTTCGAACGAAACGTATCGTTTGCAACACAACAGTGCCGGACGTTATGGCGGCACGCGCACAGCCGTAGGCAGCAGCAGCAGCACCTCGACAAGTTCGCGCGGCACAACGATACAAAGTTCGTCGGCACCGACACGCACGCAAACTACACGTTCCGAAGTGGTACGCGATGGTAATGGACGGGCAACCGCTACGCCGGTACAAAGTTCCGGTACACGCCAAACGGTGCGTGTGTCGTCCGATACGGGAACACGCTCGAGTACAACGCGTGTAAACAACAGCCAGACGAGTGGAGCAGTGCGCCAAAGCAGCAGTTCGTCGTCATCGTCGAGCACCACGCGTAGCAGCGCTACTTCGACTTCGCAACGCTCTTCATCGTCGTCGTCGAGCAGCACGCGCACCAATGTGCAATCGACATCGCGCCAAACGCAATCGACGTCGCGCAGCACAAACACCGGCACACGCTCGTCAAGTTCGAGCAGCGTATCGTCGGGACGCAGCAGTTCATCGGCCGGTACACGTTCGTCGGGAAGCGTATCGTCGGGTAGTCGCGGAGGCGGCAGTGTATCGTCTGGAAGCCGCGGTGGTGGCAGCAGCAACACGCGTCGATAAATATTGGTATCATCACAACAAAAATGTAACAATTATGAAACGTTATAGTCTATTTTTGGCGACTCTCGTAGTGGCGTGTTCGCTGCAGGCGCAAGGGGTGTTCGATGTGATGCGTTACACCGGCACCGACATTACCGGTACGGCGCGCTACATGAGTATGGCCGGTGCGTTCGGCGCATTGGGTGGCGATGTTTCGGCCATTATCGACAATCCGGCCGGATTGGGCATCTACCGTATGGCCGAAGCAACACTGACGGCCGATGTTACCACCACCAAGACACAAGCAGCGTGGGGCACCGATGCGTCAGCCATGTTGGCGAATTTTGCCATCAATAATGCGGCTTTTGTGTGGTCGTTTATCGACCGCGAGCAGACAAAAGGTTGGGTGGCCAATAATATCGGTTTCACATACAATCGTTTGAAAAATTTCAATCGTACCACGTTGGCTGTCGATGCAATGGCGCAGCGGTCGATGACCAATTTTATGGCCGATTTCACCGTCGGTATCGAAGAGAGCGCGTTGCAGGAAGCCAATAAACCGTATGACAATATGAATATTCCCTATTTGTCGGAGTTGGCTTATCAGGGCTATCTGATCAATCCCGATACACTGACGGCCGGCAATTGGTATTCGCTGTTGGAGAACGGCGAACAATCGCAGGCGAGTTACAAAGCCGTGGAGAATGGTTATGTCGATGAGTTTTCGTTTGCATACGGAGCCAACATCAGCAATGTGTTTTATTGGGGCGCAAGTTTCAGTTTGCAGACTATCACCTATTCGGTGCAGTCGTTGTACAACGAGCAGTTCGAGAAAGGTGGCGATTTTACCCTTAAAAACACGTTGAAGACCTCCGGCGCCGGCTACAATTTCAAGTTTGGTTTCATTGCGCGTCCGGCCTCGTGGTTGCGTTTAGGTTTTTCGGTGCATACGCCTACTTACTACACGTTGTCGGACTACCATTATGCGACGATGGATTACCACATCACTGAGGATACGAAGGGTAATCTCGAAACGCCTGTTGCCAAGGCGTATTACAAAATGCAGTCGCCGATGCGTTTGCAGGCAAGTGCGGCGTTTGTCATCGGCAAATCGGCATTGATAAGTTTCGATTATCAGTTTACGAACTACAAGCAGACCAAAATCTCGCAAGACCAAACGCAGTTGAGTGTGAATGATGCCTATGCCGATGTGATGGTTGATATTGAGGAGTATGTGTCGAACGGACATCTGTTCAAACTTGGAGCGGAATATCGTATCACAGAAGGTTTTGCGGTGCGTGCCGGTGCGGCCTATCGCATGCCGCATGTGAGCGACGATGCGGTGAAAAATGTGCCGTTGAACACCACGCGTACGGATATGGAGTATTTTTCGGACAAGGGTATGTGCTACGGCTCGTTAGGATTGGGTTATCGCGGGCGCAAAGGTTTCGGTTTCGACCTCGCTTATGCCTATCGTTTGCAGCGCGAAAGTTTCCGTCCGTTCCCCGACAGCGCTACCGAAGCCACTATCAAATCGCATGCACACAATGCGGTATTGACTTTGTCGTATAAGTTCTAAAATAATGGTTGGATAGTTTTAGAACAATCCTGCGGTCGTGTGGCCGTAGGATTTTTTGTTATTCGAAGTATTCAAACGCATCGATAATGTCGAGATAGACGCCATCGAAATCGGCGGCCACGATGCGGTTCAGATACGAGTCGGGGGTGCCGTAGATGATGTTTTGCCATTCGGGTAGCCAATAACGCACTTTGTAATTGCCTTTCCACGACGGATTTTCGGCAGCGAGCCATGTCGGCTTGCGTGTGCGCCAACTGTTTTGCCAATAGTAGCGGTAGTCTTCGGCTTCGCCTATCGACATATAGGCTATGACCAAGCGTGTGCCTCCGTTGGCTTTGTGGCGTAATTGGGCTATTTCTGCTGCAGTGAATGCTGTACCGTCTTGAAAAAATAAATCCATAATGACGAGGTCGTAGTTGGTGGCGCACACGGCATCGATGAAGGCTTGTTTGGTGGTGAATTGTTCCGGATTGATGAGGTACAGAAAATTTTTGGTTTCCGACAGTTTTGTGATTTTATCGGTATTTTCGTTGTATATGGGCGTTGTCGGGATTTGGTCGAGCGCCCGTCGGTGTGCTGCGAACGACACGAATCCTTCGGCGTGGTTTTGGGCGTATGAGTTGTTTATTTTGGCGGGTGTAGAGCAGTAGTCGGTTACGAGGATGGTTTTTCCTGCCTGCTGCGAGCGTTTCAGATAGTTTTTTAGGTAATTGGAATTGTCGGCAGAGGTGGCGCAGTCGTCGCCGTCGTAGCCATAGAACAAATCTTCTTGGCCATGCCCGTCGATGGCGGCCAGATAGTCGGCAGCCAATGCGCCGTTCGGTTCGTCGTCGCAGGTGATGAGTTCGATGCCGTTTTGCGGAATGACAATAAATGTGGCTTTTTGTTGTTTGGCGCTGCGGCTGATGGCGCTGACAAATTGACGCATTTCCGCTCTGAAATCGATGTCTGTAGGGCGTTCGCAGGCCGTGCATATACAGGTGGCAAACAGTATGATGGCGATTTTTTTCATGGCTGTAAAGTTACTGCTTTTTCTGAAAAAACGCACGCTTTCATTGAATATTGCCGAAAAAAACGTATCTTTGCCCAAATTTAACACACCAAAAGTCTATGAAACGTTTCGGTTTGTCTGTTTGTATGGTGCTTTTGTCGGCGTTTGCGGCGAATGCGCAACTATTATGGGAAATTTCGGGTAATGGTTTGTCGAAAAAATCGTATTTGTTTGGCACGCACCATTTGGTGTCGGTCGATTTTTTGGATTCGATACCCGGTTTGTACAGGGCGTTTGAGTCGTGCCGCATGGTGGTTGGCGAGGTGGTGGTGAACGACCCCACGATGCTGAAACGCATAACCGATGGTGCGCGCATGCCGACACATACGCAGATGCGCAGTTTGTTTTCGGCGACAGACTATGCCAAAGTCGATTCGGCGTTGAGGGTGGTGCTGAATATGGGTTTGTCCGATGTGGCGTTGCTCAAACCGGCCATGATTTCCAATTTGTATATGTTGGCGTACTATCAGCAACTATTTCCGCGCGAAAGCAACGATTGGCAGTTGGATTCGTTTTTTCAGCAGATAGCCGAACAAAACAATCTTCCGGTGGTCGGTTTAGAAACCGTTGATGACCAAATAGCGTTGTTGTACAATTCGCAAACGCTTGAACGTCAAGCATTTCTGTTGGTTGGTATGGTGGAGCAGTCCGAACGCGCTGCTGACGAAATAGCGACACTGAACAGGTTGTATAAACAGGGCAATTTGGATGGCTTGTTGTCGCTCTATGTCAGCGATAGCACCAAATATGCTCCCACGCAACAAGAGATTTTTGGCATGTTGGACGAACGCAACGATGCGTGGGCGCGCCAATTACCCAAACTGATGAGCGATCAGCCTTGTTTTATCGTTGTAGGGGCGTTGCATCTGGCGGGCGAAAATGGTCTGGTGGCTTTGTTGCGCAAGGCCGGTTACAAAGTAAAGCCTGTGAAAAAATAGCACTGCTGATAACTTGCTACAAAAATCGACGGGCGATATGGCTTTGTTGGCCGTATCGCCCGCTGTGGTTGGTAGCAGCAGCGTGCTATTCCACAATTTCGGCATCTTCGATGCCGTATTCTTTGAAACGTTCGGTGATGTGTTTGTGTATGTTTTTCAGGCGGAATGCAATGTAGCACATATCGGCGCCGGCCACTACGAGGGCGCATCCCGTCAGTCCGATAACGACTCGTGTGCCGATGGCGAACGGCTGAATCAGAATCAGTATCGACAACAGCAGCAGCACAATGCCGCCAAAGATAGTCCATCCGCTGCCGCGTACACCGAATGTGCGCAAATCGCCGGCGAACCCGATGATCATGAAACTGTGGTACAGC
Organism: Paludibacteraceae bacterium; assembly: GCA_051870755.1. Taxonomy (GTDB): domain Bacteria; phylum Bacteroidota; class Bacteroidia; order Bacteroidales; family Paludibacteraceae; genus W0P28-013. The sequence continues at coordinate 24,765 of JBJECE010000031.1, read as the reverse complement.
ATCCAAAATCCAAGTACGAAGGGCAAAATCATCAGTGTAATATTCGGTTTGCAGCACAGAAAAATGCCCAACAGCATATCGACGATGCCGCCCACGATGACGTAGCCGCGTGTCATGAAATAGTTGCGACTATCGAACGCGAGTACCAATTGCACAAGCCCAGACACCACCATAGCCAGACCGAAAAAGAGGCTTAATGCCACATAACTTTCCACCGGAAAGCAAAATACCACGATGCCGGCTGCCACAATGAGTAAGCCAGCCAGCAGCATCAACCACCAATTTTTTACCACGCGGCGTGCTTTGTCGGCCGCATGCATCAAAATGTTTTGCATAATTATTAGTTTTTTTGGTTAATAAAAGATGATTTCCATATAACAAAATGCGTGCCAAAGGTTGCGATTACGGTTCTAAATCGGTCATTATCAGATTGATGATAACGTTTTTTCGATGTTCGATAAATGCGGTTTGTTCTTCTTCGTTTTTTTGCAGCCAATCGGCGTATATTGGCAAGAATATGAAAGTAGAGATGGTTAAGGCCACGATATTCAGCAGTAAATCGAGTGTTTCGATAGGGCGGATGTGGCCGCAACGACTTTCGTTTTGTACGATTTGATCGAGCGCATAGTAGATTTTTTGTCTGTGTCGGTTTTCGATGATGTGTTTTTTGATGAGTTCACGTCGTTTGTCATTGATAATCAATTCGTTCAGTACAAAAAATGGTAGTTTCCGATTTTCGTCCAACAACTTGAAATAGTTTGTAATCATCGTGGTGATGAGTTCTTTGAAGTTGCCGTTGAACCGATATGAATCGGCACACGATAAGGCAAATTCGACTTTTTGCAGAAAAATTTGTTCGAACAAATTGTCTTTGGTGCGGAAATAGTAATGCACCAACGCTTGGTTGCAGCCCACTTTTTTGGCAATGTCGGTTGTGGAGGTTTCGGTGAATCCTTTTTGGATGAATAGTTCTTCGGCAGCGGCCAAAATTTGTTCTTCGAGGGAATTATTGTTTTTCATACGCAAAATGTTTTTGCAAAATTAGTTATTTTTTAGTTGATGTTTGCAGTTTTCGACCATAAAATGCAGGCGGTTGAACACGTTGGCTTCGGAGGTGCTGCTGTCGAAGTCGAGGAACAGCAGGCTTAACTGCGGATAAACTTGTTTGATTTTTTTCTCAATGCCTTTGGAAATGATGTGGTTGGCGATGCAGCCGAACGGTTGCAGGCTGACCACGTTTTGTATGCCGCTTTCGGCCAAGTGGCAAATCTCGCCGGGCAGGAACCAGCCTTCGCCAAAGTCGGCTGCCGTGCTGATGACCTGTTCGGAGAGCCGCGCATAGTCGAAAATGCTCACGAATTTGCGGTAAAAGGGGAATGGTTGGCATAGGTCGTCGAATTGTTGCGAACGCCGCCACACATATTTGTAGATGGCATCGTTGAGCCACAGCGGGCGTTTTTCGGGTTTTATGTGCAGTTGGCGGTTGGCGTGGTTGCTGACGAACGAGGTCGAGAAAAAGCCTGTCAGTGCGGGCGGCACCACTTCAACGCCTTGTTCGACCAGCCAATCGACCACAAATTTGTGGCTGAAACCGTTGTATTTCACATATATTTCGCCGACCAGCCCGATGACCGGCACGCGCCGCGAAGTATCGACGATACGGGCGAACGCGCAAGCCGCTTCTTTCAAAAGTCGTTTCAGGGCTTTGCTATCGTTTGTTTCGACGAGCGGAAATGCGGCCTCGATGTAGTGTTGTCGCAGGCGTTTGGCCTCGCCTTTGACGGTTTCGCGCACGGCACTTGCATAGTACATTTTGGCGATGCAGTCGGCATAGAACATGACGTCCAGAACGATGTTGGTCAATTTGCGCCATGCGAGCGAAAATCCCGGCTGATGGTTGCTGATGCCCGGCCCTGTGGCCATCGACACGACGGGAATATCCTGAAATCCGGCCGATACCATGGCATTTTTGATGAGCGAATAGTAGTTGCTGGCGCGGCATTGTCCACCTGTTTGTGTGATGATGACGGCCACCTCGTCGCGGTTGTATTGCCCGCTTTCGAGAGCGTTCATAATGCTGCCTACGACAATGGTTGCCGGATAGCAGATGTCGTTGTTGGCAAAGCGCAGTCCGGTTTCGGCTGCTGCTTGGTTTCCGGTTGGCAGATTGATGAGTTTGTAGCCTGCCAATTTGAAGACTGATGGCAGAAATTCGGAATAGCCTTCGGCAAAGTAGGGCGCGAGCAGTGTGCGTCGCCGGTCGTCAATATCGAAAATTTTGGTCGTGATATAAGGTTTCGGGGTTGTGGTGGCGGGCGCGGCCGTTTTGGTCGATTCGACCAGCGAGCGTATGCGCAGGCGTAGCGACCCGATGTTGTTCACGTCGTCTATTTTCAAGATGGTCAGGTTCTTATTGTAACGCCGCAGCACGGCATTCACTTCGTCGAGAATGAAGGCGTCGGGGCCGCAGCCGAAACTTGTCAGTTCGACGAATTGCAGATTGTTGTGCGGATATTTGGCAGCAAAATAGGCCGCCTTGAAAATGCGGTTCGGGTACGCCCATTGGCTCAAGGCGTTCAGTTCGTTGTACACGTCGGAGCCGCTGTTGGTGGCCACATGCTCGGTAATCACGTCGATGCCCATATCGGCGATGGCTTGCGCTATTTTGTGTTCGATGAGCGGGTCGGTGTGGTATGGGCGTCCGGCTAGCAGAATGACCATGCGGTGTTCTGCCGTGGCACGTTCCAAAATGGCGTTGGCGCGTTCGGTGAGTTGTGAGATATAGGCGTGTTGGGCTGCTTTGGCGGCCACGACGGCTTGTTTGGCCTCGTTTTTGGCAACACCCAGCGTGTGCAAATATGCGACGCACGATTTTTCGAGCAGTTTGTCGTCGTTGAACGATACGACCGGCGCATCGAACGGAATGCCGTAGTGTTTTTCGGTGTCGATGGCGCTTTTCAGCACATCGCTGTAGCCGCTGACAATCGGACAGTTGAAACTGTTTTTCGAGCAGGCATCTTCTTTTTGTTCGAACACCACCCACGGATAAAAAATGCGATCGACTTTGCGCGCCACCAAATCGAAAATGTGTCCGTGCATCAGTTTGGCCGGAAAACAGATGTTGTCGGCCATGACGGTGCGTAAACCGCTTTCGTACAGTTTGTTGGTCGATGGTTTCGACAGTTGCACTTTGAATCCGCAAAAGGTGAACAGCGTGTGCCAAAACGGATAATTCTCGTAAATGCCCAAACCGCGCGGAATGCCTATAACTTGTTGTCGTTCAGGCGATTTTATAGATTTTCGGCCAAAGAGTAATGTTTGCTTTTCGGCAAACATATTGATGCCTTTGCGTACGGATTCGTGCGTATTCGAGTAGATTTTTTCGCAGTTGTTGCCCGAAGCGAATGTGTTCCCGTTGGCAAAGCGGAACAATTTGACATTGCAGTGGTTTTCGCAGCCGCTACAGGTTTCAAATGTGGTATCGTAGGCGTTCGATTTTATTAACTCGTTGAGGTTCATTCTGTTAATTTGTATTTTTTTGTTTATATGTTGTAGCATTTAGACTAATGGTCGTTGCCAAGTGAAGTGCTGTGTGCCGGCGCCGATTTCAAAATGGTAGCGGACAATTCCCAAATCGACTTTGGCGAAAAATCCCCAGCCGGCTTTCAATGACACGGTCTTGTCGTGTAATGCAAATTTGAATTTCTGCTGATTGACGGCTGTCGGAGCCAATAGTGCGGCTTCTACGCCACGGCGAAACCACTGCGGAAAATCTGTGCCGGCGGCCTTTTCGACCACGTCGTCGAAAGTTTTGATTTTGTGTGGCACTCCTTGTGTCAGGCCGTAGCCTATGGCGATGACGGCGCACAGTTTTTCGCCTTTGTGTATGGCAATGCGGTCGAGTATTTTGCTGTACGTCATGCCCACCCAGCAGGTGTTGAGGCCGAGTTGTTGCGCCAAAAGTACGATTTGTTCGCCATAGTAGCCGCACAATTCGTCTAACCATGGCGATTTTTTGCCAACCAGCGCAATGTAGTTGCTGACGCCGGAAAATTTGCCGTAGTGTGCCAATGTCCCGCTAAAAGCCTTCGGCTCATCGGTAACGAGTTGCATGAACAAGCCGCTTTCGGCATTGCATGTTTCGATGCGTGTACGCAGTGCAGTCAGCACATCGGCAGGTAATGCTTTGTTGGAATAGGTGCGGACGGAATGGCGCAATTTGATAATTTCTGTCAGTTCCATAATTTATTGTTTTAATGGTGATTTGTCTGCTTTGTGGGCGAATAAGGCTGCTCCGTAGGCGCCCATCAGTTCGGGAATGTCGGAGAATGACACGTCGCAACCCGTCATCAGTTCCAATGCACGCACAATGGAGTGGTTGCGGAACGTGCCGCCTTGTACTACGATGTTTTTGCCGAGTTCGTCTATATGTTTGAGTTTCAGTACTTTGAAAAGACAGTTTTTGACGACCGAATAACTGAATCCGGCAGCAATGTCGGCTACGGGAGCGCCTTCGCGCATGGCTTGTTTCACTTTCGAGTTCATGAATACGGTGCAGCGCGTGCCGAGGTCGCATGGATGTGCGGCCGTGCAGGCCAACTGTGCAAAATCGGCCACTTGGTATCCGAGCATGTTGGCAAACGTTTCGATGAACGATCCGCAACCCGACGAGCAGGCTTCGTTGATTTCGATGCGGCGAATGGCGCCGTTTTCCACGAAGATGGCTTTCATATCCTGGCCGCCGATGTCGAGTACAAACGATACATCAGGGTCGATGTGCGCGGCTGCCGAAAAGTGCGCCATCGTTTCCACAATGCCGTCGTCGAGGTTGAACGCCGTACGCAGCAAATTTTCGCCATAACCGGTCGCGCAACTTCTGATAATGTTCACATTTTCAGGATGTTCGGTTACGCTGTACAGTTTTTGCAGCGCGTCGGCGAATGTCTTGAAACTATCTCCTTGGTTGCGGCGGTAGTCGGTATAGACGACTTGGCCGTTCACATTCAGCAACACCAATTTGGTAGTTGTGCTGCCCGAATCGACACCTAAATAATACTCGGCCGGTTCGTCGGTAACGAACTTGGCGCGTGGCACGTTGTGCCCCGTTTTGGCGCAAAACCACGTGTCGTATTCCGTTTTCGATGCAAAAAGTGGTGGCAGACGTTGTGTCAGGTCGGGTGGTGTGGCGTTGTGCGCAAAACGCAGCAGATAAATCACTTCGGCCAAACGCACCGGCGCCTTGCTCATGGTTGGCGCCAACAACGCACAACCGATTGCCGGTATCAACTGCGCATTGTCGGGTAGAATGCAATCATCGGGCGCCAAACCGAGCACCTGCATGAAATGCTGTTTCAAGTGTGGCAAAAAAGCGAACGGACCGCCACAGAAAAAGACTTTCGGCACGATGTCCATGCCGCGTGCCAACGATGCCACCACTTGCATAGCCACCGCATTGAACACCGACGCCGCAATATCGGCGCGACTGACATTGCGTGCCACCAGATTCTGAATGTCGGTTTTGGAGAATACGCCGCAGCGCGATGCGATGGGGTAGAGCGTGGTCGATTGCGCAGCCAGCGTGTCGAGTTGTGCCGTATCGACACCGAGCAACGTGGCCGTTTGGTCGATGAATGCGCCGGTACCGCCGGCACAACTGCCGTTCATGCGGATGTCGGGCACTTTGCCTTGCTCGAAAAAAATCATTTTGGAATCCTCGCCGCCCATATCGATGAACGTATGCACGTCCGGATATTGGCGCTTGACGGTTTCGGCGGCAGCCACCACCTCTTGCACAAAGGCATAGCCGAGTCGTTCGGCAAAGCCCATGCCCACGGAACCTGTCAGTACGATGTGCAAATCGATGTCGCCGAACGTATTGTACAGTTGCCGAACAACGGCGCAGGCGGTCGTGCGTATGTCGGCATTGTGGCGACGATAATCCGAAAAAACAAGGCGCCCGTCGGCATCGAGCAGAGCGATTTTCAACGTGGTCGAACCAATATCGACACCTAAACAGAACCTGTTTGTATGTGCGTGTTTCATACAGAAAGCATTGATGTGTTTGATGTTTTTAATAGAGTTATTTAATAGACCTATTAAATTTGAGCGCAAAGGTAGTTCTTTTGTTTCTATTCTCCAAATTTTTGCACAAAAAAAAGACTTTCGGCAGCGAAAGTCTTGTGCGATTGTTAATTATATTATTGATTTACAAAGCGTTATTGATGAGTTGCCATAGTTCGACATCGACGTAAGTGTTGTCGCGTTGCAGCCAACTGCGCAATGTGGCCGTATGCACGAATGCCGTAGCGTGGTCAAACAACGCCCGACAAGCGGCGTTGTCGGCCGGCACATGCGCATACAACTGTTTGAGGTGCAGCATGCCGAACGCATACTCGACCAGCAACGTCAAGGCTTCGGCCGCAAAACCTTGGCGCATAAACTGCCTATCGACCAACACGCCCACGCCTGCACGTCGGTGCAAAGGGTCGAAATCGAACAAATCGACCGCTCCGACGACCGTTTTGTCGGTGCGCCGTTCCAGCATCAGTCGCAGTTGGCGTTTTGCGTAGATGTCTTGGTCGGCTGTGGCGATGTATTGCCGCAAAGCATAGCGCGAATAGGGCTCGATGGCGCAACCGAAAGCCCACAGCGCCGTGTCGTTTTCCCAACGATAAAAGATATCCAAATCTTCGGGTTCGGGGGCGCGCAGCGTAAGTCTGTCAGAAGTGAGATAGGGCATGGCAATAAGTGGACACAGAAATTCCCTACAAAGTTAGTAAAAAAAACTTTCAAATGGCATTTTTTTTGTATTTTTGCAAAAAAAAATCAGCCCAATGAGCAAAAAACAATTACCGCTATTACAAAATATCACCATTACCGACGTGGCAGCCGAGGGCAAAGCGTTGGCCAAAGTGGACGATATGATCGTGTTCACTCAATACGTTGTGCCGGGCGATGTGGTTGATATTCAGTTGTATAAGAAGAAAAAAAACTATGCCGAAGGCCGCGTGGTTCAGGTGCATCGCTACGCCGAAAAACGGTGCGAGGCCGTGTGCGAACATTACGGCGTGTGCGGCGGCTGCAAATGGCAGATTCTGCCTTACGACGAGCAGTTGCGCTACAAACAGCAGCAAGTGGTCGATAATTTGACGCGCTTGGGACACATCGCATTGCCCGAAGTGTCGCCCATCATCGGGTCGAAAAAGATTTACGGCTATCGCAACAAGTTGGAATACACCTGCTCGAATCGCCGCTGGCTGACGTCCGACGAAATAGTCAATGCCGATGCCGGCGAACTGAATGGCGTGGGATTTCACATTCCGGGCATGTTCGACAAAGTGCTCGACATCCGCAAATGCTGGTTGCAGGACGACATATCGAACCGACTACGCAACGAAATCAAGCGTTATGCACTCGAACACGGTTTGGAATTTTTCGATTTGCGCCGGCAAACCGGATTTCTGCGTACGATTATGGTGCGCACCACCTCGACAGGCGAACTGATGCTGGTAGTGGTCTTTTTCGAAGAGCATGCAGCCGAGCGCGAGGCGCTGCTCAACCACTTGGCCGACACGTTCCCCGAAATCACGTCGCTGTTGTACGTCATCAACGGCAAGTGCAACGACACCATCACCGACCAAGAGGTGCATCTGTTCAAGGGCAGCGAAGCCGTGTACGAGGAGATGGAAGGGTTGCAGTTCAAAATCGGGCCGAAATCGTTCTACCAAACCAACTCGGAACAGGCCTACGAACTCTATAAGGTGGCGCGCCAGTTTGCCGCTCTCACCGGCAACGAACTGGTGTACGACCTCTACACCGGCACCGGCACCATAGCCAATTTTGTGGCGCGCACGGCAAAACGCGTCATCGGCATCGAATATGTGCCCGAAGCGATAGAAGATGCCAAGGTGAACTCCGCCCTGAACGGCATCGACAACACGCTCTTTTTTGCCGGCGACATGAAAGATATTCTTACTGCCGACTTTGTGGCCGAGTACGGACGTCCCGACGTGATAATAACCGACCCACCGCGTGCCGGTATGCACGAAGACGTGGTGAACGTGATACTTGCTGCCGAACCGCAACGCATTGTGTATGTGAGTTGTAACCCTGCCACGCAGGCGCGCGACTTGGCGCTGCTTGATGCCAAATATCGTGTGGCGGCCGTGCAGCCCGTCGATATGTTCCCCCACACGCAGCATGTGGAGAATGTGGTATGCTTGATTTTGCGATAAAAATATTAAACTTAAAGAAAGAAATTTGATACGTGTGTCAATTTTGACACGGCTTTATAGTGCTTGTCTGAATTAAATGTAGTATCTTTGCAACCCGAAACGATAATTAGCAATTAAACCCGATGGTGCGATGGGATATAACGGCAACCGACAATATGAACAAAACCAATCTGTTCAAAGCCTTGCTGCTTGCCTTGGTAGGCGGAACAATTGCCTTCACCGCATGCGATAAAGAAAACGAACCGGTAATCAACCCGCCACACAATGGTGACAAGGATACAACCACGGTAATACCGCCGGAACCGCATTATAATGTCGAACTATTTTTTAATAATGAAAATGCCAAGCAGATAGATTTGGACACAATAAAAAAATATGATGCAAATACACGGGTTGACACAATATTTATGATACCTGATGATGAAAACGGTGTTGGTGGTGCTTTCAGTGGTCTTGGAACGAACGCATTAACACAAATTCGTAATTTTTTACAAAAACGTGTTGACGCATCACCCAAAGTTCGAGGCAAAGGTGATTTGTTATTTGTAGTAGGTGAAGCGCTGCCGGCGGACAGCCTGTGGTTTGTGCAACAGGGCTGGACGGTGAATCAATCGCGTAATAACCAGCGTTAAAATTAAATCCGGCGGTATCGCCGGATTTTTTTTTGATCCGCACCAATTCCGCTGGATGACAGGTTCTTTGGGGGTGTCTTCGGTTTCGCCACTGCGGTGTGAAATAATCACGCCGTATTGCCCTCGGTGTGCAGTGGGGTAGTTCTGCTGTTTGTTTTGGTTGGTACAAAAAATAAGAAGAAGAAATCTCAACAATTTCTTCTTCTTGTGGTGCCAACGGGAATCGAACCAGTGACACAAGGATTTTCAGTCCTTTGCTCTACCAACTGAGCTATGGCACCATTGCGGTTTTGCGACTGCAAAGGTAGATGTTTTTTCTGATATGACCAAATTTTTTACGACACTTTTTTCTTAAAAATCGTAACTTGCTGATTACAAGCGCTTAACTGATAATAATTTTGTACGTTTGTGTGGTCGTTTTCAGTACATAAAAGCCTTTGCCGAGGTGTATTTTGTGCATGCCGGCGGGTAATGTTTCGCGATAAACGCATTTTCCTGTCGTGTCGTAGATGAAAATGGTTTCATCGGCAGTCAGTTGCAGATGGAGTGCTTGCGGCGTGGTGTAGTAGTTCACATGGTCTGCTGTCGGGCGTATGGTGCCTGTGGCGGGACAAGTGCCTGCTGCCACGGCTTCGCTCCATGTGGTGGCTACGCGGATGCCGTCCACCACAATCCAATCGTCGTCGCTGCTGCTGCGCAAGACGATATTTTCGGGGCAGATGTCGGCACACGATGTGGTGTTGGTAACCGACAGCAGCGGAGTAGTTGGCTCTGTGGCGGTGTACGCATCAAGCAGATAGAGGTCGAGGCGGTCGTTTTTGTCGCCGGCAATCATCGTGTATTTCAGCACCACCAGATACACCGTTTCGGCGTCGAGCATCTGCTTGTCGAATACGGGCGCCACTTCGTTGCTTTTGAAAAACGACAATCCGATCTGATTCTGTTCGTTCAAATAGATGCGCCCGACAAAATTGAACGTTGAAGTGCTGATAGCATCGCGCAGCGCGCAGGCTGAAAAAATAACTCTGCTTTGCCACCGTATAAGGTTGCAGCATGAAAGCCACATAGACGCTGCCAGACGTTTGTTTCGTAAATGCTTTGTGCGGTTGGTAGTTGCCGTCTTGGCCGCTGATGAGTGCGCCGTTGCCGATGCCGCAGCCGGCGTAACCGTCGAATTCGAGTCCGTTTGTTATGGTGGTGGCCGATGTGCCACCATACATGGCAGTCCAGCCGCAGGCTGTCAATGCGTTACCGGCAGTGTAATCAAAGTCCTCGACCAACAATATTTCGGCGTGCGCCAACGATAGCGCCGTCAGTAGGCAGAATAATGCAGTAATTTTTTTCATGGTATCGAACGGATTTTATTTTGTTCTGCAAAAATAGTAAATTTTGCCGACATGGCTGCTACAAATCGCACAAAAATGACAATAAGAAATAATTTTGGTTAGTTTTCTGTCAAAATGACATTATTCTTATGTTTGTTGATTGACAAAATGTCATATTGTTAACTTGGCATACGATTTGCAGGATGTATGTCGAATGCAAACTATTAAAAATCAACAATATGAACTTCAACAAATTTACAATCAAATCGCAGGAAGCCGTTCAGCGGGCTGTTGAATTGGCTTCGCAGAATGGCCAGCAGGCCATCGAAACGCCGCATTTGCTGAAAGCCGTCATCGAGAAAGGCGAAAATGTGGTTTCGTTTCTGTTCGGAAAAATGATGGTGAACGAGCAGTTGCTGACATCGGTTGTCGATCGCGAGGTGGCGTCGTTGCCCAAGGTGAGCGGCGGCGAACCCTATTTGAGTCGCGAGACGAACGATGTGCTGTTGCGTGCCGAGGCGCTGGCGCAAGAAGACGGCGACGAATTTGTGTCGCTCGAATATGTGCTGTTGGCGTTGGTCGATACGAAGAACGCCATGCAACGCCCCTTGCAAGATGCCGGCGTGAACACCAAAGCGTTGCGCGAGGCGATAGCCGAATTGCGCAAAGGCTCGAAAGTGAAAGACCAAAGTGCCGAAACGACGTATCAATCGCTCGAAAAATACGCCATCAACCTGAACGAGCGGGCGCGCAGCGGCAAACTCGACCCCGTTATCGGGCGCGATGACGAGATTCGCCGCGTGTTGCAGATTTTGAGCCGACGCACCAAAAACAACCCGATTCTGATAGGCGAACCCGGTGTCGGAAAAACGGCCATTGCCGAAGGATTGGCACACCGAATCGTGCGTGGCGACGTGCCGGAGAATCTGAAGACGAAACAGATTTTCAGCCTCGATATGGGTGCGCTTGTGGCCGGTGCCAAATACAAAGGCGAGTTCGAGGAACGTTTGAAAGCCGTTGTGAATGAGGTGATTAAAGCCGAAGGCGAAATCATTTTGTTTATCGACGAAATACATACGCTGGTGGGCGCGGGCAAAGGCGAAGGCGCCATGGATGCCGCCAACATTCTGAAACCGGCTTTGGCGCGTGGCGAACTGCGTGCCATCGGGGCAACCACGCTCGACGAATATCAGAAATATTTCGAGAAAGACAAGGCGCTCGAACGCCGTTTCCAGATAGTAATGGTGAACGAACCCGACGAGGCAAGCACCATTTCCATCTTGCGTGGACTGAAAGAGCGTTACGAAAATCACCACAAAGTGCGTATCAAAGACGATGCGATTATTGCCGCTGTCGAGTTGTCGAACCGCTACATCAGCGACCGATTTTTGCCCGACAAAGCCATCGACCTGATGGACGAAGCCGCCGCCAAACTGCGTTTGGAGGTCGATTCGGTGCCGGAGGAGTTGGACACGATAGAACGTAACATCAAACAACTCGAAATCGAACGCGAAGCCATCAAACGCGAAAACGATAAACCGAAATTGGAAGCGCTGGCCAAGGAGATTGCCAACTTGAAAGAGGAGAGCCAGAAAATGCGTGCCAAATGGAGCAGCGAAAAGGCGTTGATTGACAAGATTCAGCAATCGAAAATCGACATCGAACAACTGAAATACGAGGCCGAACGCGCCGAACGCGAAGGCGATTACGGCAAAGTGGCTGAAATTCGTTACGGCAAAATAAAAGCCGCCGAGGCCGCCATCGAAGAGAGCAAAAGCAAACTGAAAGAGTTGCAGCACGGCGAGGCGTTGATAAAAGAGGAGGTCGATAGCGACGACATTGCCGAAGTGGTAAGCCGTTGGACGGGCATTCCCGTAACGAAAATGATGCAGAGCGAGCGCGAAAAACTGTTGCACCTCGAAGAGGAATTGCACAAACGCGTGGTGGGGCAGCACGATGCCATTGTGGCCGTGAGCGACGCCATTCGCCGCAGTCGTGCCGGACTGCAAGACCCGAAACGCCCCATCGGATCGTTCATCTTTTTGGGAACGACGGGCGTGGGTAAAACCGAACTCGCCAAGGCCTTGGCCGACTATCTGTTCGACGACGAAAACATGATGACGCGTATCGACATGAGCGAGTATCAGGAGAAATTCTCGGCTACGCGACTCATCGGTGCGCCTCCCGGATACGTCGGTTACGACGAGGGCGGACAACTCACCGAAGCCATTCGCCGCAAACCATACAGCGTGGTGCTGTTCGACGAAATCGAAAAAGCGCACCCCGACGTGTTCAATGTGCTGCTGCAAGTGCTCGACGATGGCCGCCTGACCGACAATAAAGGGCGCACGGTGAATTTCAAAAACACTATCATCATCATGACTTCGAACCTCGGGTCGCAGTTGATTCGCGAGAATTTTGAACATCTGACCGACGCTAATCGCGAGAGCGTGATAGAGAAGACGCGCAACGAAGTGTTCGAAATGCTGAAACAGACCATTCGTCCCGAGTTTTTGAACCGTATCGACGAGTTGATTATGTTCACGCCGTTGCAGGAGAACGAGATTCGGCAGATAGTCGAACTGCAACTCGACAGCTTGAAACGGACGTTGGCCGAAAACGGTCTGACGCTCGATGTAACCGACGAGGCCTTGCGTTTCATTGCGCACGAGGGTTACGACCCGCAGTTTGGCGCACGTCCTGTGAAGCGTGTCATTCAGCGGTATGTACTCAACGAATTGTCGAAGCAGATTATTGCCGGCAATGTGGACAATCGCAAGCCGATTGTGGTTGGCATGCGCGATGGCGCATTGGTTTTCGACAATTGAAAATGAGGGCGCGTACAGCACCAAAGCAAGCGAGGCGGAACTGATTCCGTCTCGCTTGCGTGTTTATGATTTAGCCAAATAGGCTGCGCCGTGAAGTTCACGGACAGGGTGCTCAAATACTGTTCTTGCCATAATTTATGATATGTTTTGTTTTATAGTTGTTGTATAGTTTCCTATCGGTAATAACCTAATAACAGCCTAATAATAACCTAATAATAACCTAATAATATCCTAATATACACTGCTGAAAGTGAACGCAAAGGGACTCACCAATAAAAGACAGGGAGGATATCAAAAAAGACAGGGGGGGGGAGTGCACACGAATGGTGAATTACTCAAACTTCACGACCATATCATTCAGGTTAATGGTTGTTTTGCGGAAACGGCGAATTAAGTCCATCCCCATACGCCCATCACGCACGGCAAGTGGATTGTCATTGTGCGGGAAGAGATTGATTTCATCAATAGTAACGGAAGTATCACCTATCATAAATGTCAATTCCGGCAACAGAAGAATTGACGAGGTGGTGACAGTGCCGTAAGCGGCTGTAGTAATAGTATCCGGCTCTGCCACAGCATCCACTTCGGTGGTGAATTTTGTGTAATAATCGCTGTATAGTTCCGCGGTGGTACATCCTGTGTCAAAGGTAAACGATAGCGGCACATCGCCTTTCCTTGCTTGCATAATCAGCGTACCATCCAAAAAGATATTGCTTTGCAGGGTTGAAGTAGTGGGTTGGCTTGGAAAAACAATCTGTTGGCTATCAAATAGTATCTGTGTTTCACCAACGGCTTTGATAAAGTCCATTCCAAGTACAGCATCTACCCCGCTGACCAGCGTATCAAGCGGATTATTCAAGCCAACATATACAATCATATTTCGGCAGAGGATATCGCCAACTTGCAGACTGTCAATATATGCTTGCAGCCCTTTTTGATTGCCATTTAATAGGATTGTATCAGAAAGTATCGTCAGATTTAAGTTCTTTGCAACGCTTTCTGTAACAAAAGAGGCACTGGCACCTGTATCGAAAATGAACGATTGCTGTTTGCCATGACAAGTAACAGGGACGGTCATCAGGTAACCCTTGAATTGCTTTTTGCCTGCCCGCATCCACTCCTCTCGTTTGTTGGCTTTCGGGCTTTGCAAGTAAACAGGAATAGTAACATCTTTATTAGGCTTAGAAATAGTCATTTGCGGATAGTCGCGCAAAGTGTTATAATGCTGATATATTCTTTGAATAGTTGGCACTTGTGGCAGTTGTTCGGCTATTGATTTGAGTCCATCTGCCGCCTCAGCATAGTTGCCTTGTTCGCCAATCGTTTGTAGTCGCAATAGAGCAAAGTTAAGCGCAGAAGAAGCACCTATCTCTTCTTGATAATTGCTTAAAAGCGTGGTCATTGCTGCGATTGCCTTATCCGATTGGTTGAAGTATTTGGCAAGCAATGCTTCCGCCATTGGTTGCAAGAACTCAACCTGCATTGAATATTTTAATCGGGGATATTCTTCCGCTAAAGCGAACCAATCTCCCTCATTGATAAGTTCACCGACACGTTGGTCTGCATTTTGCGCGGCAGCATTTATCGCAACCAGTATAAAGATTGATAAAAATAGGTGTTTCATTGTGTTATCGCAATAGAGTTATACTATCTCATAGAATGGGTGCGAGTCATCGCCCAAACGCGAGACGAGATGTTTATCGTATAGTTCAGACAAAATGCGCTTGACTGTTGAAGATGGTATGCCCAAACCGGCAGCAATCTGACCGGAACGGCAATCGGGATGGTTCTCAATATAGAGCAGAATGGCTTTGGCACGAGCAGAAAGTTGGTTGCGGGAACTTTGCGTTTCTAACTTACGCATCAGTTGTTCTTGGATATTAGTTAATGCACCCAAAAAGAAGTCCACCCAAACGGAGATATTTTCATTCGGACGATCCGCTTGACAACTGCGCAGAGCGCGATAGTATTCTGCTTTACGGCTTTCTATCTCATGCTCGAAACTGACATACTGAATCCACTTATAGCCGTTTTTGAGCAATAGCAAAGTAGAGAGCAAGCGGCTCATACGTCCGTTCCCGTCTTGGAACGGATGGATGCTCACGAACTCATATACAAATGCCGCACAACGCACCAACGGATGAATATCATCGTGCCGGTTATACCAATCCACCAAGTTGCGCATCGCTTCTTCGGTGGGATAGCCCGGGTCTGTGGTTTGGAAAATAATCTGCTGCGTCCCGTCCGGCAGGGTGGCTTGTACGGAATTGCTGACCTGTTTGTAATCACCTTTGTGCCAACTGTCTTTCTCGCTGTGTTTAAGCAAGAGATTATGCAGATTTTTTATGTCAGCAATTGTGATATGAATATCGTCGTATGATTCGCCAATGATATCCAACACTTCAAAATAACCGGCGACCTCTTGTTGGTCGCGCTCAACCAGTTTGGTGATAGTAAGGTTCTTGAGCAGGTTTTCCACCTCCTCATTCGTCATCCTGCTGCCCTCAATACGGGTTGAAGCACCTACACTGCGCACAGTTGCAATGGATTTTAGTTGTTTGAGACTCTGCCCCTCGCGTTTCTCAATCGTTGTCCATTGTGCATCAAAACGGTCTAACAGACTCATCTGATGAATGAGTGGCCATGTAACATCTAATGAGAAATTGTAAACTTGCTCTATCATCTTATTGGTTGTTTTGAGACGATATGATACGATTTGAACCAATTTTGAGACGATAACTCAGAGAGTTAGTGCATTATATTACGTAGTTCGTATCTAAAAATCGCTGCAAATTTACAAATAATTATTGAATTGCGCAAGTAATTTTGATACGAAATGATACGATATGCCTAAATGTACTGTCTAACAGCAAATGCAATTCTTTGTGGGAAGCTACTAAAAAGAAATGGAATATGCAAAACAAAAACTACTTTTGCATCAATAATCTTGCATTGTTGCTCCTTCTGAAGCACAGCGTTTTCTCTGATAAAAAAACAGCCTGCCTCGGGATAAAGCAGGCTGAAGTCCGATAAATAAAGTATTTCGGACTATCGAGAAAGCGAGAGAGTTATTTCAACTCCTGACCCTGTAGCGTATAGGTCTTGTTGTTGCGGAGAATGAATATTTGACCATTAACTATTATTTTTTGTGGAGTTGTGGCATCAATGTGAATATCTCCAATTTTGTTATCTATGAGCCGGAAACTTGCAGTAAGTGTTAAATCATTTTCTAACGTTATCACTCGCGGATTATCGGTTGAACCATCTGACCATTGTTCAAATTCATAGCCGTAGTTGGGGATAGCTTCTATTGTTATTGACGGCTCACATTCATTAGGTGTATTTAACTGATTAACAATTCCTTCATGTCCATCATACTCAAGTGTAAGAGAATATGGTATCGGCGCATATTTTACCATTTGTTCTCCGTATGCAGTAATTTTGCCCCACATACTTTGCAGGTATGTTTCTAAAGTACCACATGGAACGTAAATTTCAGGAATAACAGGGAACTCAAAGATATCTTCGAATGTTCCTGCCACTCCTGAAATGGTTTTGGTAGCGATTTGTGGAGGGGTCAGCGCCTTAACGCGGAATGTTTTTAGGTATGGTGTCCCGTTGGCTCCTGCTGAAACACGTCCTACGAAAGCTTGTTTCCCTATTTGTTTAACACTTTCTCCTAAAATTACTGACTCGTAATCTCCATTATAAAAAGCACTCTCTCCAATTATTTCAACACTATCAGGGATAACTAAAGTAGAATTCTTGAATAAAGCTCCATAGAAAGCCTCTTTTCCTATCCAACGAGTATCAGGTCTTATGATAGTACTTGCTTGAATAGAGTATGGCGTTGTTTTTTTATTCGCAGCCTCCACCAAGAATTTATCTGCATAGCGGATATTATTATAGGTGGGCAGTTTGTGGCAATCAAAGAACGCATCATCCGCAATGGATTCAATGCTACTTGGAGTATTAACTTGTTCGAGGTTAGAACAAAGAGCAAAAGCTTCGTTCCCTATTTCTTTTACATTATTGCTTATAATGATAGTTTTCAATGCTTCACAATTATAAAATGCTTTGCGATAAATAGTTGTAACAGAGTGTCCAATAACAACAGATTCCAACCTGTTATTTCCTTCAAACGCATTATCTCCGATTGTTGTTACCGGATATTTGTTCCATTCATCATAATTCACCGAGTCTTGAATAAAAGCATTGGTTAAGTCAGCGCTACACCCAATAACACTAACAGAGTTTGCGCTCCTAAAAATGGCATATTCAATACCATCGATCCACACAATTTTGTCGGCTGCGATGAGGCAACCTAAATTTAATAGAACACTAATTGTTAAGATAACTTGTTTCATACTTATTATGAGTTTAATTGTTTAGAAAACTTTTGGCTTTAGTTCAAAGGCAATGATTTTTCGTTTTGGTTGTTGGATCACGAGGCCGACGGTTTCGAAAAAAAGTTTTGTCCATAATACTGATGATTTGTTAAGTTGTTTACACAAAAAACGTGAGACTTGTTAGCTTCTATTCGGGTTTTCGAGGAATTCTGGACTACCTTATAAGGCCAAATATCTACTGAACAAGACTCACGCATTGCGTGAGCATAAAAGCCTTGTTCTTGGTCTTATAGGTTCGAAAGTGTCCAGTTTTCGAAAACCCAAGTTTTTCAGCTGTATGCTTTTTATTTATGCATTTGTTGATTTGTGTGTTATGTCATAGGCGAAAATTTTGTTTGTTGTTATTTATTACATTGTTATTTTGCTGCATGTGAAGAGTATAGTATATTGTTTCATGAGGATACAATAATCCTTTAAACACTGCAAAGTTATTACATTTTTGTGATCTGTGCAATAGATGGATGATTACTCCGCCAAACAGGCTGCCGTCATGTTCGACCACGCGTATTTCCGTTTCTCTTCCTCGATGCCCGAATCAAAACAGTGCGGGTCTCGTTGGCAGAAATCCAGCAGTGCGTCGGCAATAGCGCGGGCATCCACGGGCGTAACGTAGCCCACCTTGCCGTTCGGCACTATCTCTGCCAGCCCGCCCACGTCGGTTACCAACATCGGCTTGGAGAAGTGGTATGCCACCTGCGTTACGCCGCTCTGCGTGGCGGACTTATACGGCTGCACGATGAGGTCGGCTGCGGAGAAATAGACACGCACCTGCTCGTTGGGGATGAACTGCGTATGCCAAAGGATTTGCCCCTCCAAGCCGAGTTCTTTCTCCAACTGCGCATACTGCTCCGCGTTGTTGTAGAACTCGCCCGCCACGAACAGCCGCACCTTCTCCCCCCGCAGGCGCGGGTCGGCGTAGGCGCGCATGAGGAGGTCAAGCCCCTTGTAGTCACGGATGAAGCCGAAGAAGAGCAGGTAGCGATAGCCGCTCTCTAACCCCAGTTGCTGCTGTGCCTCCGCCTGCGGCAACGGTTCTCCGAAGTTGTCGTAGAGCGGGTGCGGACAGAGAGCGACACGCACGGGGCTTTGCTTCGGCAGGAAACGCTCGCAGTCGCGCTTCACGCTGTCGGACATCGCCACGAAATGGTCTATGCTGCGCACGAAATAGCGTATCAGCCACTTGTCCCAGAAATGCGGCTCGTGGGGAATAACGTTGTCGAGAATCGACACCACGCGTATGCCTTGCCTGCGCGCCAGCCGCGAGATAGTCCCCAAGCAAGGCGCCATGAGCGGAATCCAGAACTTCACCACCATCAGGTCTGGCTTGATACGACGGAGCAAGCGCGCCGTTTTCCACCACGAGAAGGGATTGACCGAGTTCATCACGCGGGTGATTCGCAGGTCTGTCGGCGCCGGTTCGTCGGAATACTGCGTCTTCCCCGGGAAGAGGAAGTCGGGATATTGGAGCGTGAAGGTCAGAATCTCCACCTCGTGCCCCTCTGCCATAAATTGCCGCGCAAGACGCTCGTTGTAGGTGGCAATACCGCCGCCACGATAGGGCCACGATGTGCCTAAAATTACGATTTTCATGATGTCGTCATGGTTGTTCTCACCGACAAAGGTACGACTTTTTTTTGATATATGGTGCATGGCGTGCTATTTTGTGTTGTTTATTAAATAGTGTGTTTAAAATGGTAGATAAATATTTTTGTTTGCAAAATGTTTGTCAGTTTGGCACAATGTTTGTATATTTGCACACCATAATTCGATAATCTTAAAACTGACCGATACAATGAACTTATCAGAATTAACCGACAAGATTTACGCAGAAGGCGTAGAGAAAGGTAATGCCGAAGCACAACAGATTATTGCGAAAGCCCAAGCAGAGGCAGAGAGCATCGTAGCCGAGGCAAAGAAACAAGCCGAAGCACTGCAAGCGCAGGCTGCTGCCAAAGCCGCAGAGCTCGACAAGAACACCCGCGCGGAGTTGCGCTTGTTTGCCGAGCAGAGCGTGAACGCACTCAAGACCGAGGTTACCAATCTGCTGACCGACCAAGTGGCACAAAGCAGCGTGAAAGCCGCTACCGCGGACGCCAAGTTCATGCAAGGCGTGATAGCCAAGTTGGCAGAGCAGATGGCAACGACCGGCGAGGTTACTATCGAGACCAAGGATGCCGAGGCACTGCGTAAGTACTTTGCCGCCAACGCCAAAGGACTGCTGGATAAGGGCGTGAAAATCAACGAGGTGAAAGGTATCAAGACCGATTTCTCTATCGTGCCTGCCGAGGGCGGCTACAAGTTGAACTTCGGCGACAAGGAGTTCGTGGAGTATTTCAAAGAGTTCCTTCGCCCGCAATTGGTTGAATTGTTGTTCTAACTGCGTGTAGTTTGCGTACGTTTCGTAGTTTGCGTATTTTACGTAGGTACGAAAACAACGAAAATCAACGGAAACAACGAAATATTTTCGCTATGGGTTACGAATGTTTATTGGCAGGCTTGCCTGATTTGAAAGCAGGTGGCGAAGCGCCTATGACGATGGACGCTTTGCTGGCGTTGCTGGATGAGACGCTTGCCGAGAAAGACAAACCGCTGCTGGCGTTGCTGCGCATGAAGAGCGACGACGCGCTGATAACCGAGCAGATGGAGCAGTACGACGACACCATCATCGGGCAACCCGATTGGTGGGAAGACGCGCGCAAGCACTTGTCTGAGCCGGACCTGCGCACGCAACTGCTCTACGAACACGGGTTGCACTGCCGCAACCGTTTTGTGCGCGCGTGGTTTGCCTTCAATCAGGATATGTGCAACGTGCTGGTGGCGACTATCTGCCGCAAGCATGGTTTCGATGTGCGTAAGTCGGTGGTGGGGCATAATCAGGTAGCAGAGATACTGCGCAAAGCTCTGCCCGCCAAGGACTTCGGATTAGGCGGCGTGATGGACAACCTGCCGGAGGTGATGTCGCTCGTAGAGGTGGAGAACCTCATGGAGCGCGAGAAACGCATGGATGCCTTGCGCTTCTCATGGCTTGAGGAGAAGACCCTCTTCGTGGACTTCTCTATCGAGAACGTTCTTGCCTACTACCTGCAAGCCGAGATGCTCAACCGCTGGTCGCTGCTGACCGTAGAGCAAGGCGAGCAAGTCTTCCGCACCCTCGTCGCAGACATGAAAAAAGGAATTAAATTAGACTAAACATATAATTGCCGTCAGGGGTTTAACATATAATTATCATGTAATTAAACATTAATTATTCCTTGCAAAATTATGTGAATAATTACACGGCAATTATACGTTAAAAAGTAAGAAGTTGACGGCAATTAACGCTAAAGTAAGTAACATATAATTATCATGTAATTAGACATTAATTATTCATTGCAAAATTATATGAATAATTACACGGCAATTATATGTTAAAAAGTAAGAAGTTGACGGCAATTAACGCTAAAGTAAAATCGAATCGTACAAAGATATGACAACAGGAAAAGTTAAAGGTATCATCTCCAACTTGGTGATAGTTACGGTAGATGGGCCTGTCGCACAAAACGAAATCTGCTACATCACCGTGGGAGAAACCAAGTTGATGGCAGAGGTGATTAAGGTCATCGGAGACAACGTATATGCGCAGGTGTTTGAGTCCACCCGCGGACTGAAAGTGGGCAACTTGGTTGAGTTCACGGGACACATGCTCGAGGTAACGCTCGGTCCCGGTCTGCTGAGCCGTAACTACGACGGCTTGCAGAACGACTTGGACAAACTGACGGGTGTGTTCTTGAAGCGCGGTGAGTACAACTTCCCGCTCGACAAAGAGAAACTCTGGCAGTTCGCGCCTATCGCCAAACCGGGCGATAAGGTGGAGGCTGCCGCATGGCTCGGTGAAGTGGACGAGAACCACCAACCCCACAAAATCATGGTGCCTTTCGTCTTCGAGGGTGAGTACACCGTGAAGAGCATTGTGCCCGCCGGAGAGTACAAGATAGAGGACACCATCGCTGTGCTGACCGATGCCGAGGGCAACGACCACGAGGTTACCATGGTGCAGAAATGGCCTGTGAAGAAAGCCATCCTCGCCTACAAGAGCAAGCCGCGTCCCTTCAAACTATTAGAGACCGGCGTGCGTACTATCGACACCGCCAACCCCATCTGCGAGGGCGGTACGGGCTTCATCCCCGGTCCTTTTGGTACGGGTAAGACTGTGCTCCAACATGCTATCTCCAAGCAAGCCGAGGCAGACATCGTGATTATCGCAGCCTGCGGCGAGCGTGCCAACGAGGTAGTGGAGACCTTCACCGAGTTCCCCGAACTGGAAGACCCGCACACGGGGCGTAAGTTGATGGAGCGTACCATCATCATTGCCAATACATCGAACATGCCGGTGGCATCGCGTGAGGCATCTGTCTATACCTCTATGACCATCGCGGAGTACTACCGCTCCATGGGTCTGCGTGTGCTGCTGATGGCAGACTCCACCAGCCGCTGGGCACAGGCATTGCGCGAGATGTCCAACCGTTTGGAGGAGTTGCCCGGTCAGGATGCTTTCCCGATGGACTTGTCGGCTATCATCGGTGCCTTCTACGCTCGCGCGGGATATGTATATCTGAACAACGGTGCTACGGGTTCGGTTACGTTCCTCGGTACGGTATCGCCTGCGGGTGGTAACCTGAAAGAGCCGGTTACGGAGGGTACGAAGAAGGTTGCTCGCTGCTTCTACGCACTGGAGCAGGCGCGCGCCGACCGCAAGCGTTATCCGGCGGTGAACCCCATCGATTCCTATTCCAAGTACATCGAGTACCCCGAGTTTGAGGAGTATATCAGCAAACTGATTGACGACAAGTGGCTGGAGAAGGTGAACGACATGAAGACCTATCTGCAACGCGGTAAGGAGATTCAAGAGCAAATCAACATCTTGGGTGATGACGGTGTGCCCGTGGATTACCACGAGGAGTTCTGGAAATCGGAGGTGATTGACTTCGTTATCTTGCAGCAGGATGCTTTCGATAAGATTGACGCCGTTTGCCCGCTCGACCGCCAGCAGTATATGCTCAACGTGGTGATGGACATCTGCAAGCACGACTACGACTTCCAAAACTTCTTGGAGGTAAGCGAGTACTTCAAGCGCGTCATCAACCTCTGCAAGCAGATGAACTACAGCGAGTTCCACTCCGCCGAGTTTGAAGACTATCAACAGAAACTGAATAACTTATTAGCAGAAAAACAAATAAAAGGATAAGCGCATTCTTCCTATCCCTCGTCTGTGAGGATGAGGGATAGGAAGAATGAACACTTAGAACACAAGCGGGAATGACGGTAGATGAACAGAGTTTGCAGCGTGCTCGGCGGTTGTTTGAATCGGGCGAGATAGATAGGCTGGAGGTGGGAACCACCCGCGGTCTGCAGCAGATACACGCTTGTCTGTTCGGAGGGATTGAAGAGTGGGAAAAACGATACGGAAAGGCGGGCACTATTCGTGAGCGAAACATCTCGAAGGGAGGCTTTCGATTTGCCAATTGTATGTACCTGCGACCGGCGTTGGAGGTGATAGAAAAGATGCCGGAAAGTTCCTTCCAAGAAATTATTGCTAAGTATGTGGAGATGAATGTGGCACACCCGTTTATGGAAGGCAATGGCAGAGCAACGCGGATTTGGCTGGATTTGATGTTAAAACGCTCTCTTGGGAAGGTTGTGGATTGGCAGTTTGTGGACAAAGACGCGTATCTGCAAGCCATGGAGCGCAGTCCGATTAACGATTTAGAACTTCGTTTCCTCCTGCAAGCGCACCTGACCGACCGATTGAATGACCGCGAACTGCTGTTCAAAGGCGTGGAGCAGTCCTATTATTACGAACAAAACGACTAATTTATTTAAGGAAATAATAGTAAATAATAGTAAAAGACATATGGCAAAGGCATTTCAAAAGATTTACACCAAGATTACGGCTATCACCAAGGCGACTTGCTCGCTGAAAGCCGAAGGGGTGGGTAACGATGAACTCGCTACCGTGAATGGCAAACTGGCTCAGGTCGTTAAGATTATGGGCGATGAGGTAACCTTGCAGGTGTTCCAAGGCACGGAGGGTATCCCTACCAATGCGGAGGTGGTGTTCCTCGGCAAGGCGCCGTCGCTCAAGGTGAGTGAGCAGTTGGCAGGACGCTTCTTCAACGCCTACGGCGAGCCTATCGACGGCGGACCGGCTGTGGAAGGTGAGGAAGTGGAGATTGGCGGTCCGAGTGTGAACCCCGTGCGCCGTAAGCAACCGAGCGAACTGATTGCTACCGGTATAGCAGGTATTGACTTGAACAACACCCTCGTGTCCGGACAGAAGATTCCTTTCTTCGCTGACCCCGACCAACCGTACAACCAAGTGATGGCAAACGTGGCACTGCGTGCCGAAGCCGACAAGATTATCTTGGGCGGTATGGGTCTGACCAACGACGACTACCTCTATTTCAAGAACGTGTTCTCCAATGCCGGCGTGCTCGACCGTATCGTGTCCTTCGTGAACACCACCGAGAACCCGCCCGTGGAGCGTCTGCTTATCCCCGATATGGCGCTGTGCGCTGCCGAGTATTTCGCCGTGCAGAAGCATGAGAAAGTGCTTGTCCTCTTAACGGATATGACGCTCTATGCCGATGCGTTGGCTATCGTGAGCAACCGTATGGACCAAATTCCTTCCAAAGACTCCATGCCCGGTTCGCTCTATTCCGACCTTGCGAAGATTTACGAGAAGGCGGTGCAGTTCCCCGAGGAGGCAGGCGGCGGCTCTATCACCATCATTGCCGTAACCACGCTGTCCGGCGGCGACATCACACACGCCATCCCCGACAACACCGGTTATATCACCGAGGGTCAGTTGTACCTCCGTCGTGATAGCGACATCGGTAAGGTCATCGTTGACCCGTTCCGCTCGCTCTCGCGTCTGAAACAGTTGGTAGCCGGCAAGAAGACGCGCGAAGACCATCCGCAGGTGATGAACGCTGCTGTTCGTCTGTATGCAGATGCCGCCAATGCAAAGACCAAGAAGGAGAACGGCTTCGACCTGACCGACTACGATGAGCGTTGCCTTGCGTTCGCAAAAGACTACTCGCGCGAGATTTTGGCTATCGATGTGAACATCAACACCACGCAGATGTTGGATGTGGCATGGACGCTCTTTGCGAAGTACTTCAAGCCCGAAGAGGTCAACATCAAGCAAGCAATCGTAGATAAATATTGGGCAAACAAATAGTTGTTTGCGTAAAACCGAAATGGCATGGCAATAACATTTCAATATAATAAAACATCCTTGCAAGCGCTTGAGAAGAACCTCAAGATGCGGCAACGCACGCTCCCTACGCTGCAAAACA
>JBJECE010000030.1:0-1649 GCA_051870755.1 Paludibacteraceae bacterium | reverse complement strand
TCTTCTATGTTGTAAACCAAGGGATTTTGGTAATTTAATATTTATTTAACATTTTGAAGAGCAATAGGATAGGTGTTTCCTTGTCCGCCTATCATGTTGCGTGACAGCGCAATAAGTTATCGTCCTGCACGTTTTGCGCAGGAAAACGCGAGAGCGAAAAAACCTATTAGACAAACTTCTATAAGAGGTCGCAGCGCATGTCTGCGCCTCAATTTACTTCTTCAGAAATATAGGCAAGACGCAACAATCTTTTGAGAGATGTCACCCCCACCGCTAATGTGGAGGCGCATCCAGTCCGTCCCTAGGAGTCGTCTTGATAGAGGTCGCCTAATAGGTGTGCTCTGCATTTGTCACATATTCCTTCTGTATGGTTCATATGTTGTCACTCATCTCTTCTGTATGGTTCATATGCCTTTCTCGTCTTGAGCACTGCGAATATGATGTTGGAGAGCTTTCTCGCTATTTTTATGATGGCCTTCTGCCCGACCATGCGCCACCTGTACTCGGTGTACATTCTTCCCAGCTCCCGGTCGCGCGCGATGAGCACCCACGAGGACTCGACCAGCAGCGGGCCGATGTGCTTGTTGCCGCGGAAGGTCATCTCGCCGTGCGACACCCTCTCGCCGCTGCTGTGGCTCGTGGGCACGAGCCCGAGATAGGACGCGAACATCCGCTCGTTGCCGAAACGGCCGATGTCGCACACCTCGGTGAGGATGGTCATCGCCACGATGAGGCCGATGCCGGGGATCCCCATCAGCAGGGCGCAGTCCTCCCGGTAGCGGTCGGTCCTGCTCAAGGCCCTGACCCTGCGGGTGGCCTCGAGCAGGTTGGCGCGCAGGGTCTCAACCTGCAACAGCATCAGCTCGAGCGACCTCCGGGTGTCAGACAGTAGCCTCACGTCCTTCCTCAGCCAGGCGATGAACGGCCTCGACCAGTGCGTGCCCGACTTTGAGAAGCGCTCGGGCAACTCCACGCCGTTGCTGTGGAGCAGGTGCTTGATGCGCGTCTTGTAGCCGCCGACCTGTATCTGTATGGTCTTGCGGATGCGCAGCAAGCCCCTGTCGTCAAGGTTGTCCTTCGGGCGCACATAGATTCCCCTGATCAGGCCGGCACGTAGCGCCCTCGCCAGCTTCTCGGCGTCGATGCGGTCGCTCTTCATCGTCTGCTCATACTGTGACGACGGAATGTCGGCGGCATGCGCCACCACACAGCTAACACCCAACTCCGTGAGCGCGTAGTGGGTGGCAAAACCGCTGAAGCCCGACTCATACACCGCCCGGTAGTTCCCCTCCGGGTAATGTGACTTCAAAAATTTAAAGAGCGCCTTGGCGTCTGCCGCGATGGAGAGGCGTTCGGTGTAGCCACTCTCTGTGATCACGGCAACCTGCCAGTTTTTCTTGTGGACATCAATTCCGATGTAGATGTTTTGTCCTTTGAAAGTTTTTTTGTTCCTTTGCATTGTTGGAATGGTTTTGGTGGTTAATATTATTTTTTTTTCAAAATTACCAAAAATTTCGTTCCAACATTTTTTTATTATGAATAACACACCGGGGAACGCCCAGCGGCAAGGGGCAGAGCCCCGTCGAGCGTCCACACTCAACGCCATCTCCAACCCCAAACCACATTCCCACTGCAAACATAGTAACTTT
>JBJECE010000029.1:53445-113604 GCA_051870755.1 Paludibacteraceae bacterium | reverse complement strand
TTTTGGGGGCACTTCAGATTTAGGGGTAATAAAACAAAACGCGGAGCAAGAAAAAACTCCTCACTCCGCATTCCTAATTGTAGGGACGCGGCGCGCCACGTCCCTACAACATTATTTCACCACTACCTTGACGACACTATCAGCAGTTTTGACCACATAAACACCACACAATGAGCCGTTTAGGCGCGTTACGTCGCGGCCGAGCAGGTCGTAGATGCGGAACTCGCCCGCGCACACGATGCGGCCGGCTGTGGTGTAAATATTTACTGCGGCCGTGGCCGACTGCAACGCCGTAGTGCTGCCGCTTCCCGGCACACACACCGCACGCACAGGGCGGCCTGTATAGCGGTAACCTACGTCTTCTTTAAGAATGTTATTCGATTTATTAAACAACAACACCCATGCTCTTGATTCGGATGCCGTATAAAGATTACTTGTCCAATATTGCCCTATACTACCGCCCATCAAAACACTACTTTGAGTTTGTTGATAACCGGCCGCCGGCAGAAATATGCTATTGCCGTTGGTTTGGCTCGTAACCACATAACCTTTCACGCTTTTGTCGTTGTAAGTGGTGATATAAGTCCATGTACATTTTGTTAGCAACTCGTTTATTTCCTCTCTGGTGGGCATACGCCATGCGCCGCCCCAATTGGCATGTGCGGCATCATCTTCAAGGTCGAGCACCGTTTTGCCACCAGCGGTGTATTCAGTAAAAGTACTACCACCGTCGGTTGTATCAAAATAGGTAGTCCCATTGTAAGTCGTCTTCGTTGCGGTTTCGCCCCAAGCGTAGTAGTTGCCGTACTCTTCGGGCGCAGTGGCACCTACGTTGCAGGTTGCCCATTTCAGGCCACTCGGCAGGTCGAGATCAACGTATTCGTGGCCGTTCTCGGTGTTTTGCGCCGTAGCGCACCATGCGCCACACAGCAAGGCGGCCATCAAGAGAGTAAATTTTCTCATAATTGTAATTTTTTAAGTTATTAAAAGTTTAATGTTTAAGCGTTTCAAAAAAAATCTCTATTCTTTGTCATTTGTTCTTTATCATTTATCATTTATCCTTTATTTTATATTACTGATAATCAACTAATTACCCCCCCCCGAAAAATACTCGGAGGAGGGTAACGCATTGTCTGTTTGTAGGTGCAAAGGTAGTAAAAATAGTGCAAAGTGCAAAATGAAATAGTGCAAAAGTGTAAAGTTTGAAAGTTTAAGGCTTTAATGTAGGGACGCGGCATGCCGCGTCAAAAATAGTAGGGATAAAAATCTATGTTCTCTGTTTCGGACGCCGCACGCGACGTCCCTACATTTCTCACTACTCATTTCTCACTGCTCACTAAATTCAGAGCCACTTTTTGTGTTTGAAGTACCACAGAATGCCGGCCACAAACACAATCATCAGCCCGATAGCCCACAAATAACCATATTGCCAATGCAACTCGGGCATCACGTCGAAGTTCATGCCGTACATGCTGGCTATCAGCGTCGGCGGCAGGAATATGACACTGACGATGGTAAAAATCTTGATGATTTTGTTCTGCTGAATATTGACCAAGCCCAAGAAGGTGTCCTGCAAGTATTCCAAACGGTCGAACGAAAAGCGTGTGTGTTCGAACAGCGAATTGATGTCCTTGATGATGATGTTCAGTTTCACTTTGGCCTCACCGGGGAACAGTTCGCTCTTGAGCATATTGGAGCAGACGCGCTGCTTATCGACAATGTTTTCGCGGATGAGCATCGTTTTCTCCTGCATCTCTTTGATGGCTATCAGTATGTCGTCGCTCACATCGTCGTCGGTTTTCAGTTGATTACTCAGTTTGGTTATTTCGCGCGTCATGTCCTCTATCATGTCGGCATCGTATTCGACACGCGTTTCGAGCAGCGCCACCAAAATGTAATAGCCGTTGGGATAGTTGCGCGGATTGGCAAACATTTTTTTCACCGTCTCGTTGAACGAGCGCAACTCCTGGCTGCGCACCGACACCAAAATGTTGTTTTTGACGATGAACGAGATGGGTTCCTCTTCGTAATTGTCGAGCAGGAATCGCGAATTGGCCACAAGCGTGTCCTCGGTTTCGATGTAGCGCGAACTGATCTCGATCTCCTCCATCTCTTCCTCTTCCTGAATATAGATTTTGAGGAATTGTTCGAGTTCGCTCTCGGCATCTTCCGGCACGTCGTTCAGGTCTATCCAGAGAATATTGTTTAGCGAAATCTGCTTCAGCGAAGCGATGTCTTTCGATATTTTCAGGCGATTGTTGTCGCGATAGAACAAACGGATTTCTGACATGTTTTTTCGTTTTTTACGATACGCATTCCGTCGCGAAATCCGTACCTTAGGTTAAACGTCCATTTTGGTTGCCATTAGATTTGTCAGCGCCACGAAGTCGGCAACACTCAGTTGTTCGGGACGCTTGTCGAATATCGGCTCCGCGCACGCCACACCTTGCAGCATCGGTTTCAGCGAATTGCGGAGCGTTTTTCGTCGTTGGTTGAAGGCTGTCTTCACCACACGCACAAACAGTTTTTCGTCGCAGGCAAGCCGCTCGGTGTTGTTGCGTGTCAGGCGAATGACAGCCGATTTCACCTTGGGCGGAGGGTCGAACACATGTTCCGGCACCGTGAACAGATATTCGATGTCGTAGAATGCCTGCAACAACACGCTGGTGATGCCGTACACCTTGTTGCCGTGCGGCGATGCGATGCGTTCGGCCACCTCTTTCTGCACCATGCCCACTACACACGGAATGCGGTCGCGATGGTCGAGCACGCGAAAAAATATTTGACTTGAAATGTTGTACGGAAAATTGCCGATAACGGCAAATTTTGCTCCTTCGAACAGGCTGTCGAGGTTCATTTTCAGAAAATCGCCCTCGACGACATCGAGCGCCGGCAGGTGTTGGCGCAGATATTCCACCGATTCGCTATCGATTTCGACAGCCGTAAAGCGGTTGGGCTTTTCGACGACAAATTGGCTGAGCACGCCCATGCCCGGGCCGACCTCAAGTATGGGCAAAGTGCAGTCGGCCGGCAAACTGTCGGCAATGCGCCGGGCAACGGACAAATCCGTGAGGAAGTGCTGTCCCAAATGCTTTTTTGCTCTTACTAATGTCATCTAAAAGCGGGTCGTCGGGCATTTTTGCTGATTTACGTCTGAAAATTAAAGAAATTTTTGCTAACTTTGCGGCGCAAATTTTGGATGGTGCAAAAATAGATAAAATTTTTCAAAA
The DNA here is from genome assembly GCA_051870755.1 of Paludibacteraceae bacterium. Classification (GTDB taxonomy): domain Bacteria; phylum Bacteroidota; class Bacteroidia; order Bacteroidales; family Paludibacteraceae; genus W0P28-013. The sequence continues at coordinate 110,374 of JBJECE010000029.1, read as the reverse complement.
CACAAAAATTTTCTACCCGATTCCGACAATATCGCATGACGAAACTCGAAAAAATAGTGCAGAAAGCCATTTTGGCGGTTGTCGATGTGTGCTACAAGCCGTTTGCGCGCCTTGTGCCGCAGGATTTTTTTCGCTACGGTTTTGCCGGCGCATCGAACATGGTGCTCGATTGGGTGCTGTACTATCTGCTGTATCACTACGCATTCCATGCCGAGGTGGTCGATTTGGGTTTTGTGGCGTTCACGCCGCACATTGCCGCGTTTGTGTTCAAGTTTCCGATCATTTTTCTGACGGGTTTTTGGCTCAACCGCCACATCAGTTTTTCGGGGTCGCGCCTGATGCGCCGCACGCAACTGTTCCGCTATCTGCTGGTGGTGGTGGCGTGCATTTTCATCAACTACGGCTGCTTGAAACTGTTTGTCGAGGTGTGCGGTTGGTATCCCACGCCGTCGAACATACTCACCACCATTGTGGCGACGGTGTTCAGTTATTTTTCGCAAAAATATTTCACGTTTCGCAAATAAAACACTCAGTATTAACCTATTAAACAAAGAATTGTATGTTCAAAAATCAACCTAAAGGGCTTTACGCTCTTGCGCTGGCCAACACGGGCGAGCGCTTTGGCTACTACACCATGTTAGCGGTGTTTGCGCTGTTTTTGCGTGCCAACTTTGGTCTTTCGGCGTCGGCTGCAGGCGCCATTTACTCCACGTTTTTGGCTTTAGTTTATTTTTTGCCGTTGGTGGGTGGCATCATTGCCGACAAAATCGGTTATGGCAAATGTGTAACTATCGGCATTCTCATCATGTTTTTGGGCTATGTATTGTTGGCCATCCCGATTGGTGGCATCGACAATGGCAGCATCGTAGCGCCTATGATTTTCATGATTGTGGCGTTATTGCTCATTTCGTTGGGTACAGGTCTGTTCAAAGGCAACCTGCAAGTGATGGTTGGCAACTTGTACGACGACCCGCGCTATGCCGACAAACGCGATGCCGCATTCAGTCTGTTCTATATGGCCATCAACATCGGCGCCATGTTCGCTCCTACGGCGGCTGTCAAAATTATGGAATGGGCGCAAACAACTCTTGGCACAAGTGTCAACGACTCGTACCACTTTGCTTTTGCCGTGGCTTGCGCATCGCTGATTTTGTCGATAGTGATTTACTACGCTTGCCGTCCGTGGTTCAAACATGTAGAATGCACCGTGAAACAACAAGCAACCACCGGCACCCAAGTGGCGGAACTCACGCCCGAACAAACCAAGAAACGCATCGTGGCACTCTGTTTGGTATTTGCCGTGGTCATCTTCTTCTGGATGGCGTTCCACCAAAACGGCCTGACATTGACCTACTTTGCCGACGAATTTGTAAATCCCATCTCGACGGGTGTACAAACCATGGCGTTCGACATTATCAACTTGGTGGCAGTGGCCGTGTTGGTATATGCCTTGTTTGGCATATTCGGCGATAGCAGTGCCAAAGCAAAAGGCATTTGGGGCGGCATTGGAGTGGCAGCCATCGGTCTGCTGGCCTACAAATTTTTCAACCGACCGGATAGTGTAGCCATTTCGGCACCTATTTTCCAACAATTCAACCCGTTCTATGTAGTTGCACTCACGCCCGTGAGCATGGCCATTTTCGGTGCTTTGGCCAAACGCGGCAAAGAGCCGTCGGCACCGCGCAAAATTGCCTACGGTATGCTTGTGGCTGCGGCCGCATACGCCGTCATGGCGGTGTGCAGCATCGGACTGCTGTCGCCGGCCGAGCAAGCCGCCGCAGCCGATGGCAGCAAGACATTTGTCGATTCCAACGTGCTGATAGTTACCTATTTGGTATTGACATTCGGTGAATTGTTGCTCTCGCCGATGGGCATTTCGTTTGTGTCGAAAGTGGCACCGCCGAAATACAAAGGCATGATGATGGGCGGCTGGTTTGTGGCCACCGCGCTTGGCAACTTCTTGGTGTCGGTAGGCGGTTACCTGTGGGGCACGCTGCCGGTGTGGAGCGTTTGGGTCGTATTCATTGCGCTCTGCCTGATTTCGGCCATCTTTATGTTTGCCATGATGCGTAAACTCGAAGACGCCACAAAAGATTAAGGCTCTCTCATCGTCAATCACACACAAGAGGTTCACCTGCACAAGGTGGCCTCTTGTTTTAGTCGCACCAAACCATGTGGATTCTGTTTGCTTTTCTGTCGGCCGCGCTGCTGGGCGTGTACGATGTATTCAAGAAGATTTCGCTCTCCGACAACGCCGTCATTCCTGTGCTGTTTCTGAACGTGGTGTTTTGCTGCGTCATTTTTCTGCCGCTGATGGTGCTGTCGTTTGCAGCGCCCGAGCTGACCGCCGGCACCATATTCCACATGCCGCCACTCACACTGCGCCAGCACGCCTTGCTGTTGCTGAAAGCGGCCATTGTGCTGTCGTCGTGGATGACGGCCTACTACGCGCTGAAACATCTGCCCATCACCATCGCATCGCCCATCAAAGCCACGCAACCGATACTCACGCTTGTGGGCGCGCTCGTGGTGTTCGGCGAACGGCTCAACCTCTATCAGTGGATAGGCGTGGCCATCGCCATCGTGTCGTTTTTCATGCTGTCGCAATCGAGCAAGCGCGAAGGCGTCAATTTTGCGCACAACCGTTGGGTGTGGCTCATGGTGTGCAGCATCGCGATGGGTACGGTGAGCGGCCTGTACGACAAATGGATAATGACGCAAATAGACCGCATGAACACGCAAGTGTGGTACAACTACTACCAACTGCTCATCATGTGTGTGATATTGCTCACCATTTGGTTTCCTAAACGGCGACAAACCACACCTTTTCATTGGTCGTGGGCTATACCGTTGATTTCGGTTTTCCTCACGGCCGCCGACTTTTTCTACTACTTTGCTTTGGCCGACAGTGCCTCGATGATTGCCATCGTGTCGTTGGTGCGGCGGTCGAGTGTAGCGGTGTCGTTCACGCTGGGCGCGTTCTACTTCAAAGAGCGCAATTTGCGTGCCAAAGCCATCGATTTGCTGCTCGTATTGCTCGGTATGCTGTTCATCTTTTTGGGCAGCCGATAGCGGTTATTTGCCCGACTTGCGCCTGTTGCATTCGCGACAAAGCATTTGGCAGTTGTTGGCAATGGTGCGACCGCCGGCGTGCCATGGTGTGATGTGGTCGGCTTCCATCTGCGACAATTCGAAATGCCCGCCACATTCGGCACACACGCCTTGCTGACGTTCGTAGGCAGCCAATTTTTGTGCTTCGCTGAAAGCGCGAATGTTCAAATGCTTCTCCTTGCGTGTCAGCACGTATGCAAAAATGCCTTTCTTGTTCGTAACGTCGTCGTCGAGAATCAGACGCCGTATTTCATCTTCTATCGCCTTTGTGTCAATCACTTGCGCGTGATACACATCGTAAAGTTCGCCCCAATCGACGCCTTTCATGATGCGTTGGCGCTCCGGCGTATGCACAAACGTACCTTCGACCCACGTGATGACGCTCTGGAAATATTGCCACAAAGCCAACGCATTTTTGTCGTGCTGATGCTCGCTCATATAGACCTCGATGTTGCCTTTCGAAAGCCATGCAATGGCCGTTTCGAGGTACTCTTGCCGAATGGCCGAGCCGTTCAGATATTTACCACCGATTTGGTACGCCACACAGCCGTTTTTGCTGAAATAGCGTTTGGCATCGCTCACCCAACTGCCCGAATAGACGGCGTTACGGAGTTCCTGCTTGGTGAGTTCCTTGCCGGCAATGTTGATGGTTTCGAACCATTTAAGTTTCTCGCTGTCAGTGCCTTCGCAGAAATAGACCATCAGTTTGTAGTCGAGTATTTTTTGTTGCTCATCTTGCGTCAAGTTGTGAAAATAGCGGAACATATAGGCAAAATCTCCCTTCACATACTGACAAATGCTGATGGTACGCTGTTGCCCGTCGATGATTTCGTAAGTGCCGTCGTCGCGCACAGCCCAATACATCACATTGAGCGGGAAGCCTTGCATGACGGTGTCGATGACGGCCATGCGTTCTTTGTCGCCATAGACAAATTCGCGCTGGTAGGGAGGGCGCACATCCAATAGTCCGCCGTAGGCTTTCACTCCATTTTCCTGATTATCGGCGTAATTCTGTATCAATTCGCGAATAGTGATTTCCTGTAATCTGATGTTCATGATAGGTCTATTTTGTTTGCCACAAAAGTGTATCGTTCTGTTTGGCAGTGTAATTGATATCAAATTCTATCGCTTCCCAACAGGGTTTGTTCTTGTCGTCGGTTGTTTTGACAATACGCAGGGCATACGATTCGGCATCGTGTTTTCGACCGTCCGAATAATAACCCGCATACGACCGCACAAGAAGCAAAGAATTGTTTTTGCTTTTGCGTATCTGATGCGGATAGTCGACAAACTCGGCGAAATACGATTCCTCCAAATAAATATAATCACTCTCGCGTTTTTGCAACTCTTTGTATATCTGGCCATTGCGGATTGATTGATTGTATTCGTATTTCATCAGAACCGGCAAATTTTCGATACCTGCCTCCGCCGTTACCGATTCGGGCAATGTGCCGATTTCAAAATAAATTTCTATTTCTCCCATAAAACGGTTTGATTTTGGCTGAATTTATTTCGTGGTTGAGATGTATGGATTTCCCATAATTCTTTTCCCTTATCGTCTATTAATGGCGTTAATTGCAATGCTAAAACATCATTTTTGTGGTTGTTTTTCACAACTAAAAGAATAGAATCGCCGCTGCCCTTTCTGATTTGGGTAAAATTATTAGCAATTATTGAAATGTAATCGACTGCTGAAATTCCCAAAGATTCCAATTCTTTTGCATGAGCAAGTTCTATATGTCGTATATAGTTAGGATGTACAACAATATCTCCTGCTTTGATTTTTGCTTTGCGAGCAACCGTCATTTTAATTCTTCCTACACGTTTATATCCAACAGGTAGTGCTCCGATTTCAATTTCTTGTTCTTCGTCTTTCCTAACCGGTTTCTTGCCTTTTACCAACAAAAAGGTAATACCTAATGCTGCCAACCCTAACAAAATCTGTTCGTCATTTTTATCCATAAATAATATATTTTATCGTTTGTGCAAAAATACAAAATTTTTCGTTATTATTTCTTGATTTTGCGGATTAAAATGCGAGCATAAGGAACATCAACTATTCCATTTTTCATCATATATAAATCTCCATCTACGGCTCCTCTTTTTTGAATTTCTTTTCTATACTTCTTATGTTCTGGTTTATAAGGTTTTACTCCACATTCTATACCTGAATTTGATATTCCTAAACCGATGATTTCAAATTGTTCAGGATTGTATTTATCCAAAAATGTGATAGGAACACCCATTGCTCCGTCGTAATCGCAAGGAATATCTGCAGTTTTATTTACATTAATACCATCGTAATTGTCATATTTTGGATATTCTTTAGGATTATAGGATTTGTACAAAATCAAATCTTCGTGTCGTTTTTTGTAATCCAAATTTGTAAACCAACGTACCCCTTTTACACGAATATATCTTCTCCCTTGCTCATCTATACGATAACCTGCGGCATTTAAAGGATAACTTTCTGGCACTTGAAATTCTCTATCACCGCTATGAATACTTGCTCCGAACCATAAACAATTATCTTTTATTAAAGGAAAGATTTCCTTATAAGTAATAGCATTTACATTTCCTATAATCAAGAATTTTTTCTGATATTCAATGAGTTGAGCTACATATTCTCTGAAGAGCGAAAAAGGTGGATTGGTAACCACAATATCGGCCTCTTTGAGCAGTTCCACGCATTCGGGCGAACGGAAATCGCCATTGCCTTTGAATATGGAGATGACGTTTTTGTCGTTTTGCAACAAGTAGCGCACATCCGACAAATCGACTGCTCCATCGCCGTTGGCGTCTTTCACTTCGGTGATTTCGATTTTGTGTGCCACTTTGCGTGGTTCGTCGGGCGCATCGAGGTCGAATTGCAGCAGCAGTTCGTTGCCCTGCACGGGCGAGCCGTTGTAGCAGGTGGCAATCAGTTTTTTCAAACCCAATACGTTGAAATTCATCGCAAAATACTTGAAAAAGTTACTTTCGTACGGGTCGTCGCAGTTGCAGAACACCGTTTTGCCGTTGAAGTGTTCCCGATAGTGTTTCAACTCCTTTTCGATGTCCTCAAGTTGCGTATAAAATTCGTCATTTTTTGCATCTTTCGCATTAGATAAAGTTTTATTTCCGGCCATAAAGATTGATAGTTTTGTGCATCACTATCAATCCACGCAAACATAAAAAACGCAGGTTTCTTATGTTCGCCAAGGTATCTCACCACCTTTACTCTAATAAGATAACCCACGTCATTGACGTGAGCATTGCTTTTTATTCTTAGAGTAAGTTGGTGAATAAACCTAACTTATTATTTCAGTAGTTCAATTAGTTGTGAGATTTCTGGCGAACGCGAAATAATAGCTAATGCTTAGTTAAACAATAAAATGTGGTTGCACGCTTGCAACATCGTCGGCAAAGATACAAAAAAAGTGTGGTTTGCCCAATAAAAAAACGGACAGATTTTTTAGTTGTCTGTCCGTTGATGGTCGGTAAAAACCATATTTCCGCGATTAACTGCGTATGAGTTGAAAAAATTCCTCGCGCGTCTTGGCACTGTTGAACGCTCCCGTAAAATCGGACGTGGTGGTTACGGAGTGTTGTTTTTGCACGCCGCGCATCTGCATGCACATGTGTTGCGCTTCTATCACCACCATCACGCCAAGCGGGTCGAGCGTGCTTTGTATGCACTCCTTTATCTGCGTGGTCAGGCGTTCCTGCAACTGTAGGCGGTGCGCATAAATATCGACTACACGGGCTATTTTGCTCAATCCCGTAATGGTATTTTTGGGTATGTAGGCCACGTGCGCTTTACCGAAAAATGGCAGCATGTGGTGTTCGCACATCGAAAAGAATTCGATGTCCTTGACCACCACCATTTGGCGGTATTCCTCGTGGAACATGGCACTGCGCAACACCTCTTCGGGATTTTGGTCGTAGCCCTGTGTCATGAACTGCATGGCTTTGGCCACACGCTGTGGCGTTTTCAGCAGGCCTTCGCGGTGGGTGTCTTCGCCAAGCAAACGGATTATTTGGCGGTAATGTTCGGCTATTTCTTCCGTCTTGTTCATGGCAATTTTATTGATTAAGCAAAATCTGGTCGGGCACGATGTACGTTTCGGTTGCCAAGCCCGGCAGTTGTTCTATCAGGTATTGTCGCAGGCGTTGCGCTTCGTCGTGTGTGGTGCAGTTGCCCACGCGTACGCGCCAGAATGGCGATGTATAGGTTACATACACAGCCATGTGCGGCAATTTTTCGCGAATTGTTTTTTCGACCTTGAAGGCGGCATCGCGTGCGGTACGCGCATTGTTGCTCGAGAACAGTTGTACGCGAAATCCCCGTATAGTGGTTTCCGTACCACGCACTTGTTGCGCTTCGAGTGCAGCGCGCATTATCGAATCTTGGTACACCACGACGTTGGCTCCGGTGAGCGAGTCGGGCGCAGCCAAAGCCTCGAACAAAGTCGGTTCGGTAGCGTTTGACGCCACAGCGGTACAGCACAAGGCGACTATCAGCAACAATCTCTTTTTCATACGCATCAATATCTAAAACTACTGCCGCCCAAAAATTCGCGCAACAACGACGTAGGCGGAATTTCGCGGTCGTGAATAGGTGTGAAGTATTTCAAAAACTTGAGCAATCGGTGTGCTTCGGTGTACTCTTCGCACGACTGCGGCACTTCGGACAAAATGGGTTCGGCATGACGTTTCAGCACAGCCAACTCAAACAACAGTGCCGAATTGAACATCACGTCGGCTTGTTCTTGGAAGGGGAAAATCCACCGTTCTTCGCCGCGTCGTACACTTGGCGCCCGAGCGATGGTTTCGCGTGCCGAATAGTTGCGGTAGCGATAGTCGCGCACGATGCGCCGCAACAGACGCGTGTCGGTGGTTGGTATCCAATTGTGGTTGTCGAGCGAAATGGTTGTCAGTGTCGAGACGTAGATTTTGAACATCGCTTCGCGCGGAATGGCGGTTGTCAGTTCGGGATTCAAGGCGTGTATGCCTTCGATGATGAGTACGTTTTCGGGTTTCAGACAAATTTTGTCGCCACGAAAATAGCGTTTGCCGTCCTCGAAATTGAAGAATGGTATTTCCACCTCCTCGCCACGCAACATTTGCGCCAACTGTTTGTTCAACAGTTCCAAATCGACAGCGTGAATGTGTTCGAAATCCCACTCGCCGTTTTCGTCGCGCGGCGTGTCTTCGCGATTGACGAAATAGTTGTCCAACGAAAGCACTATCGGTTTGAGTCCGGCCACCATCAGTTGTACCGACAAACGTTTACTGAATGTGGTTTTACCGCTCGACGACGGTCCCGAAATCATCACAAAGCGGCTGTGCGGCTGCCGTGCGTGAATCATGTCGGCTATTTGCACGATTTTGCGTTCCTGCAACGCTTCGGCTATTTTCACCACATTATATATATTGCTGGTTTTGCGTTGCGCTTCGACGTTGAAGTCGCCCACGTTGCTGAATCCCATCTGTTTGTTCCACGTTACAAATTCGTCGAACACGTCGAACATTTTCGATTGGTCTTCGTACTCGGCGAGGCGGTCGGGCTGCCGGCGGTCGGGCACACGCAGCAAAATGCCGTTTTTGTAGGGTTCCAAGTCGAACAGTTGCACATAGCCTGTCGATGGCACCAACACACCGTTGTAATAATCGACAAAATCGCCGATGCGCACAAATCGTGCATACGGAATGCCCAGCGTTTCGAGCAGAATCACCTTGTCCATCTCGCCGCGCTGGCGGAACATTTCGATGACGGCGGGCGTCTGTCGCTCTTCGGACACGATGGGCAGGTCGGCATCGATGATTTCGCGCATGCGTTGTTTCAGTTTGGCGATGGTTTCGTTCGACACCACCTCGTTGCGCCCGTTGATGCAGCAATAATAGCCGCGGCAAATGGGGTGCTCGATGCGCAGTGTGGCCTTGGGGTCGATGTCGTTGAGGGCTTTGGCCATGATACAACTAATCGATCGCGTGTACACCCGATAGCCCGACGGCGTGCTGGCATCGATAAACTCGATGTCTTTCGGTTTATACACGGCAAAATTCAGGTCTTCGGCCTTGTAGTTGACCCGCGCTGCCAACACGGGATACTTCAACCGAATGTTCAAGTCGCGATACACATCGAGTAGCGACAAACCACAACGATAGGTGTGGAATTGATGGTCATTTTTGCAAAAAATTTGTACGGTGTGTTCCATTTTGCTGTGCGAATAGATATGATTAGGTTTTTAGATTTCAATCAAAAACACTGATTTTCAACACATTAACATTTTGTTGAAGCCATCCGGTTTTCAGTGTGTAAAAATAGACATTTTTTGTCAAAAAAATAGCGGTCTGATAAATTATTTTGAGTAAATTTGCAACGCAAAAATAAATTTAGTAATCTGTAACGTTTGCAACGCACGGCGCATGCGCAACACACACAAGTTTCGAGGGCTTGTGTCGATGCTGGCAGCAGACACCAAACTTCACCTTTATGCAATTCGGAGTATTAGAAATTTTGACGCTCATCGGGTCGGTCGGCATGTTTTTGTACGGCATGAAACTGATGAGCGAAGGCCTACAAAAAGCCGCAGGCGACAAATTGCGCCACATTTTGGCCATGATGACCAACAACCGCCTGCTCGGTGCACTGACAGGTATTTTCATCACGGCGCTCATTCAGAGTTCGTCGGCCACGACGGTGATGATTGTCAGTTTCGTAAACGCGGGCTTGCTGTCGCTCGGACAATCGATGGCCGTCATCATGGGTGCCAACGTCGGCACAACGCTCACGGCATGGATTATCGCGCTGTTCGGGTTCAAAATCAACATTTCGGCATTTGCCATTCCGCTCATCGGATTCGGCGTGCCGTTGTTGTTTCTGCACAAAAACATCTACAAGAGTTGGGGCGAGTTTCTCATCGGCTTTGCGTTGCTGTTTTTGGGTTTGGACTACCTGAACCACTCGGTGCCCGACCTGCAAGCCAATCCCGAAGTATTCGCCGTGCTGCAACAGTACACGCAACTCGGCTATTGGTCGATACTGATTTTTGCCCTTGTGGGCATGGTACTCACCATGATTGTGCAAGCCTCGAGCGCCACGTTTGCCATCGCGCTCATCATGTGCAGCAAAGGTTGGATTTCGTTCGACATTGCCGCCGCCTTGGTGCTGGGCGGTAACATCGGTACCTGCATCACGCCGCTCATCGCATCGGTGTCGGGTAACATTTGGGCAAAACGCGCCGCCGCCGGCCACCTGCTGTTCAACTTGTTGGGCTCCATCTGGACACTTGTGCTCTACTATCCGTTTGTCCGCCTGATAGTGTGGATTTCGACCGCCATCACCGGCGACCCGAACGCGCTGGCCGACTACATCAGCACAGCCGACCCTGCAATAATCAACCAACTGAATGACAAAACCTTAGACCTGACAAACCCCGACAATCAGGCTTTGAGCGAACAGTTTTCGGCGATGCAATACTATGTGTCGTTCGGTCTGTCGATGTTCCACACGGTATTCAACCTCATCAACATCTCCATCATGATTTGGTTTACGAAAGCCTACGTCTTCATCGTTACCAAGTTGATTCCGAGCAAACCGTCGGACGAAGAACAAGAAGAATCACATCTGACATTTATTTCGACCGGTATGCTCTCGACGGCCGAGTTGTCGATAGTGCAAGCACATAAAGAGATAGTGCTTTACAGCCAACGCACACAACGTATGTTTGGCCAAGTGCGCGACCTCTACCACGAAACCGTCGAAGCCGAATTTGTCAAAAAATTCTCGCGCATACAGAAATACGAAAATATCAGCGACCGCATGGAAGTAGAAATCGCCACTTACCTGATGAATGTGTCGAACGGCCGCTTGAGCGACGAATCGAAACACCAAATACAATCGAAACTGCGCATCATTTCCGAAATAGAGAGCGTAGCCGACAGTTGCTACAACCTCGCACGCACCATACAGCATCGCTACGACAACAACGTAACATTCACCAACGAAGTAAACGACAATATAGAGTTGATGTTCAACTTGGTGGACAGCGCTATTGCGCAAATGATTGTAGCACTCGAATCGACGCCAATTAAAATAACCGACGTCAACAAAACCCAAAACCTCGAAAACGAAATCAACAATTTCCGCAATCAACTGAAAACCCAAAACGTGCTCGACGTGAACGATGGCAAATATCCGTACGCTACCAGCGTGCTCTATATGGACATGATTGTGGAATGCGAAAAGATGGGCGACTACATCGTCAATGTGGTCGAAGCCATAGCCGATTCGAAACTCTACGCCGTCAATCAAAAATAAGCGACCATGACCAAAACCGAAGAACAATTCGACCAGATAGTGGCGGAATGCCGCGAAATCTTCATCCTAAAGATGAAGGACTACGGCCCTGCATGGCGCATCATGCGCCCACAAACAGTAAACGACCAACTTTTCATCAAGGCCAAACGTATACGCACTATCGAAACAACGGGCGAAAATCGCATTGGCGACAGCATCAAAGGCGAACTGATGGCCATAGTCAACTATTCCATCATCGGGCTCATCCAATTGGAATGCCATTACGCCGATGCGGTGGACATGACACGCGAACGTGCGTTGGAACTCTACGACAAATATTTGTCGCAAGCCAAAAAATTGATGATCGACAAAAATCACGATTACGGCGAAGCTTGGCGCGACATGGCCTCCACATCGCTTACCGACATCATTCTGACAAAAATCAACCGTAATAAATCTATTGCCGCACACGACGAGAAAACACTCGTATCCGAAGGCTCCGACGGCAACTATTTCGACATGCTGAATTACGCCGTTTTCAGCCTCATACAGATGGAAGAACAGCACTAAAAACAATACAGCCATGAATACCCATCAACCAAAACAATCGCTGCAGTGGATCGGACTCGCATGCCGCATATTGTTCGGTGCCACATTCATCTTTTCCGGCTTTGTCAAAGCCATCGACCCGTTGGGATTTTCCTACAAAATGCAGGACTACCTCGCAGCATGGAATCTGACCCAATTCAACGACCTGACACTGTTTGGCTCAGTGTGTATGTCGGCCGTCGAATTTCTGATAGGTTGCTGCGTATTATTTGGCGTCCAACTGAAATTGGCCGCTTGGTGCGGGTTAGCCTTTATGGTTTTTTATACACCGCTCACCCTGTGGATTGCACTGACCAATCCGGTGTCGGACTGCGGCTGCTTCGGCGAAGCCATCATCATCACCAATTGGCAGACATTTTGGAAAAACCTGGTACTGCTGGCGTTAGTCATCGTCATTCTGCTGACCGCGAAATACAACCGCTGCAAATTGTCGCCACTGCCGAGCTGGCTGCTTGTGGCCACATGTTTCGCCATATCGGTTACCATTTCGTGCTTCTGCCTGAAATATCTGCCAATCATCGATTTTCGACCTTATAAAATCGGCGCCAACATCGCCGAAAACATGGCTATACCCGACGGCGCACCGCGCGATAAATACGAAACCACATTCATCTACGAAAAAAATGGCGTAGAACAAGAATTTACGCTGAATAACTATCCGTGGCAGGACACCACGTGGCATTTTGTCGATCAGCACAGCGTGCTGGTAGAACAAGGTTACACGCCGCCAATACACGATTTTTCGGTTGCCACCATGGACGACGACGACATCACCGACGATGTGTTGGCCTACACGGGCGACACCTATCTGGTAGTGATGTACGACCTGTCGAAAACCGACACCGCCCATTTGGCCGACATCATCGAACTCTGCCAACGCGCCACAGCAACCGGTGCCCGCGTTTACACGCTGACAGGCACCTACAAAGACGACGCATTGCATTTTGCAGAGCAACACGCCTGGCCGTTCACCTTCTGCGCCACCGACCCCATACAACTGAAAACGATGGTGCGCGCCAATCCGGGCGTCGTCGTACTGCGCAACGGCACCGTCATCGACAAATTCAGCCACAACAGCGTCAAAAAAAGACTACAACAACAATAATCAATAACGTAAAACGCATAAAAACATGAGAAAAAACATTGTAGCAGGTAACTGGAAAATGAACAAAACCCTGCAAGAAGGCGTAGCCTTGGCTACCGATTTGAAAAACCTCTTGGCCGATGCCAAACCCAACTGCGAAGTTATCATCGGCACACCGTTCATCCACTTGGCCACGGTTGCCGAGTTGGTCAAAGATTCGTGCATCAAAGTATCGGCCGAAAACTGCGCCGACAAAGAGTCGGGTGCCTACACGGGCGAAGTATCGGCTGCTATGGTGGCCTCCACCGGCGCCGAATACTGCATCATCGGCCACAGCGAACGTCGCGCCTACTACCACGAGGACTACGACATTCTGCGCGAAAAAGTGCAACTCGCCCTTGCGCACGGTTTGAAACCGATTTTCTGCATCGGCGAAGTGAAAGAGGAACGCGAAGCCGGCAAACAAAACGAAGTGGTGAAAGCACAACTCGAAGGATCGCTCTTCAACCTTTCGGCCGAAGATTTCGGTAAAATCGTGTTGGCCTACGAGCCGGTTTGGGCTATCGGCACCGGTTTGACCGCCACGCCCGAACAAGCACAAGAGATTCACGCCTACATTCGCGGTCTTGTAGCCGAGAAATATGGTCAGGCAGTGGCCGACGATTGCTCGATTCTCTACGGCGGCAGTTGCAAAGGCAGCAACGCCAAAGGTCTGTTTGCCAACCCCGACATCGACGGTGGTCTGATTGGTGGTGCATCGCTCAAAGCAGCCGACTTCAAAGAGATTATCGACGCATTTTAATCCTCAATCAAAGTGTCGAAGTAAAAAATCCCCGAAAAAATCGGGGATTTTTTGTGTTATTCAGCGATGCAGGAAGGCACTTTCGCTGATAAAAATATCATCAAATCACAATAAAAATATTATTTTTTTATCGACATCTTTGTCAGTTACAAAAAAAATATATATCTTTGCACCGCAATTTTACGCAAGGTCATGGTGGATTCGTCTAGTGGCCTAGGACACCGGCCTCTCACGCCGGTAACACGGGTTCGAGTCCCGTATCCACTACAAACAAAACGTCCGATGAATCGGGCGTTTTTTGTTTTTTTTGGGGGGGGAACAGTCGTCAGGCTATTTCGTTGAGCATCTGCTCGATATCCGCATCCGTTTGGCGCAATTTTTCTTTGCAGGCTTTCACCAATTCGGTCGCTTCTTTCACCTTTTCGGCGAGTTCGTCGAGGCCAAACTCCCCGCTTTCGATGTCGGCCACCAACTGTTCGAGCCGCTCCACATTTTGCTGATACGTCATTTTCTGTTTCATATTCTATTGTTTGTGATTGATATTTTGTACGACGGAAGTGAGTGTGCCTCCTTTCAGATGCGTTTCGATCACATCGCCTACTTGCACCTCGGCCGGCGACGTCAGCACTTTGCCGTTGCGAGTGGTCAGTGTGAAACCACGTTGCAACAGCACGGCAGGGTCGGCATATTCGAGCGATTTTTCGACAACGGCCATACGCTTTTCTTCCGATGAAACGGCCATTTTTGCCACATTACGCAAGCGCATCGCCATCTGATTCAAAGCCATGTCGTAACGGGCGCATAGGTGTTGCGCCACCGTCAGACGCGCGGTGCAGTGCTGCAAGTGCAATGTGCAGTTTTGTACGATGTCGCGCATGGCCGAAACAGCATTTTGCGCCATTTCATCGGTATTTTGCTCGAAATCGTTGACGCAAGCCACCAACAATTCGGCTGCGGCCGTTGGTGTTTTCACGCGCGTGTGCGCCACCAAATCGACCACACTCTCGTCGCGCTGATGGCCGATGCCGCTGATTATCGGCAGTGGAAACTGCGCGCAATGCAACGCCAAATTGTAGTTGTCGAACGCCGCCAAATCGCTGGTAGCGCCACCGCCACGAATGATGACTACCACATCAAAATTATCGATGAAATCGCAGATTTTGTCCAATGCCGCGATAACGGATTGTTCGGTTTGAGCGCCCTGCATCGTCGCCGGAAACAATTTGGTGTAGAACACATAGCCAAACGGATTGTGATGCAGTTGGTCGCAAAAATCGCCAAAACCTGCTGCCGAAGCCGACGATATGACGGCCACGCGCTGCGGCACAGGCGGCAGTGGCAGTTGTTTGTTCATATCGACGATGCCTTCGTCGGTCAGGCGGCGTATGATTTCGGCACGGCGTACGGCCATTTCGCCCACGGTAAACACAGGATCGATGTCGCGCACATTCAAACTGATGCCATAAACCTCGTGAAACTCGACTTCGCACAGCAGCATCACTTTCATGCCGGGGCGCAACGATGTGCCTGTTTCGGACTCGAAATAGGGTTTCAGCAAGCGGTAGGTAAACGCCCAAACCGTAGCCTTCTGCTTAGCCACAAGCGTGTCGGTGGTTGCCGATTTTTCTATCAGTTCCAAGTAACAATGTCCATTAGCGTTTTCGTGCAATTCGCTGATTTCGGCGCGCACCCACACAGGCTCCGAAAACGACGATTTAATCGACATTTTCAAGCGACTGCCCAACTCTGAAAGTGAAAATGATTCGGTCATCTTTGTTGTCCTATTTAGTCGATAAATCCGCCTCCAACGACCTTCCCGTCCTGATACAACACCAGCGATTGCCCGGGCGTTACGCCCCACACGGGTTCGTCGAACTGCAAGCGACAGCGGTCGCCATCGATGGCGATGGTGGCTGCCGTAGCCGGACTTTTGTAGCGTATGCGCGCCAAAACCCGCGGATTCATCGACAATTTTTGTGCATCGGTAAATCGGCAGTGTCCGGCCTCGAGCGTTGTGGTGAGCAGGTCGTTGCGGTCGCCGAGCGTTACACGGTTTGTGGCCGCATCAATTTTGGTTACATATTTAGGCGTGCCGAAAGCCACTTTCAGCCCTTTGCGCTGCCCGATGGTGTAATTTGGGAAGCCGTCGTGCGCGCCGATAATCTGTCCGTTTTTATCGATGAAATCGCCACTTTTGCACTTATGGTCGAAGTCGGGAACCTGCTGCGCCAGAAAGTCGCGGTAGTCGTTGTTCGGCACGAAACAAATCTCTTGGCTTTCGGTTTTTTGCGACAGTTTCACAAAGCCGCGTGCTGCCGCCATGTCGCGCACCTGCTGTTTGGTGTAGCCGCCCAACGGGAAAACGGTGCGTGCCAAATTGGCCTCGGTGAGCATCCACAAAAAATAGGTCTGGTCTTTTTTGACATCGACTGAGTTGGCCAAATAGACATGTCCGTCGTCCTCGACAATTTGCGCATAATGCCCTGTGGCTATTTTGTCGCAGCCGAAAGTATCGGCCATATCGAGCAATTTGCCCCATTTAATCGACGAATTGCACAAGACGCATGGGTTTGGCGTGCGCCCGCGCATATACTCATCGACAAAGTTGCCGATGACGCATTGTTTGAACGTGTCGCGGAAATCGAGTATATGATGCTCAAAACCAAGTTGTTCGGCCATGCGTTTCGCCTCCATGATGGAATCGATGCTGCAACAGCCTTTCTCTTTGGCCAGACAACTCTCGCGTATGCTGTCGAACGTGCGGAACGTAACGCCCACAAGGTCGTAGCCCTGTTCGCGCAGCAACATGGCCGACACCGTACTGTCGATGCCGCCACTCATAGCCATCAGAATTTTCCCTTTCGACATAGATATGTTTATTTTTTGTTTAGAATCCCAACTCCAACCGCACGCGTATGCCCCATTTGATGGCATCGGGCGTGTCGCGGTAGGTAACGCGCCAAATGGACTGCACCGACAACAAGCGCAAAATGTTGCAAATGCCGACACCGGCTTCGATGTAGGGCATTTTTTGCAGCGATCCGACCGATTCGGGCAGCGCCAACACGCCATCGTGCCCCGAGCGCAAACCGCCGTAAGCGATGCGGAAAATCAACTCCTCGCGCAGATTTGCCTTTTTGACATACGGGATGTAGTTGAAAATCCAACCGCTGGTGATATACCGCACATTCGCCGTAACATAAGCATCGGACATAAACTCCATCGGCGTGAGCAGACCAAAGTCGTACTGCGACCAAAAGTTGCGCTGCATGCGTGGCGTTTCGAGCAACAGCCACGGCACATTGCCAAAAATATAGCCCGACTCGAGCGTATATTTCAGCCGCCCCGAAAAGAGCGGAACATCGTGTTTCAACGCCACGCGCACCTGCCCGAAATGTCCTTGCGCCGCGCCGGCCGTGTAGTAACCATATTCACCCACAACATTCACTATCGGATAGTTGGTGCGCAAATAGTAGCGATGAAAAAAATAGTCGAGCGTATTCTCCTTGAACGACAAGCGCAATCCCGCCGACACGGTTGCCGCACGAACCTGCTGCAAAGATACATCATTTTGCACAAACGGCATCGCTTCGTTGCTTAAATATTCGGTGCCTTGCGCACGCAACGTGAAACGCACACCCGCCTGTTCGTACCGATATTGCACCGCCGCTTGATGAATCTGATACAAATTGCGATGTTTCACCACAAACGAGCAGGTTGTTAGCAAGTTTTCGGGACTGCCGTACATATTTTCGCCGACCACTTCGGCAAACCGATAACCATGCCGCACCACATCGTTGTCGTAAAACAGCCCGATGGAATGGGCGTGTGCCTCGCCCCAACGCGCCTGCAATTCGCCACCGTACTTCCATTTTTTATCGCCGAAACCATAACCTACATAACCGCCGACGGTGAAATATTCCGTCAACTTTTCGCCCGTGCGCAGCGCAAGGGTCGGGCGAAAACCCTCCAACTTGTTGTAGCGAAACCAATTGATGCCCGGTCCGATGTCGAATTTCCACGCATGCACATAACCATTCAGCACAAAATCGACCAATCCGTAGGCGATGCGCTGCAATTTACTCTGATTGAGGCTGTCGATGGCGGCGCGAAATTGGCGACGTTCCTGTGTCGCCGAATCGGTGAAAACGGCCACAGAATCAGATATTTCGGACAAAGCAGTCGCTTGAGAATCGCCACACGCCGTTTGGCGGTTTTCGATGTGCTGCGCATAGATGACCGAAGTGCCGTTTTTGGCGTTTTTATCGAACAAATTGAGCGAAAACGACATGGCATAATCGCGCCGGTCGTAGTAGAATTTGCCGTTGGCGGTTGGTGCAAACGTCTGTTCTATCGTCAGGCCGTTCAGATAGTTGATGGCCGCCGCCGGCGACAGCGAAGCCTTGATGCGCCGCAATGCCAACGAGGCCGAATCGATCCACATTTCGCCTTTGAACGCCAACTCTTTGTCGTTTTTCGGCCTGAAACGAATGTAATACGCCTTGGCCGAATCGCACAACACGCTGTCAATCAGAAAATATTGATAGTAGAGCGTGCCTTGCGCCGACAGCGGACTGATGAAATTGGTCTGCAAAACGGTTACGTTGCTACGATAGAAATTGACATTCGGCGCATAATTTTGCAAAAACACGCCCACCTGATTAGGCGGCAGCACTTGCAGCGTCTTTTCGTCGTGCGACAAGTTGTTGCGCACCACCCCATCGACACTATCCACCGTTATCGCATCGACCTGCACGGCATCGTACAGCGGCATAAACAGCGTAGAATCGTCGGCAGCGATGGTGCCTGCCGTCAAATCGCGCAGCAATTTGCGCTGCAGCGTTTTTCGACGAATGTTGGTTAAACTCAGGCGCACATTCTGCTGTTCGATGGTGGCAATTTGGCCGATTTTATCGGGATTATTCTCGGCGGCACGTTCGCGCACACGCCGCAGCAACGGCAACGCCTCGTTGTCGGTGGGCAGCACTATCAACTCGTTCAGCACATTGCGTTCCTCTTTCAAGGCGATGGTCAGCACTTGGTCGCCGCCGGTCAGTTTCACCTCTTTGCGCCGAAACCCGACAACCGATACGCAAAGTGTTTTGTACGGTTCGTTACTGCGCAGAATGAAATAACCCTCGTTGTTGGTAGCCGTGCCTATTTGCGTATTTTTGAACCACACGTTGGCCGCCTGAATAGGTTCGCCATCGGCTGCACTGACCACTTGGCCAAATATAATGATGTCTTGCGCCGATAGAGAAACGGCAGCAAGACACATTAAAAATATGAGTGTTATTTTTCTCACAAAAAGTCAAAAAACGGGCGATTTCATCGATAAATTTCCAAAAAAACTATTTTAGATTCAGTCTAAATAACAGTATGTTTAGGCATTTCCACAACTTCTAGATTGCGAATGTCGGCACCATCGATTTCGAAGCGCAGCAACGTCCGCACCTGATGGAAACCGTAGATGCCGGCGGCTCCGGGATTCATGGTCAGCATTTGCAGCGATTTGTCGTACTGCACTTTGAGTATATGCGAATGTCCGCACACAAACAAGTTCGGTCTGTCGGCCATGATTTTACGGTAGGCCTGCGGGCTGTACCGTCCGGGATAACCGCCGATGTGCGTCATCAGCACATTCACCGATTCGCAGCGAAAGGCCAGAAACTCGGAATAGTTGTAGCGCACGGCGCCACCATCGATATTGCCGTACACGGCACGCAGCGGTCGGAAAGCGGCCAATCGCTCGGCCACGTCGTCGGAGCCGATGTCGCCGCAATGCCAAATCTCGTCGCAACGGTCGAAGTGCTGCAAGTAGCGTTCGTCAAAGTAACCGTGCGTATCGGAAAGCAGACCGATGCGTGTCATACCATATTATTTTGCTTCGATGCCCATCAGTCGCAACACTTTGTCGCGAAAATCGGTATTTTGCTGAATGCCCGTAAATTGTTCGGCACCGGGGCCGAATGCGAACACAGGCACCGGCACGCCGCTATGTCCGGTCGTGTTGAATTTGCACTCGACCGTACCTGCTGCGAAGTCGCCGTTCAAGATAGAGAGTGCGCCCGTTTCATGGTCGGCGGTGATGACGACCAGCGTATTGCCGTCGCGACGGGCAAAATCGAGCACTTTTCCTATTGCGTTGTCGAAGTCGCGCACTTCGCAAACCATCTCTTCGCCATTGTTGCCGTGGCATTGATAGTCGATTTGCGAGCCTTCGACCATCAGGAAGAAACCGTTCGTGTCGCGCGCCAGCGTTTCGATGGCTTTCTCGACGGCATCGGGCAGATAGTTGCCGCGCTTGGAAGCCACCGGCATATCGATGTCAGCCAATGGCGCAAGAATTTTGTCGGCGGTAGATTTTTGGAGCGCTTGTTCGGTGTAAACCACATCGTAGCCTTTTTTGGCGAACTGTTTCGAGAGATTTTGTCCGTCTTTGCGTTTTTCCAAATGTTGGCGTCCGCCGCCAATCATCACATCGATGTCGGCATCCAACAAATCGAGGGCAATCTCTTCGTACATGTGGCGCGACACCTGATGTGCGTAGAACGACGCCGGTGTGGCGTGTGTCAGCGGGCAGGTTACCACGATGCCGGTGGCTTTGCCGCGTTGTGCCGCATAGTAGAGCGACGAGCGCAACACCGTCGTGCTGTCGGGCGCAAGGCCTACCATGTTGTTGCGTGTTTTGGTGCCGGTGGCCAAAGCCGTGCCGCCGGCGGCGCTGTCGGTAATGTAGCGGTCGGCCGAATACGATTTGCTGAAGCCCGTTACGGGACATTGTTCGACATTCAGCGAGCCACCGTTGGCCGTCATGGCTGCATAGATTTGGTTCATGCCCATGCCGTCGCCAATCATAAAGATGACGTTTTTGGCTTTGGGTTGTGCATAGGCCATACCGGCCATGCAGGCAAATAAGATAATGAGTGATTTTTTCATAGTGCAATATTATTTTAAGATTTAGATGTTTTTACTTTATAATCACCTCTTCGCCGAAAGCGTCGTTCTGATTCAGTTCGTGCCGAATGGCCAACAACTCCTGACGTATGGCGAGCAATTTTTCGCGGATTTTTGTTTTGCGTTCGGTGGCATCTTTATTGGTGTTCAGTCGCGCCCGTGCGCCGGCAATCGTCAGTTTTTGGTCGTCGAGGAGATACTGTATCTGTTTAATCACCTCGATGTCGGCAGCCGTATAGAAACGCGTGCCTTTGTCGTTGCGTTTGGGGTTGAGTTGCGTAAACTCCTTCTCCCAATAACGCAGCAACGACTGTCGTACGGCAAACATATCGGCCACTTCGGCTATCGAGTAATAGACTTTCTCCATACGCATTTTTGCTTATCGGTAGATTTTCAGGCGTTGTCCGATGCGAATCATCGAACCGCGCAAGCCGTTCCAGCGTTTTATTTGGTTTACGGTGCAATGATAGCGCGCTGCGATGCCGCCGAGTGTATCGCCCGAGCGCACTTTGTAGTACGTAACACGTCCGTCGGACGAGGGGTTATACTGCGCCGGTTGCACTTCGGCACGATTGGCGACCAACTCTGCCGCGCGATGCAGCGGTATCGTGTCGCGATTGTCGATATAGGCGCCTAACTGATTGAACGGCAACACCAAAGGATAGGGTTTTATGTTGCCGGGAATGATGTCCTGCCGATATTGCGGATTCAGAAAGCGCAACTCGTCCAGCGAGATGCCCAACAGTTCGGACACCTGCTGCAAATTGATGCGTTTATCGACCATGATGGTGTCGGTGGCCACTGTGACGGTAGGCTGCATAGGACACATGTTATGCTCGCGATAGTAGTTCATCACATAGTTGGCTGCGATGAAAATCGGCACATAACTGCGTGTTTCGCTCGGCAGATAGGGATAGATTTGCCAATAATCCTTTTTGCCGCCACCGGCATAGCGTGTGGCTTTGGCCACATTACCCGGTCCGCAGTTGTAAGCCGCTATCACCAAATGCCAATCTTGATAGATATTGTACAAATCGCGCAAATAGCGTGCTGCGGCATCCGAGGCTTTCAGTGGGTCGCGGCGTTCGTCCACAAGGCTGTTCACTTCCAAACCATACAATCGGCCTGTGGGCACCATAAACTGCCACAAGCCGGCTGCTCCCGCACGCGATGTGGCACGCGCATTCAATGCCGACTCTATCACCGGCAGATATTTCAGTTCGAGCGGCACGCCGTAACGTTCGAGGGCGGCTTCGAACATCGGAAAATAGTAGGTTTGCCCCAATCCGAGCATATATTCCACCTTGTCCGCTTTTTGCAGATACATTTCGATGAATTTTTTCACGATGTCGTTGTAGGGCATTTCCATCACATAAGGCAATTTCTGCAAACGCTCGATGTAGAGTTCTTTGTTGCCCAAAATCAAGCCCGTATCCTTGTGGCAATCGCCCAACTGCGCGTTGGTAAGGTACCAATTGTGTACAATTTCGTCCAAATCGGCATCAAATTCGGCCGGTATCACAATGGCCGTGTCGGGACCTAATATCATTTCCAGCGTATCGGTTGGTTCGGTGGCTGCAATGGTGCCGCTGATGCCTAATGCGGCTATGGCAAAAATTATTTTCTTCATTTATATTGTTTTTCGTTTAGTTTATCGTCATTTCGCCCCGCAACGACAGTTGCATGTAGCGTTTCACTTGTTGGCTGTCGGTGTGTTGCCCGAGCAGATACATCAATTTGGCGACGGCAGCCTCCAGCGTCATATCGTTGCCGCTGACCACGCCGGCGCGTTGCAAATTCACGCTGGTTTCGTAGCGTCCCATCTCCACACTGCCGGCGCGGCACTGCGTGATATTGACAATGACAATGCCACGGTCGTCGGCCGCTTTCAGCAAGCGGAAGAGCCATTCGCTGCGCGGCGCGTTGCCTGCGCCGAAACTTTCGAGTACCACAGCGCGCAATCCGTTGATAGACAAGATTGTACGCACGGTTTCTTCGCCAATACCGGGGAATAGTTTCAGTATGGCGATGTGCGTATCGAGTTGTGTTTGAATGGAAAATGGTTTCGGAATCGTGTCGCGATGGATGGCCGGCAGAGCATATTTGATGTGTACGCCGGTTTTGGCCAATTCGGGATAGTTGAACGACGCGAAAGCGTTAAATTCTTCGGTATTGCGCTTGGTTGTCCGGTTGCCGCGCATCAGTTTGTCTTCGAAAAACAGGCACACTTCGGGCACGCGTGCATTGCCAAATTCATCTTTGGCAGCGGCCAATTCGATGGCGGTAATCAGATTTTCTTTGGCGTCGCTGCGCAACACGCCCACCGGCAACTGTGCGCCGGTAAAGATAACGGGTTTCGTCAGATTTTCGAGCATAAAACTGAGCGCCGATGCCGAATAAGCCATGGTGTCGGTGCCGTGCAGCACGACAAAACCATCGAAACGGTCGTAGTTGTCGCGAATGGTTTCGGCAATGCGCGTCCATTCGTCGGGCTGCATATCCGACGAATCGATGAGCGGTATGAACGACACGGACGAAATGTTCACATGCAGCATCTGCAATTCGGGTATGAAACTCAGCACTTGTGCGCTATCGAGTGGAGCAAGCGATTGTGTATCAGGGTTTTCGCCCATACTGATGGTACCGCCCGTGAATATCAGAAGAACCGAACTTTGCATCGTGCCAATCATTCAACGGTTACGGATTTTGCCAAATTGCGCGGCTGATCGACATCGCAGCCTTTGACCACGGCAATGTGGTAGGCCAGCAACTGCAACGGAACCACAGCCAAAAGCGGCGCTAGGCACTCTTCGGTTTGCGGAATGGTAATGGTGTAGTCCGATATGTTGCGCACGATTTCGTCGCCTTCGGTAACGACCGAGATGACCCGTCCTTTGCGCGCTTTGATTTCCTGAATGTTGCTCACCACTTTCTCGTAGGTGCCGCATTGTGGCGCTATAACCACCACCGGCATCTCCTGACTGATAAGGGCAATCGGGCCATGTTTCATTTCGGCAGCCGGATAGCCTTCGGCGTGGATGTACGAAATTTCTTTCAGCTTCAGTGCGCCCTCCATCGCCACCGGATAGTTGTAGCCGCGCCCGAGATAAATGAAGTTCTGAGCGTATGTGAACGTCTTGGCGAACTCGGCAATGCGGTCGTTTTGTTTCAATATTTCGCCGATTTTATCGGGAATTTTGCCCAATTCGGCCACAATCTGCAGATAGCGTTCTTCGGATAGCGTGCCTCTCTCGCGGCCAATCATCAGTGCCAACATGGTCAGCACGGTAACCTGCGCCGTAAACGCTTTGGTCGATGCCACGCCGATTTCGGGGCCTACATGCGTATAGCAGCCGCTGTGTGCCGCGCGCGGAATTGATGCGCCCACCACGTTGCAAATGCCGAAAATGAATGCGCCGTGCGATTTGGCCAATTCGACAGCGGCCAGCGTATCGGCCGTTTCGCCCGACTGCGATATGGCTATCACCACATCGTCCTTGTCGATGACGGGTTTGCGATAGCGAAACTCCGACGAATATTCCACCTCGACCGGTATGCGGGCAAACTCTTCGATGGCATACATGCCGATGAGGCCGGCATGCCACGATGTGCCGCACGCCGTGATGATGATGCGTTTGGCGTTGAGGAATTTCTCCCGATTGTCGATGAAACCGGCCAGCGTGATATTGTTTTGCTCCACATTCACACGGCCGCGCATGCTGGTGGCCAAAGTGGTAGGCTGTTCGAAAATCTCTTTCAACATAAAGTGCGGATAGCCGCCTTTTTCGAGTTGGCTGAGCGTGAGTTCCAACTTTTTGATGACCGGCGTTTTCACTACATTGCCTATGGTCTTGAGCGTCAATTCTTTACCGCGTTCTAAACAAACAATTTCTTCTTCGCCCACATAGACCACTTTGTCGGTAAACTCGACTATCGGCGTAGCGTCGGAGGCCAGAAAATACTCGCCGTCGCCAATGCCCACCACGAGCGGACTGCCCTTGCGTGCCGCCACGATGATGTCGGGATTGCTCCTATCCAACACAGCGATGGCATACGCGCCGACCACCTGATTGAGCGCCAACTGAACGGCGGTTTGCAAGTCCACGTTATCCGTATGCTTGATGTAATCGATAAGTTGCACCAACACTTCGGTATCGGTGGCACTTTTGAACGTATATCCATGTTGAATCAAGCCCTGCTTGAGCACCGCATAGTTCTCGATGATGCCGTTGTGAATGATGGCCAAATCCTCACTCTCGGAATAGTGCGGGTGAGCATTCACCTGATTGGGTTCGCCGTGCGTCGCCCAACGCGTATGCGCTATGCCGATGGTGCCCGACACATCTTTCGACTCGACGGAATGCTCCAAATCGGCCACCTTGCCTTTGGCTTTGTAAACATTCAGT
Organism: Paludibacteraceae bacterium; assembly: GCA_051870755.1. Classification (GTDB taxonomy): domain Bacteria; phylum Bacteroidota; class Bacteroidia; order Bacteroidales; family Paludibacteraceae; genus W0P28-013. The sequence goes on along the minus strand of JBJECE010000029.1, from coordinate 85,121 downwards.
TGGCCGGCCGCATTGATGAGCGCCACGCCGGCACTGTCGTAACCGCGATATTCCAAGCGATGAAGTCCCTTAATCAGAATAGGATAGGCATCGCGATGGCCTATATAACCTACAATTCCACACATAATTGTACAATTTAGTGATAAATTAGCGTGCAAAGTTCGCAATTTTTCGCCAAAAAAGCAAGACACGCGACCGATTTTCTTTTAATTATGGTATAAAAAATCCGCATAGCGCATCATTGTCTGTTTTTCTTATCGTCGATTTACGCATTTTTTTGTATCTTTGCAGGTCGAACCGCAACACACATATCAGCGCCATGCACACCGACGAACTCTATATGCGCCGCTGTCTGCAACTTGCAGCGCAAGCAGCCGGCCAAACCGCCCCCAATCCGATGGTGGGCGCAGTTGTCGTATGCAACGACCGCATCATCGGCGAAGGCTACCACCACCGCTGTGGCGAACCGCACGCCGAAGTGAACGCCATCGCCTCGGTACAACAGCCGGAACTGCTGCACCAATCGACCTTGTACGTCAATTTGGAGCCATGCTCGCACTACGGCAAAACGCCACCATGCGCCAAACTGATTATTGAAAAAAAGATTCCGCGCGTGGTTGTCGGCATGGGCGACCCTAACGAGCGTGTGAACGGCCGCGGCATAGCCATGTTGCGCGAAGCCGGTGTCGAAGTGGTTACGTTTGTTTTGGAAGAGGCTTGTCGCCACCTGAATCGCCGATTTGTAACCTTTCACACACAACGCCGCCCATACGTCATTCTGAAATGGGCGCAAACCGCCGACGGATTTATCGACAAACTGCGCACCGACCGCCACACGCCGCCTTTGCGCATATCGAACAACATCACCAAAACATTGAACCACCAAATGCGCACAGAAGGAGCCGCTATTTTGGTCGGCACCAACACGGCACTGCTCGACAACCCGCACCTGACAGCACGCAAGTGGTCGGGACGAAATCCCGTGCGCATGGTGGTGGACAGAACACTGCGCATACCGACCGATTACAACCTTTACGACGGCACTGTGCCAACCGTGATTTTTACCGATGAAACGGCCGAAAATCGCACTAACATCACTTTTGCGAAATTGGATTTCGGGCGCAACATCGCACCACAAATTCTCGACTATTTGTATCAAACCAATTTGCAATCGATCATCGTCGAAGGCGGACGGCAACTGCTGCAAGCGTTCATCGACGCCGGCTTGTGGGACGAAGCCCACATCGAAACCGCACCGATAACCATCAGACAAGGTGTACCTGCCCCAAAAATAACGATGAATACGACAGAAACCGTCTTTTACGAACAAAACAGAATGGATATTGGAACTCGCATCATCATTTAACTCCACACCAAATATGTTATTTCCCGAACCGGTCTTCGGACCCATACACAGTCGTCGCCTCGGAGCCTCGTTAGGCATCAACCTGCTGCCGGCCAACGCCAAAGTCTGCTCGTTCGAATGCGTTTATTGCGAGTGCGGATTTGCCACCACACACGGCGAAGCACGCATACCCGCGCGCGAAGAAATCGCGACCAAACTCGAAGCCAAATTGCGCGATTTAATCGAGAAAAAAGCGCCATTGGACGTCATCACATTTGCCGGCAACGGCGAGCCGACGCTCCACCCACATTTTGCCGAAATCATCGACGACACATTAGCCCTGCGCAACCGCTATTTTCCAGATGCCAAAGTAACCGTACTATCGAACGCAACACGGGCGCACAAACCCGACGTACGCGCCGCCCTGCTCAAAATCGACAACAATGTACTGAAACTCGACTCGGCCGTTCAAACCACCGCCGAACTGATAAACCAGCCCAATTCGCCCGACTTCGACATTGCAAAAATTATCGATGAAATCGCGCTTTTTGACAACGCCATCGTGCAAACATTGTTTTTCAGCGGCCACTACAACGGTCATCGCATCGACAACACCACCGACGCCGAAATAGCCGCATGGATTGACGCTCTCCGCAAAATCAAACCACGCGAAGTGATGGTCTATTCGCTCGACCGTGCCACGCCGGCGCACGACTTGAAAAAAGCCTCGCCCGACACCCTGAAACGCATAGCCGAATGCGCTCAAAACGCCGGTTTCAACGTACAATTAACCTTTTGAACACGGCATGTTGCACACCGACGTCATAACAGCCGATGTGCGTGGCACGCGCGTCCTTGTTTGCCCGCTGAATTGGGGTTTGGGACACGCCACACGCTGCGTGCCGATTGTGCGCGCCCTGATGGCAGCCGGCAAAACCGTCATCGTTGCAGCCGACGGCGAACCGATGGCTTTCATGCAACAGGAATTTCCGGACATCGAAGTCATCGAATTTGGCGGACTGACCGTAACATATACCGCCGGTAAATCGCAAATAGGTGCTATGCTGCGACAGTTACCTAAATTTCTGCTCCAGATTTGGCGCGAACATCGCAAAATCGGCGAAATAATCGCAAAAAAACGGATAGACACCATCATCTCAGACAATCGTTTCGGGCTGTGGAACAAACATGTACACAGCATTTACATCACGCACCAACTAATGATAAAAATGCCGATGAAATGGCGCTTTTTGGAGCGTAGTGCTTGGCGCATACACCGATGGTTCATTCGGCACTATCATCGTTGCTGGATTCCCGACGAGGCCGAGAATGGTCTGTCCGGCGATTTGGCGCATAAATATCCGATACCCGAAAACGGCGTTTTCATCGGCATTTTATCGCGGTTCGAAAACACTTTCAACAACGAGAATTTACCTCCGTCGCCCTACAACACCATCGCATTGATATCGGGGCCTGAACCACAACGCACCCTATTCGAGAAACAAATTGTCGAACTATTGCGTAACAACGACTACGCGTCACTCGTTGTGCGTGGCCTGCCCGCCACGCACCGCACGCAGCACATTGGGCACATCACGCTGGCCGACCACCTCGACAGCCGACAATTGGAACACCTCTTGCGCACCACGCCGCACATCATCTGCCGCTCGGGCTACACCACACTGATGGATTTGACCACGCTGCAACGCACCGCCACCTTGGTGCCGACACCGGGGCAAACCGAGCAGGAATATTTGGCCGAATATGTTCAAAAATTCGGATTCAAACGGCTCGTTCAACCCTGACCTGCCACCCTGCCGACGTAAAAAAAATGAACTACATTTTTGCCGATTTCATCGGGAAAATTTGCGAAAATGTCTGACTAAAATGCCACCCCTGCAAAAAATATTTTGTCAAAACGGCTCGTTGTTCAAAAAAGTTGCCTATATTTGTAATTTGAATTACAAGTGAAAAAATTGCGATAAAACGGCGCAAAAACCATTGTTTTTGCAACAAGTCGAAAGTAACTTCGGTCGAATGAAACAAAATGTGCTTATCATCTGTTTTTCGGGCATCAGCAATGTAGCAGCCATTGTGCCGTTGCTCGATGCGCTCGATAGGTGTTACCCCGATTGCCGGTTCACGGTGTTGAGTCGCAACTTTTTGCGCCCGCTGTTTGAGCATTTTGCACACGTCGAGTTTGTCGGTGCCGACATTCGCCGCGAGCACAAAGGTGTGGTCGGTGCCTACAAACTATTCAGGCAATGCCGGCGCACGCCGTTCGATGTGGTTATCGACCTGCAAGATGCGTGGCGCACACGCATCATCAGGCGGCTGTTTCGGCTGTGCGGCATCGGCACCGTAGTGGTCAACAAGCAACGCCGCGAGATGCGCCAACTTGTGAAACGAGGTGCGCTGAAATATCGTCCGCTCAAATCGATTTTCGAGCGTTACGACGAGGCATTTGCGCGCGCCAGATTTGCCGTCGATTATCAATTTGTGCAACTACCGCCCGCCACAGCCGAACGGCGACAACGAGTAACCGACGTGTATGGCACGAAAACCGGTCGTTGGATAGGCATTGCGCCACTATCGATAGCGCGCGGCAAGACACTGCCGTTCAGGAAGATGAAAAACGTGATACGCCATTTCGACACGCAACCCGACACCAAGATTTTTTTGTTCGGCGCCGGCGAAATGGAGAACGAACTTTTGAGCGATTGGCAAACCATTTTTACCAACGTGCATGCCGTCCACACATCGCTGCGGCTCGACGAAGAGTTGGCTTTGATGGAACAGTTGGACGTGATGGTAACCATGGATTCGGGCAACATGCACCTGGCCGCCCTGACCGCCACGCCGGTAGTCAGTATTTGGGGCGCCACGCATCCCTACGCCGGATTTGCCGGATGGCGTCAAACCGCTGCGAGCCAAGTGGATGTCGATTTTTCGTGCCGCCCATGCACCGCCCACGAAGACCGTCGCTGCAAATATGGCGATTATCGCTGTTTGGAATCGATTCCGTCAACCAAAATCATAGAGCGCATCGAACAGACGCTTGCAACAACAAAAAAACGAGTAACAACTTAAAAATTAGAATATTATGGGAAAAATCATTGCTATTGCCAACCAAAAAGGTGGCGTCGGTAAAACCACCACAAGTATCAACCTTGCAGCCTCGCTGGCACATTATGGTAAAAAAGTGTTGTTGGTCGATGCCGACCCGCAAGCCAACGCCTCGACCGGCCTCGGCTTCGACATCGAAGGTCAGGACAAGACCATCTACCAATGCATACTTGGCACCATAGAAACCACCGAAGCCATCAATCACACCGAAATCGAGAACCTCGACCTGCTCATTTCGGACATCAACTTGGTGGGCATCGAAGTGGAACTATACGAAACGCAAGACCGCGAACTATTCATGCGCCACGCGCTGCAGCAGGTGCGCGACAAGTACGACTACATCATCATCGACTGTTCGCCGTCGCTGGGGCTCATCACCGTCAATTCGCTCACAGCAGCCGATTCGGTCATCATACCCGTGCAGTGCGAATATTTTGCGCTCGAAGGCATCGGCAAACTGCTGAACACCATCAAGATACTGAAAAAGCGCTTGAACCCGACGCTGAAAATCGAAGGTTTCGTACTCACCATGTTCGATGCGCGTTTGCGCCACGCCAACCAAGTGGCGCTCGAAGTCAAAAACCACTTCAACGATTTGGTTTTCAACTCCATAATTCAACGCAACGTGAAACTGAGCGAAGCGGCAAGTTATGGCCAGCCGGTGCTGTTGTACGACGCCAAATCGACCGGCGCCATCAACTACCTCGACTTGGCAAAAGAGTGCATCGAACGCGAACATAAATAACCAACTAACACAAAACAGATACAAACATGGCAAAAAAATCACCATTAGGCCGCGGTTTTGGCGGTGGAATAGGCGCTTTGCTCTCCGACGTCGAAACCGACGTGCAGCCGCAAGGCGGATCGTCGATAAACGAAATAGAATTGGACAAGATAGAGGCCAATCCCGGTCAGCCGCGCACCAACTTCGACGAAGAGGCGCTGGCCGAATTGTCCGAATCGATACGCACCATCGGCGTCATCTCGCCCATCACCTTGCGCAAAATCGACGACGAACACTATCAGATAATCGCCGGCGAACGTCGTTGGCGTGCGGCCAAGCAAGCCGGTCTCGACAAGATTCCGGCCTACATCAAAACTGCCGACGACGAGCAACAAGTGCAGTTGATGGCGCTCATCGAGAACATTCAGCGCGAAGACCTGAACGCCATCGAAATAGCGCTGAGTTACAATAAGTTGATGACGGAATACGACCTGACGCAAGAAGAACTGAGCCGACAAGTGGGCAAAAAACGCGCCACGGTGGCCAACTATGTGCGTCTGCTGAAACTGCCCGCCGAAATTCAACTCGGACTCAAGGACAAAAAAATAGACATGGGACACGCACGCGTGTTGGCCGGCATCGAAAGCACCATCGACCAAATATCTGTATATGAGCGCATTGTGGCCGAACAACTATCGGTACATGCCACCGAAGAATTGGTCAAAGAGTCGGCGACCATAAAATCGGGAACCAAAAAACGCACCTCGGCACCCACCACCACACACGCCGAACTGAACGAACGCTTGAGCCGACTGCTCGGCAGCAAAGTGCAAGTATCGTCGGCCGAAAACGGCGGCGGCAAACTGACCGTCAAATTTGGTTCGCAGGACGAGTTGAACGCCCTTGTGGCCAAACTCGAAACATTGGCCGAGTAACCGATGAAAAGACGTTGGCTGTTGGTTTTGATGATAGTCGGCCTATCGTGCACACTCAGCGCACAACAGGCCGGCAACGACTCGGTACGCAGTGTCGCGACCGGCATGCAAATGCTTGATGTACGCGTCAATACGCCGGCGGCCGACATCGTAGCCGACACCACCGCCACGTTTGTCGCACCACGCCGCAAAAACGACCGCGCGCCACAAACCGTATGGCTGCCCGACCCGCAGAAAAGCCTTTGGTACGCATTCATCTTCCCCGGAGCCGGACAGATATACAACCGCAGTTATTGGAAACTGCCCATTGTGTACGGCGGCGCCGTGGGCCTTGTGTACGGCATTTCGTGGAACAACCGTTACTACAAAGAGTACACGCAGGCCTATCGCGACATCATGGACAACGACCCCAACACCAAAAGTTACGAAAACCTGTTGCCCTACGGCACCGACCCCAATTCGAGTTATGCGCAAAATCTGATGAAAAACAAGCACAACACCTATCGCCGCTACCGCGACTTGTGCATTGTGGGCGCCGTGGCATTCTACGCGCTCACCATCATCGATGCGTATGTCGATGCGCAGTTGGCCGATTTCGACATCAGTCCCGACCTGTCGATGCGCGTGCGCCCGACATTGCTGCTAACAGAAAACACACAGAAACCGAGTTTCGGTGTCGGCATCGGATTTAATTTTTAAGACACACACGCACCATGAATCGTTTCTTATATTTCTCACGCGGTCAGCAAATCGGCATCATCGTACTGTTGGTGCTGATAGTGGCAGCCATCGCCCTGAACGCGCTACTGCCACGCCTATTGCCTGCACCGACCGACGAGAACGATTCGACATTCGTGGCCGAAGTGGCCGCTTTCGAGCAGTCGCTGCGCGACAAGCCGCGCCCTGCGTGGCAATCGCCGTTCGAGGCACGCCCAACCGAACGTGCATACGCCAAATCCGCACCACAGCCCGCCGAATTGTTCGAGTTCGACCCGAACACGCTCGACTCGGCCGGCCTTGTACGCCTCGGGCTGAAACCCTACATGGTGGAACGCATCACCAAATTCCGAAACGACGGCAAACGCTTTCGCACAGCGGAATTTTTCGTCGAATTTTGCCATCTGCCGGCCGAACAAGGAGCACAACTCTTGCCCTATGTACGCATAGCCGACCAGCCGGCGCCCGACAAACCCCAACCGACAACCGACAAGCCAAAGAAAACGTACACACACATCGAACTGAACGCCGCCGACACCGCCACCCTGCAACAAATGCCCGGCATCGGTAGCGGACGCGCCAAACAGATTGTAGTTTATCGCCGACAATTAGGCGGTTTTGCCCGCAGCGAGCAGTTGCTCGAAATAAAGAACTTTCCGCCCGACGTGTACGCCAAAATCGCGCCCTACTTGTCGGTTGACCCGAGCGGCATTACCAAGATACAAGTAAACAAAGCAAGCGTCGAACGGCTGAAAAACCATCCGTATCTGACATTCTATCAAGCCAAAGCCATCTACGAACTGCGGCGCACCAAAGGCATGTTGAGCAGCATCGACGAGTTGAAAACACTCCCCGAATTCGATGGTTACGATTTCGACAAATTGCAGCCATACCTCGACTTCCGCGAAGTGAAATACGATTACAAGCGCAAATAAACAACGTATGTTGCACACTTTCAGAATATTATGAAGCAGAAAATCGTCATATTATTGATCTTGGCAGCCAGCCATTCGGCCGTGTTCGGACAAGCCGGTCGCGACACCTATCAATTCCTGAATCTGCCCTCGTCGGCACGCTTGGCAGCCTTTGGCGGCAGCAACATTTCGGTAAACGATGGCGACTTGAATATGGCTTTTCAGAATCCGGCCTTGTTGAGTGCAAAAACTTACAATCAACTGACATTCAACTACATGTACTATATTCAGGACGTTAATTTGGCATCGGTGGCCTACGGGCGTTCGTTCGGCGAACACAACCACATGTTGTTCGGCATACAATACATCGACTACGGCAAATTTTTGGAAACCAGCGAAACCGACCAGATTCTCGGCACTTTCACGGCCAAAGATTTTGCGCTGTCGGTAGGTTATGCACGCACGTTGCCATTGGGTTTCACCGTCGGTGTTACCTGCAAACCGATTTATTCGGTGTACGAACGCTATCACAGTTTCGGTTTGGCGTTCGACATCGGCGCGCACTATCAAAACGACACCATCGGTCTGTCCATCGGTCTGACGCTGCGCAATGCCGGTTGGCAATTCAAGGGCTACTACTCCATCGACGGCAAACAGCACCGCGAAACGCTGCCGCTTGATTTGGAACTCGGCATCTCGGAAAAATTCAAACATGCGCCCATACGTCTGTCGCTCACCATACACAACATGCAGCGCTGGAACTTGGGTTACGAACGCGCCGGCACCGTATTGGCCGCCGAGAATGCCACCGCCGACGTCAAATGGTACGACATGATGTTTCGGCACACGATTTGGACAATCGAAATACTGCCCACCAAAAATATGTACCTGAGCGTGAGTTACAATCACCGACGCCGTGCCGAAATGGCCACCAAAGATTGGAAAACCGCTGCCGGATTTGCCTTTGGTGCCGGCATCAAAATAAAAATGGTCAACATCGGATTTTCGCTCGTTCCCTACCAAGTGGGCAACCTATCGTACCACGCCACAGTGGGTGTGAACATGTCGGAATTCGGTGTGAAATAAAAACAGAAAATCAGCATCATGAAAAAAATCATCGTAGCCATCGACGGCTACTCGTCGTGCGGCAAAAGCACCATGGCTAAAGAGTTGGCCAAAAATGTCGGTTATGTATATGTCGATACGGGCGCCATGTACCGCGCCGTGTCGCTGTTCGGTCTGCGCAACGGCATCATCACCGACGACACCATAGACGAAACGCGCCTGCAACAAATGATTGGCGACATTCAAATCGGATTCAAAACCAACGCCGACGGCAAACAAGAGACCTACCTGAACGGCGAAAATGTCGAAAGCCTGATACGCACGCTCGAAGTGGCCAATGGCGCCAGCCGCGTGAGTGCCATCGGGTTTGTGCGCCGCGAACTTGTACGCCAACAACAGCGCATGGGAGCCGACAAAGGCATCGTGATGGACGGCCGCGACATCGGCACGGTAGTCTTCCCCGAAGCCGAACTGAAAGTGTTTGTAACCGCATCGCCCGAAGTACGCGCCCAACGCCGCTACGACGAACTACAAGCCAAAGGCCAACCCGAAGACTACGAAGCCGTGCTGGCCAATGTGAAAGAGCGCGACTACCGCGATACGCATCGCGCCGAAAGTCCGCTGCGGCAAGCCGACGACGCCATCCTCATCGACAACTCGTACATGACCAAAGCCGAGCAAAGCGCCTTGCTGCAACGTCTCTTCGACGAGCGCACACGGTGAAAAACAGCAAAAAAACTATGGCAAAGCAATTCCCATAACCACTAATCTGCCGGATCGCACTGCCTTATGCAACGATGTATGTTTCATCATCGAGTTATCTTTATGCCTTAAATATGTTTAGTGATGTTCAGCAGTTTTTCTTTGAAAAATTTGCAGGATTAAAATAAAAGCACTACCTTTGCAGCAACAAATCCCGCCCGCTTCCCGTAAGATTAGCGTACCCAGCGGGACATTTTTATTTTATGGTATGGGAGTAAGATATACACATCAAGCCATAACAACAGAGGAACAAATAGACACTCTAAAACGAAGAGGTTTACTCATAGATGATGTCAGTCATGCACAAAAGACTTTGGACACCATCAGTTATTTTCGACTTGCCGGATATTGGAAACATTTAGAAGAAGATCACGCCACACATCGGTTCAAGAATGGAAGTAAATTTACCGACATTACCGATGCATATTATTTCGATAAAAAGTTAAGAGCATTGCTGTTCTCCGCTATACAGACTATAGAAATTGTTGTACGCACAAAGATAATCAAGCATTTTGCCCACACCTACGGTGCATTTTGGTTCATGAACGAAGAATGTGCGACCAATAGTTCTCGCTTCGCTTCAAACTTAGCCATAGTGGAAAAAGAGATAGCTCGTTCTCATGACGATTTTATCAAAGAGCATTTCCGGAAGTATAGCGAACCGGAACTTCCACCGGTATGGAAAACTTTGGAAGTAGTGTCAATAGGCACGTTGTCAAAACTCTATTCCAATTTTTCTGATGCTACAGCCAAACATGGTATAGCACGCGAATTTGGGTTGAGCCACCACAAGTTCCTCAGAAGTTGGCTGGAGTGCCTTGCCGTTCTCCGTAATTGCTGTGCGCATCACTCAAGATTATTCAATAGGGTCTTTCCGATAAAACCACAAATGCCGGTACGGTTGTCAAACGTTTGGATCACTGACTTCTCTTTCAGAGAACAGACTCTTTATCCCCAATTATGCTATCTTGTGTATTGGCTAAACTCAATCTCGGCCGATAATACTTTTGTCAAAGAATTCAAGCATCTGTTGCACGAGCACCCATCTGTTGATACGAGGCTAATGGGATTCCCCATCGGATGGGAACACGAACCACTTTGGAACTAAAGCAAAATTCTTTGAAAGAAATTGCCAGGCTGCAATAAAATCAGTACCTTTGCAACGACGAGCGCACACGGTGAATATTTACGATGTAGGGACGCGCCGCGGCACGTCTCTACTATTAAATCGCTCTAAAATTGCTCACCACCCTTGCAAACATGATCGAAAATTTGCAATCTAATAAAAAAATCCGTATCTTTGCACAACACATCCAAAATCAATTCGTATGAAAAAATTGATCATTTTCGGCCTGATGGCCGTAGCGTTGGCGGCCTGCAACCCGCAACAACAAGCAATGGAAGACCTCGCCACATTCACCGCACGTCTCGAAAAAGAAAGCGCCGAGTGGTCGCCGGCCGAATGGGACGATGCCATGCAACAATTCGACGAAATAACACAATCGATCGAACGCTACAAATACACCGACGAAGAGTTGCAGGAAATCGGGCGCCTCGAAGGACGCTGTTTCGCCTATTTCGCAGCATACGCAGCATCGCAGCTCGAAGACCAAACACACGCTGCCCTGCAAGAACTGCAAGGCGCATTCGAAGGATTTTTAGACGTATTGGGCAATTAGCACAAAAAAATACGCACCACAATGAAACGACTATCAATATTGTGTGCCGGTCTAATATTGTCTGTATCGATCGGCATGAGCGCAAACAAAACCATCGAAGTAGATCCATTCACATTCGACATACCCGACCATCCGGCATGGACGTGGAGCAACACTGACATCACCTCCTCCACAAAATTGGTCATGGTTCAAAAAAACGATGCAAACACGCTGCAACAAACACTCATCATCTATTCGTACGACGGTTTTAGTTCGGTAGATTTTCTCCTATCCGCCAACATTAACAACAACCTTTTCAACGGCAGCACTTTTAGTACAATACGCGATACAATTTTCGACGGCCACGCAGCCAAAATCGGGAGTTTCACCAACGCATTGGGCACCGACAACAAAAGGGGGAATTACGACGGTGAAATTATAGCCTTTATTGCCGGCAACAAGGGCATTGTACTGATAGCAGCACACCATCACGACACCTTACCGGAATATGACGACATCGTCAGGTCTATCAAAGTCAAATCCACCGCTCGCACTGCCCACGACCCCGAAGCATACCTCGCCCGGTCTGTGGCCGAATTAGCGGTGTACCTGCCCCGCCCCATCGACGACGACATCATTCTGCACAACTTACAATACCAACAACCGGACACACTCATCTACACCTATCAATATGCCAACATTTCGGCCGATGCGTTAGACGAAGCAACATGGCAACAAGTGGCCGCCGAGACAAAAGCCACCCAAATGGAAACGTTCGTCAACGACCGCAACAGCAATGAATTTATAAACGCCGCCGTTACAAAAGGCGTTACCATCATCACCCATTTTAATGATATGAACAACACCCGGATTTTTACTTATTCCATCACCAAAGCCGAATACCAACGCTAACGTCTGACCGTCCTGCAATTCAATACGCAATCACCCAATGACGAACAATTTGCTGTTTGAACGAAGCACAATTTTGTATGCCTGTACAAAAAAATCGTAAAAAGAGTGTGCGTATTGCATAAAATTTGTACCTTTGCAAGTTGTAGTATCAACCAACAGATTTTTTTATTTTACAAACTTTATAAAATCACAAAAACGTTATGGTTTATTCAAAAGAAGTGGAACACATGTGTTGTGTTGCCAAAGGGCCTAACCACGGTCCGGCTCCCATACCCGAAGAGGGCAAATGGGTGAAAGCCAAAGAGATTAAAGACATTTCGGGTTTGACACACGGCATCGGCTGGTGCGCACCACAACAAGGCGCCTGCAAACTGACGCTGAACGTGAAAGAAGGCATCATCGAAGAGGCGCTGGTCGAAACCATCGGCTGCTCGGGCATGACACACTCGGCCGCCATGGCATCGGAAATTCTGCCGGGCAAAACCCTGCTCGAAGCACTGAACACCGACCTCGTGTGCGACGCCATCAACACGGCAATGCGCGAACTCTTCCTGCAAATCGTTTACGGCCGCACACAATCGGCTTTCTCCGAAGGCGGCTTGATGATTGGCGCCGGACTCGAAGACTTGGGCAAAGGCCTGATTTCGCAAACAGGTACCCTCTACGGCACCAAGAAAAAAGGCACGCGCTACCTGCAACTCACCGAAGGATACATCACCAAAATGTTCCTCGACGCCGACAACGAAGTGTGCGGATATGAATATGTGCACATGGGCAAATTTATGGACGCCGTCAAAAAAGGCGTGGCTGCCGACGAAGCCCTGAAATCGGTAACAGGCACCTACGGACGCACCACCAAAGAGCAAGGCGCAGTAAAATTCATCGATCCACGTAACGACAAGGAGGGACAACTATGATCAGAAAAGTTCAATTTGAAAGTCAAGACCGCCGCGAGAAACAGATACTCGCCGCGCTGAACGCCAACGGCATCAAATCGATAGAAGAAGCCAACGAAATTTGCGAAAAATATGGCTTAGACCCCTATCTGACCTGCGAAGAAACGCAAAAAATCTGTTTCGAAAACGCCAAATGGGCTTACGTTGTAGGTTCGGCCATCGCTCTGAAAAAAGGCTGCACCAACGCCGCCGATGCTGCCGAAGCCATCGGCATCGGACTGCAAGCATTCTGCATTCCGGGTTCGGTAGCCGACGACCGCAAAGTAGGTCTCGGACATGGTAACTTGGCCGCACGCTTGTTGCGCGAAGAGACCGAGTGTTTTGCATTCCTTGCCGGACACGAATCGTTTGCTGCTGCCGAAGGCGCCATCAAAATAGCCGAAATGGCCAACAAAGTGCGTCAAAAACCGCTGCGCTGCATTCTGAACGGTTTGGGCAAAGATGCCGCTATGATCATCAGCCGCATCAACGGATTCACATACGTGCAAACCGAATTCGACTACTACACGGGCGAATTGAAAGAGGTACGCCGCAAAGCCTACAGCAATGGTCCGCGCGCCAAAGTGAACTGCTATGGTGCCGACGATGTACGCGAAGGCGTAGCCATCATGTGGCACGAAAATGTGGACGTCAGCATCACGGGTAACTCCACCAACCCGACACGTTTCCAACACCCCGTAGCCGGCACCTACAAAAAAGAGCGCGTGCTGGCCGGCAAACCCTACTTCAGCGTTGCATCGGGCGGTGGCACGGGTCGCACACTCCACCCCGACAACATGGCCGCAGGTCCGGCTTCGTACGGCATGACCGACACGCTCGGCCGCATGCACAGCGATGCCCAATTTGCAGGGTCGTCGTCGGTACCGGCACACGTCGAAATGATGGGCTTCCTTGGCATCGGCAACAACCCGATGGTAGGTTGCACCGTGGCTTGCGCCGTCAATGTGGCTTTGGCACTGAACAAATAACACAGCGGCACACACGCCGATACAAAAAAATCCTCCCAATCGGGAGGATTTTTTGTGTGTGCACCGCCACGCTCTATCGTTGCGGCAGATGGTGCACCTCGGTCAGACCATTTTTGTTGCCACACACGAAACTAACCGGCGCATGACGTTGCTGCACCAAGTTGTCGATATACAATGGTTCGTGCAACAAAAACAGCGTACATTCGAACCGGTCGCCCACATGCAGTTTGGAGTTTTCGGCTTCGACCACCTCGAACTGATCCCGCCCGATGCAGCGAAACGTGCAACGCCTATTGGGCAGCCACGCCACCTGCACCAAATCGCCTACAGCCACCCGGCTGCTACGCAACCCATCGCCCAGCAACACATCCGACTCGACCACCGACTTGGCAGCCGCATCGGCCACAAACAAGTCCCAATGGTCGAAACCTAAAAATTTGGCCAACAAATCGAGCGTACTCGGGCGCGTAACATCAGCACCGTCGATATAGCCCCACAAGCGTTTGAGTGTGGTGGAACTGATGTGCATGTGAATGCGTTCCCAAATGGCACCGACTAAAAAGTCGAAATCGGTAGGCGTACGTATCGGACGATTGACCGATGTCTCGATGGCTTGGCGCAACAAAAGTATTTCAGGAGCATTTTTCGACATAGTAGTTTACGTTTACTGTTTTAATGATGCAAAAATACTATTTTGCAACAAACCTTGCAAAGTCCTTATTGGTCTTTAACGTTTTTTCGCAAAACAAACACCAACGACTGCCCTGCTACCCACGATTTTGAAGGGTGATACAGCCGTTTTTGCCCGATAAACGCCCGGAACTGCAACAACAGCACGCACTTACGGCGTAAGCAACTGCTGTATGCGCTTGGCATCAGACCGCGTGAATCCGTTGGCTACGGTGCGCTGCCCGCCTTTTGTTTCGATGATGATGTCGGCAAAAAACAGTCCAGCGTTGATGGACACGCTGCCGATGGCGTTGCGCTGAATGACCGTACTCTCGTGCCCGATGAGTTTGGCTTTGTAGAAAATCACTTTATCGTCATCTATTTCCAACTTGTCGGGAAACACCACATTCCCACTCGTGATGTGGCTTGCTTTGAATTGATAAGACATAATGGTAAAATTTTAATTAGTTTTGCTAATTGTTAGTTGATATAGTCTTTCATCCCGAAATCACGCCCTTTGGGTCTTTTCAGCATTTCAGCAGGAATTGGTTTTGCAGTTTCAGGCTCTAAATAAACCATAAAATAAGAACACACTTGCATGCAAGTTCACTTTTTATTCGCAATAGTCGAAATCATCATCGCTTTCTTCGGGGTAGTCTTCGGTGTAATCAGTTACAACAACCCCATTTTCACAACAAATACAATCATGAAATCCCAATTCCGGTTCATATCCGTCGATTTGAAGATACAACTTCGGAAAGTCAGCAGCAAGTGTGGTTAGCCACGTTATTGGTGTTTTCCAAGCGGTGGCGAACGTACACTCAATGGTTATTTCGTTGTCTTTTTCCACAACATTCACCCCATGCTCAAATACCTTTGCATCCCACTTCACACCCAATGTGTGCATATTGTAGTCATACCACCCAACAACACCATATTTTTCTTTTTGGTATTTAACAGCATCATCATAACCTTTCGAGTAATTCTCATACTCTTGATCATTGTTGAACATAGCAACTAACTTGCCATGCTCATTAAGCATTGTTGCGTTTCTATCTTCTTGTGGATTTGTCGTGTCGTAATCTACAAATGTTTTGGGCATAGGAAACCACGAACGCATCGTAATGTTATTTACATTGTTTTCAATAAAATCTACAAGACTTTCTTTGCTATCACCTTTGAAACCAACCTTTTGGAACAACTCAAAGACGTCTTTTTTGTTCCCCTTAATTTTCAACTCATTTGTGCAATAGTTTGGCATATTTTGAGTAGTTACTGTGAAACGGTTTTCGGCTAATGATTGTAGCATTGAACAAAATCGCGCGTCATACGGACGACGGCATATTTTATATATATCCTCGATTTTTTATATACCCTTTTGGGGCGCGGCTTGCTCTAATTGCCGACCACCCAGATCACGGCAAAGGATAGGCACTCACTTGCAACTTTATTAATTGGGCAGCCTTATCAAGTTCGTTACCAAAGGGGTATATACCAAATCTAAACTCCTTTGCGTATGTTTTCACTTGTTTATCCGACTCATCAATTCGGTATTTTGTATTTCTGTATAACGATATTCCATCAATATTTAAGCAATTTAAAAGATTATATAAAAATGTCCCAAACCCATAAAAACAAAATTCCGGAGAGTTTTGTTTTTCTTGTACATGAGCAATAGCATAGTCTTTTAGTTGTCCATAGTCCGTCATAAACCATAACATAGCGTATTCGGTCAGCGGTTCTTCGATGTAGGGAATATACTTGTTAAGAAGGCTGTGGTCATGGTCATAGAAAGCGTGCATCATCTCGTGAACATACACGATTTGTAGCAGTTTAAACGCGTCTATGCCGGACTTTGTTGCATTTTGTATTGCCTTTGTGTATAGAATCACCTTGGGACGTTCATTTATTTTATTTCGGATATACTCACCTAATATAGTAAACTGACGCTCAATAATAATGGTAGTGTCTTTCGATGTAAAATATTTTGTTGATAGTTCATCATATAGTTTCCATAAGTAATGATCTTTGTTTAGGTTTTTAAGCATCTTCTTGAGTTCTTTCAGCATCTTCTTGAGTTCTTTCAGCATCTTCTCGAGTTCACGTTTGGGTACTTTTTCCCATCTTGTTTTTGTAGGAGTATTTTTATCATCCAACTCTACATCTAAAGTTTTAGCTAAATCACCTAAACACTTATACCGATTGTTTGATACTTTAGACAAAATCTGCCATGGGAAGTTATTTATTTCATCAAATAACGATAGGTCTAGATTAGTATAAATCTTTCCTTTTTGCACATGAAATATATCCTCCAGACTTTCCGGCAATTCTTTAAAAGCACCTATACAAAAGACATTTTTAGTTACCTCAATCGCTCTATCACTAAATGGTGATTGTAGTTGGTTACCAGAACAATTGAATGATCCTTGGACAACCCTCGGGCAACCACGAAGCGTTTCCATTTGGGTGCAAGAACAATCAAAGTTTCCTTTTACCGTACCAAACTGTATGTATTCTGGAAACTCTTTGAGGTCTTTGTTAATGAGGATGACATCTCTCTCCACATCTATCTCATAGTTAGAATTGATAGTATAGTCTTCTATACCATTCTCTTTCAACCATTCCTCTATTACGAGACGTTTCGGATCAGAAAGCTTTCGACTTAAAATTGTCATATCAGTAGATTTTTATGTAACTTGGCTACTCTGTTTCGGGTTTTCGCCATTGTCCCTGTATTTTATTTGTTTGTTTGTTTTCTATATGTACTAAATAATGGTAGATCGTATGATTGATAAAAAGCATAATTCTATTTCAGAAATTTGCACGTTTCAAAAATAATCTGTATCTTTGCGGCTCAAAACAAATTGCTAACAACCGAAATACGGCTCAAATTACACCGAAAAATGCGCCAAAAAGAGCCGTTTTTGAGCCGAAAAAGTTTTCATTATGGACACAAACCGCGAAATACTGCAATTTTTGCATTATCATCCCCTTTCGTCAAGAGCGGAAATAACGGATGGTCTTGCGTTTCTTGGTAGCGATGCAACGATGAAGCGTTTGCTTGCTTATGAGGTGCAACAAGGGAATATTGTGGTATCCGGCACAGGTCGCGCCACACGCTATTCTCTCAGCGACCAAGCGCACCTGTGTATGCCTATCAATGTGGATACTTATTTTGCACAGGATGTCGATGAACGCAAAGTGCAGACGAGTTTTAATTTCGATTTGATTCGTGAGCAGTTGCCCAATGTTGATCTGTTTACATCCGAAGAGTTGAGGCACTTGTCGCTATTGCAAGAGGAGTTTCGACAACATATAGAGGAGATGAGTGAGAACGAATATCGGAAGGAGATGGAACGACTGGGGATTGATCTCAGTTGGAAATCTTCACAGATAGAAGGCAATACCTATTCCCTTTTAGAAACAGAGCGACTGCTACGCGAAAGCAAAACAGCGGACGGCAAGACAAAAGAGGAAGCGGTTATGCTGTTAAATCATAAGGATGCCTTGCGTTTTATTTTAGACAATCCTGATTACTTGCTGCAACTATCCATAAGCCGCATAGAAGATATACATACCTTGCTCACTCGAGAATTGTCGGTGGATAAAGGAATTCGTCATCGCCGCGTAGGTATTACGGGAACGAACTACCATCCACTGGATAATGAGTTTCAGATACGAGAGGCATTATCCGATACTTGTAGTTTGATTAACGCTAAGTCGTGTGTTTTTGAGAAAGCCCTCTTGGCACTTGTCTTGCTCAGTTATATACAAGCCTTTTCGGATGGCAACAAGCGTACAGCCCGCATCACGAGCAATGCTATTCTGATTGCCAACGGCTATTGCCCTCTTTCCTTCCGCTCCGTAGATTCAATAGACTACAAGAAAGCGATGTTGTTATTCTATGAACAGAATAACCTATATGCTTTCAAGCAGATTTTTATCTCCCAATATGAGTTTGCTGTACGAGAGTACTTTTAAACCTACCATTATTTCAAAGAACACGCGGCGCGAACACCATTGTAAGCAGGCAGGAACGCCCACTAAACATCTTAAACTATTACCGACAGCCGCATTGTGCTTTCTTTCGGCAGGTTGTTAATGGATATGTCCACCCTTGACCTCGATGTGGTTACCATAAATGTCGGTTATGCCATACTTTGCAATATAATCATCATTCGTCAATAAATGTCCATGGCATGAAGGACATGTTGGGGCGGTGCTCATACATGTAGGACAAATAACATGTCGCTTTCCGCACGATTCACAACAATATTCATTAAATTGAACTCTGCACACAACTGCTCGACATCATCTCACATAGTTGCCAGGTAATATGCTGATACTATGCTGCAACTAACGCACACCTCTTGCCTTTGTGCTAGGAAACGGATAATATGACTATGAAAGTCTAAATAGAAAAGATAATCCGGAGTTGATATAGATGACATAATGATATTATTTGTTTATGGGTTTGGATTTTTTTATGGCTGTAGCAAATTTCTGCTTCATATCTTCATACAGGTCATTACTATATTCTTTAGTATGCGGTTCCATTACCCTTAACCAATCTTGAAGGAAGTAATCGTGCGGCTGAGCATATTTCATTAGGAAGTCATATAACTCCTTGTATGTAAGATTTCGATACTCCTCTCCTTTACGATAATCAGATAACTCGACTTTATTATAGTTGGGAGTAAGTACAAAACATTTGACGACTTTTCTTCCCTTGCTTTCAGCCTGCGCTTCTTTATAATACTTCTCCAATTGTGATGTCTCTTTCTCTTTAGATTTTTCCTCATTGTGTTCATGCCGGGTGAAGAGGATACCGTTGATGCCTGATTTGATTTTGTTTTCAACAATAAAAATGTGTTTATTATCCTCAATCCATAAATCAATATGTTTATATTCCCTACGGACTATTAATTCACCCTCTCTTTGATATTGTACATTCAAGACTTCCTTTGCAAACTTTTCCAACAGATCAGGGTGTTGCCGAATATACCAAGCTAAGGCGTTAGACCAAGCTAATTCAGTATTATTTATTCCGCAGATATCCCAAAACGTATCCCTATCCTTGCTAGTTTCCAAGGATAACATAGCTTTTTTCTGAATTTCACACCCCTCATTCTTGATTTTCTTAATTAAGTCGGATAGTTTTTTGCCACTATCATCTTTAGTATTGAAATATTGGCGGAGTGATTGTTTCGCTAAATTCCCATTTATATAGCAGACATTCTCCAAGGCATTATTTTCCCGATTCTGCTCACTATTCCTTTCCGCAATATAATACTTTTTCTTGGGTAGAAAAACATTTTCTGCCCTAAACGTAATTAGTATATTCTCTTCATTTCCAAATATTTCATTGAGTTTCACTCCTCCGTAACATATCTCGTTATCCGATATGTATTTTTTTTGATCGTTAAAAGTAGGATATTCAGAATATACATCCTCCAGACCCACAGCAACACCAAGAACTTCCCACATATTCTTACCTGGTATAGTTCGGACCATTATCATTTCATATGTTTCATTCTTCCTATAAGATGGGATTTTACCATCCTGATTAAGATACACATAGCACTTCCCATTATCCGAACGGTATAAGTTGATAATCTCATGTCCCAAATGACCATCGAGGAGGTATTGACCATTATACATTTTATTGATGATTACTGTCATATTACTATATTTACAAACTATTTATTGTTTACCTAAATCCGATTTGACGTGTGGCAGTGGTATTAAATCTTTCAACCAAACAAGCTTTTCGGATAGATTCCATAGTAGAAAAGTCATTTCCGCTTAAGATAGACTTTATCAGTTGTTTTCGAGCGATATTTTCAATCTGTCCTCCACTAAAGGAGAAATCCCCAGCCAGTTTCAATGCTTCTTTTCACTAAGCGATGGCAGCATTGATTGCCAAATATGGCAACTCTCACCGGGTGTGGGATTAAGGAACTCTATTATCAAAAGCATTAAGCATCTTTCGTTTTGTAGATTACCATCACAGAATAGGCATTCCAATTATTTACTGGATTAATATTATACTTTATATCTATCACTTCGATAGTTGTTTCATTTTCTCGCAAGTAATTGTTTACTATATTTTCAAAATCGCTTGAGTGAGGAGTTCTCTTTACAAATAATTTAATCTGTACCATATTTATATGTTTTTTATAGGTTACTCTGTTTTAGGGTTTTCGCCATTGTCCCTTCTGAAAAAAATTGTTTCTGGTAAGCAGGCGGGAACCCAATCCCGCCTGCCCTCATTTTTTGTTTTTCTCAACCCTATTCCGATACTCTCCACAGAACTAACAGGGGTGAAAATTTATTGCGTTCCTATATGGACACTATATCAAAGTTCTGCCAAGAATATTCCGTCCTTATATAGTAGGGATGACCTCCCACCACAATCCACATATATCATAGTTAGGGAATCACCATCATACTCTACATCGTCTGGGGTGTATATACACAGATTCTCAATATCAAAATGGTTAGTGATTAATTCATATACAAAAATATGTTGTTCGTGCAAGTGCCAAACAAACACACCTGAAATATCTGAAGGGGAGATATCTTCCGTATAATCTCTGTACCCCTCCCCGTATTCTGTATAGTCAAATCCATCGCCTCTGGTAGCATAGTAATCGGATATAGGCCTATCACTGTCCACCGGCACTACCCTAACTCTATAGATGCATGTAAAATAGTCAGTATAGTCATCGTCTTCCCAATAATCCCAAAAATAGTCAGCTTCTTGGATAACTTCAGTCAATCCTCCCTCAAAATCCTCATGCCCGTCTTCTTTAAAGTTTTGTATAACGGTTTTTTCATCGCATGGTGCAATACGAACAAGATCTGCAGTTATAAATACCCAGTATTTCTTCAAATTCTCTGTCGTTTCTTTCGCATCCACTTCCTTTGTGTCTTCGACAAATTTTTTCTCTGCTTCTAAAAGGATTGCACATAGTTTCTCGGGATTGCTAGAATTATTCACATTAATGTTATACCACCCATTCGTATAGGAGAAACTATCTGCTCCCACAATACTTGCCAAGTTGTTATTGATGTCATCCGACTCTGTCAACTTCACTCCAAGAACCACTCTCTTCTTTTGGGGAGTAAATACTGCAAAATTGCAGGGCTTCTCATCCTTTCGGATACCGATAAACGAACGAGTATATCCGGGTTCGTACTCATTCTTTGAAAGACCATTGAGAGTTTCAAAATACTTTTCAACTAATTGAATGTTTTCTTCTGTCGAACGTTCGACCCATTCTTCACGACTGATATCTGCCATAATATATTAGGTATTTGATTTCGGCTACTCTGTTTAGGGTTTTCGCCATTGTCCCTTCTGAAAAAAATTGTTTCTGGTAAGCAGGCGGGACCCCAATCCCACCTGCCAATAAGGGTATTAAAATGTCAATGCTACAACAGCAATAACAGCAATAGGGATCAAACCATCTGCATTAAATAAACAGTCCGAGTAGCTGCTACTATTGCCTCTATAGACTTTTTTGCCATCAAAGTTAAATAGCGCATCCGAATAACTAGTAGAATTACCTCTATAAAACTTTTTACCATCCCAATTACCTACACAATCCGAGTAACTGCTACTATTGCCACGGTATAGTTTTCGTCCGTCCCAATTATACATACAATCCGAGTAACTGTTACTATTGCCTTTATAGACCTTTCGACCATCAAAGTTAAACAGCACATCCGAATAACTTGATGAATTGCCCTTGTAAAACTTTTCACCATTCCAATTGCCTACACAATCAGAATAACTACTACTGTTGCCACAATACAATTTATTTGCCATAATATATTTTGTTAAAAGTTTTGCCTACTCTTCTACGGATTTTCGTTGTTCATATTCTGTTGTTTTTTCACATGCAAAGAAAATAATTTTTTTCCGGAAACGACCGCTGTGTTTTGGTCCTTATTAGTCCTTTTTATAGCAAATACCATAAAGATAAATATCAATCGGTTAAAAATCAACTACTTACAAAAATCAATGTTATCATATATGATAATAACGATGCAAAGATAAATGTTTTATTTTGCATTTACAAACTTTTTCTAAAAAAATGGTCAACGATTACGCCACCAACCGCATCATCGGGCAGCGTGTACGCCAACTGCGCACCAAAGCAGGCATCACACAGCACGAATTGGCGTTGCGTTGCGACATCGAGCCATCAAATATGTGCCGCATCGAAGCCGGCCGCACCAACCTGACGGTGAACACCATGCGGCGCATCTGCACCGCTTTGGGCGTGCCTTTTTACAAGCTGACCGAAGGAATTGTCTGAAAAAGCCAACGTTGGCAATCTCCGTTCACAGACCAAAATCAATACAAGAATCCGAACATCCACAACGGGATGGCGTTCCGATAGACATACTCCGTATCGTCTTTCACCACAAAGCCTTTGCCATCGGGTATGTCGGCAATTTGCTTGTTGCCTTTTTTGTGGCCGCCAATCTCGAAAGTAAGTCCGTCCACTTCAAAATCGGACACGGGCGATGCCGACACAAAATGGTCTATTCGCGTCCACGCAAAAAAGATGGTTTCGCGCAACGTACCGACATTGGGTTGGCTGTCGGATAATATGTAGGCTTGGTTAGGATTCTGCAAATACACCTTTTCGATTTTTTCCAACACCTTGATTCCTTGTGCTTTTTCACGCAAAATGCTGATAAGTCCGGCTTTTTCCAACATCAAAAAGTACTTGGGAAGCGTGTTGCGCGATATGTCCAAATCGCGTGCCAACTTCGCATAGTTCGGCTTAAACGGAACACTCTGGGCAAGGACGTACAGCAATTTCCGCAGTTTCTGCACCGATGCCACGTCCATATCGGCAAATTTAGGGATGTCGTCTTCAACAATCTGCTTGAGTACGCCATTCAGGCGATGCGCATAGTTGCCTTCCTGAAAGAAAGGAAAATAGCCCTGCTGCAAATAGTCGCGAAAGGCTTGTAGCGGTCGCACTTCATCAATGGGAAACACAACCTTGCCCGACAGAATTTCAGCCAACGTGTAGTTGGGCAACTGCCAACGATAGCGAATATTGACATACTCGCGGAAACTCAATCCCGGCAGATAGTACTCTAATTTGCGTCTTGACAAATCGGCACCGCCTTTTTCCAATTCCAAAATCGACGATCCGCTATAAACCACCTGTAAATCAGGTATCTTGTCGTAGATGTTTTTTATCTCGACAGACCAGCCCCTGTATTTGTGAATTTCATCGATATAGAGGCGTTTCCCGCCATGCAACACGAACTGACGCGCCAAATCCTCGAGGCGATGGGTCGTGAAATAAAAATCATCGGCTACCACATACAGCGTGGTGGATAAGTCGTCGTAGAGGCGAATGTGTTGCAGCATGAGCGTGGTTTTGCCGACGCCACGCGAGCCAAGAATAGCCAATAGTCGGGCATTCCAATCAATCGTATTATGCTTTTCGCGAATGAACGTGGTGTCCACACGATTGATCAATGCTTGCGAGGTTTCAAATAGAGTTTCCATAACCGAATGTGCTTGAAATTCGCTGCAAAGATACGAAAAACATTCAAACTGCACAACGTAATGTGCATTTTTTTGATTTTTTGCACAACAGAATGTGCATTTTATAGAAAAATATGCACAACGCGATGTGCATATTTAGCGATTTTTGCACAACAGAGTGTGCAAATTCAACAAAACGAGTATCGAGATGCCATCTATTTCTGTAACGATGCAGCCAAATCAAACACTGCCTGAAACTCCTCATCGGATAGTTTGCCCTGCTGACGAAGTTCGGAAGCCCGTGGCAATGAATTGATTTTCGTGGTATAGCGGTTGAGCACTTCGGCCTGCATAACGGTCGTGGCATTGAACCACTCATGATAAAAAAGGCTGTGCGTGTCCAATGTTTGAGCGACTTCGTTGGTGTATTTCTGCACGTTTTTGTAGAACGAGTAGAGTTGGGCATGCGCTATCTCGTAATAGATTATCTCGCCCTTGTCGATGGCTCGAGAGGCGGGTTGCAGCATGTTCGAAATGTCGCGATAGGCTTTGTCGATGACGGCTTGCTCTGCCGAGGTGTAACCTTGCACCTGTTTTTCGACGACCACCGTATCGCGTTTTTCAATCACGACGGTATCAACTTTTTGGACGATAATCGGAGTGGGCTGCACCGGAACGACGCTTTTTTCGTACACAAACACGGCGGCCACCGACAGCACGGCCACAATAGCCAGCACCACGCTCGCGACAAAGTAAGGCATTCGCCGCCGGCGCGCAAGGGCTTTTTGCAGCAATTTGATGTCGTCGTAGCGGCGTTCGCGTTTGGTGCGCGTACAGTGTTTTGCCACGCACCGATAGCGATGCGGGAATAGCAATCGCAGCAGCATTCCGACGGCATACACATCGGCACGACAATCGATTTTGACATCGCCGGCCAACTGTTCCGGAGCGGCATAGTCGCGGCTGCCGGCCGGTTGTTTCAGTATGGCATGACTATCGCTGTCGGAGAGCCCGAAATCGATCAGTTTGACATGTGCGCCATTGTGCGTTATCAGTATGTTCGAGGGTTTCAGGTCGCGATGCACAATTTGTTTGGCATGCACATAGGTCAAGGCATCGAGCAACTCGCCCATAATACGCCACCGCACCGCTGCCGATGGTTTTGTTTTCAGAAATTCGGCCAGCGTAACACCATCGATATATTCCATCACGATGCACTCGCCCACTACGGCATCGCGCATGCGCGCCACCACCGACACAATATGCACATGCGTCAGTTGGGTCATCAGGTCGAACTCTTTGTCGAGCAACCGCTGATAGACCGCCTGCGAGGCGTATTCGGGTTTCAGGCCTTTCAGTACGAACCATTTGCCGTAGCATTTGGCTTTGTACATCAGATTGAAACCATTGTTTGGCAAGCATTCGTAATCCGAAAAAGTTGCCGCGTAGAAACCGCCATCGAGGCCTACAATGCCCGATGACGAGAGCGATTCCGCACTTTCATTATTGTCCGTCTGCATCGATTCGTACCGATTTATAAGTTTCCATAAGTGCTTCGTGGTCGTCGGTGATGATAAGCAGTTTGTCGCCCGCATGCAACACCGTTTTTCCGGTCGGCACAAAATATTTTTTATTGCGTTTCACCATCACCACCAGCGTTTTGTCTGGCAAGCCCAAATCCATCAGATGACAACCGCGCTCCAAGACGCTGTCGGTTACGGTTATTTCGGTGGTTACCGATTTTATTTCGTCCGAGAAATCGACATCGAAATCTTCGAGCCCGCGCAACTGCGCCGTCCGGTCGTCGAGTTTCAGCCATTTGGCCATCTGCGACAGCGAGGTGCCCTGCACCAACAACGACACCAACGTGCACAAGAAGACGATGTTGAATATGAACCGCGCCTGCGGCACGTCGGCAGCCAACGGCATGATGGCAAAAATGATGGGTACGGCGCCGCGCAAACCGCACCACGCCACATACGCCTTGTCGCGGAACGACATCGCGCGGAACGGCAGCAGGCACAAAAATACACTCACCGGCCGCGAGATGAAAATCATGACAAAACTGATGATCAACCCCGGCGCCCACACATCGAGCAGTTCGTGCGGATTGACCAACAACCCCAGCGTCAGGAACATCAGCAACTGACACAACCACGTCAGACCGTTGAAGAAGCCGGTTGTCGAGCGTTT
Organism: Paludibacteraceae bacterium; assembly: GCA_051870755.1. Lineage (GTDB taxonomy): Bacteria > Bacteroidota > Bacteroidia > Bacteroidales > Paludibacteraceae > W0P28-013. The sequence continues at coordinate 58,654 of JBJECE010000029.1, read as the reverse complement.
GTGCTGAAACGACGAATTGCCGATAACCAAACCGCCAATATAGACAGCCAAATAGCCATTGCCGTGCATAAAATAGGTGGCCGAAAAAATAAAAATGCAGAACGTCAGCACCAAGATGGGATAGAGCGACGCATTGTCGATTTTAATACGATTGATAGCCCACACGGCCAACTTGCCAAATGCGAAACCCGCCACCACACCGACGCACAACTGCATCAGCACCATGCCAAGCACCTGCCACCACACCGGTGCAGTGCCTGCTTTGACCAAGTCCATAAACACCAGCACCAGAATGTAGGCCATCGGGTCGTTGCTGCCGCTCTCCAATTCCAACATCGGGCGCAAATTGTTCTTCAGACGCAAGCCTTTGGTACGCAACACGGCAAACACCGAAGCCGAATCGGTGGACGACATCGTGCTGGCCAACAACAGCGATGTGAGCAAACCTATGGTGGCCGACTGCATCGTGAAGCCTAAAATCCACCACACCAAAACACCCGTAATGACCGACGTCAGCGCCACGCCCACCGTAGCCAGCACCAATCCTTGTGCCAACACCGGCCGGATTTCGGCAATTTTTGTATCCATGCCGCCCGAAAACAAGATGATGCACAACGCCACCGTGCCAATGGTTTGAGCGACATAAGCGCTATCGAACTGAAAGCCAAGCCCATCGCTGCCGCAGAGCATGCCCACCAACAAAAACAGCAACAACGCCGGCACGCCAAAACGCGAACTTGCCTTACCGGCCAAGATGCTCAGCAAGAACAACAACGACAAACCCAACAACAATGCTTCGAGCGACATACGCACTTCTCCTAAAAAAAATTATAGTTATAAACTCGCAATCAACTGTTCCAACACCGCAAACGAACGTTCGGGAGCCTCGCGCCAAAAATCGAAATACTGATGTTCATGATCGGTGATGCCCGGCGTATCGCTGATGATGCGCAAACTCAAAAACGGCACATCGTACATGTAACACACTTGCGCGATGGCACAACTCTCCATATCGACCGCCAAACCATCGGGGAAATAGCCTTTAATGCCCCGTAAATCATCTAAATTTGAAATGAATTGGTCGCCGCTACATATCAATCCAACGTGCACCCGCGAAGCCGACTGTACGCCTTTAACCGCCTCGAGCAAACGTTTATCGCCGGCAAAAAACAGCGGAAAGCCTTGAATGCGCCCATGCGGATTGTCGGTGAAACAATCGACATCGTGATAGACCGTACGCTCGGCCACCACCACGTCCATCACCCCGACCGACGAATCGAGTGCGCCGGCCACACCGGTATTTATGATGCAATCCGGCCGGTATTGGCGAATCAGTTCCACCGCTCCGACAGCAGCCGCCACCTTGCCGATGCCGCACTGCAACAGCACAATGTGATGCTGTCCCATACGTCCTTCGGTAAAAGCTTGTCTGTTTTCGACACGCTCGTCGATGTGCTGCAAATGATTTACGACAAGGTCTTTTTCCTTGTCCATCGCCACGATGATACCTATTGTCATAATCAAACTACAAATTTTATGCAAAAATACAGTTAAATTTTGAGATTACAAAACAACACCGCCAAAATACCGCCAACTTGTTCGCCACAAAAACAACGCTGCCACATCTTTGCCTTACAGGCAGCGATATGGCAGCAAGCGCACAAACCACCAACCACTCAATCCAACATCACAAAGCCTGCCCAATAGTATGGTTGCGGATAGATTTTTTGCAGTTCGTTACGGGCTTTATCGAAGGCGGCTTTTTTGGTCATGCCCGACAACCAATAGGTGTAGAACCAATTCATCATCACTTGTGTAGCATTGTCATCTACTTTCCACAACGACATGATAATCGTTTTGACACCGGCCTGTTTGAAGGCTCGCTGCAACCCAAACACACCTTCGCCGGTGGTTTCGCCATGACCGGTATTGCACGCCGACAACACCACAATATCGGCATCGCGCAAATCCATCAGCGAGATTTCGTGTGCAGTCAGTATGCCGTCTTGAACGCCTTCGGGAAGGTCGGCGCCACGACCAGACCAAGCAGTATTGGCACCGGCGAACAGCAGTCCGCAACGATTCAGCGGATCGATCGTTGGTGTTTGAAATTCATTTTGCGCAGTCATATACCGAACCAGCGCGGCCAAATAGTCGGCCTGCTGCGCAACCGAATCCGACCAATAAAACCCATGCGTGGCAATATGCAGAATATGTTGATGTGTACCGCTCAACGCCTTAAAAGACTCCTCGCTGGCGTGGGTCGCCGTCAGCAAACGCACTTGCACATTGTTTTCACGAAGCAGGCGATCGATTTCTTCCACCTCAAGTCGCGTGGCCGGCAGTGCTACAATACTTCCTCTATCGATCACATCAAGGTCGCGCGTCGTCTGCCGACGAATTTCGGGATATTTGTTGCTTTCGTTCAGCATGGCCGACGAATCCATGGCGTAGGTAATGCCGCCATAAAGCGTGGCGGTGGTGCAAGTCCGGTCGGGATGGGCAAACGTCAATTCGCGCGTCGATGACAGACGTTGCATATAGAACATATCCGATATTGTGTGCCGATTGTCGTACGGCAAAAATTCGATAGGCAGTTGATGCAACAAGCCTGCGGGCGCGAAGTAGATGCTGTCGCCGGGCGCAAGCCGCGCCAACACTTTATCCCATATCAGACGACGCAGCGTCCCACTGCACATACTGCGATTGATGGTGGCAGTATCGGTCATATCCACCAGCGACGCTATTTCGTGCTGTTCACAGAGCGGAATCAGTTCTGGATACGGACTATCGTGCTGCAACAACAAAGCACAATACATCACAGAGTCGGCATTGACGACCGCCGTAAAAAATTCGACAGCCACAGATTGTGCATGCAAACGGGTGCGCACACTATCCCATGTAACCGACCACCGTTCGCGATTTTGACGCAACACGGCACTCGTTTTGGTTAAATGCGCTTCCAACTTCTCCACTTCCTGCTGCAATTCGGCCACACGAGGCGATTGAGGTTCACGATCGTGCAACATCTGCAAGTGCTGCCGTTTGGCCATAAGCGTTTGCCATTGGTCGATCAGGGCGCTATCCCGACTCTCCAAAATGGACTGACGCACCCACTGCGACGACCCCAAAAGCAATCCCTTACGAAACAATTCGTTGTCGTAGGCAAAGGCAGCGATAGAGGAATTGGTGGAATAAGATTGATAAGCAAAACATGGATAAGTATTGTAAAATCCGTACTGCATGGTAGTCCAATAATTATTCCACTCGCGCTCCGACATAAAATCGGTGGATTCTATAAAACGATTCCTGCTAATCAGCATAGATTGCGTATAGTACGGCTCGGCCTGCGCATAGTCGCCTTTGTCGGCATACAACACGCCAATATTAAGCAACACCTGTACATAACTCGGATGCCGGTCACCAAAAACCGATTTATAAATTTGCAAAGCTTCCTGATAGCACAACTCCGCTTGCACAGAATCTCCGGTTTTGCAACGCAAAGAGCCAAGAGCAGTTAATGACTGCGCATAATCGGGATGACGCTCTCCCAAAACAGCCCGCCTTATTTCCAACGCCTCCGAATAGTAGGGCTCGGCCTGCGCATAGTCGCCTTTGTCGGCATACAACATACCAATATTATGCAACGACTGCGCATAAGCCGGATGCCGGTTGCCAAAAACCAATTTATAAATTTGCAAAGCCTCCTGATAGTACGCCTCCGCTTGCGTAGCATTGTCCATGCACGCACATACAACACCCAGATTGTTTAATAAATTCGCACACTGCGGATACCGGTCGCCAAAAACCGATTTATAAATTTGCAAAGCCTCCTGATAGCACGACTTCGCTTGCGCATAATCACCGATGTTGTAATACAAATTGCCAATGTTTTGCACGAAATTTGCATAATCGGTCGACTGCACACCCGATACAAAATCCATGATTTCAAAAGCTTGCAAATAATACGACTCCGACTGCTCGTAGTCCCCTTTAATCGAATACACGTTCCCGAGATTATGCAATAACGAGGCATAGATTTGGTGGTGATCGCCAAAAACCGACTTGAAAATCTGCGCGGCTTCCTGATAATACAACTCTGCCCGGGTATAATTGCCCATGAACAAATACACATTCCCAAGAAGAGTTAATACCTGCGCATAAGTCTGATGGCGGTCGCCTACAGCGGCTTTGGTACTTTTCAGCAAGTTCAGATAGCATTGCTCCGCTTGCGCATAATCACAGGTGTTGTAACACAACCCTCCAAGATTATTCAACAACTGATTATAGTCAGCCTGTTGCATGTCCAACGCCGACTTGTTTAGCAAATGCAGTGCCTCCAAATAGTACGATTTGGCCTTAGCATAATCGCCACTGCTATAGTAAAACGCCCCGAGCCTGATCAACAATATGGGAAAATTTTTATCGGAGGCAAACGATTCGAGCCCCACATCTGCGTAGCACTGCCATGCCTTCCGATAATACTGCTCCGCTTGGGAATAATCGCCATTACTAAAAGACAAGGAACCAAGGTTTTGAAACGTCATGGCAGAATCGAAATAGTTAACCAATCCGTTGCTAACATACTGAAATTTAATGAAATCATCTATTTTAGAAAAATCGACAGATGTTGTTTGTTCGCTTGGCGTGTTTTGTGTCGCACACCCACCGACAGCAAGCAACAACATTACACCCACAATCCAACGTACACTCTTCGCCATAATTATAAAACTCTGTTTTACAAGTAATTACAAAAACAATTATTTGCACGTATCAAACCAACAAAAAGGAGGACACATGCGCTGTTCCCCCTTCGTACCGCGAGTGGGCCTTGAACCTGCCTGCGGTAGGCAGGCCCACACGGGCATTACTGCCCAACGGATTTTAAGCCCGTCTTGTCGGACATTTGCGATGCACGCAACCGATACAGAAATTCCTTGCCGCAACCACTCTTATAATACTTTTCAACACGCCGCGCCTCTTTACGGTCGGCACAAACCTGCGTAAATAGCAACTCATAAGGCGCATAAGGCTTCGTAGAGCGATTATAGCCTCTATTATGCTCCTCTAAACGCCGCGCGACATTATCCGTCAAACCAACATAAATGTAGCGGCGACACAAACTCGATATGGCATACACATAATACATTCCCAAAAAAAGGAGGACACATGCGCTGCCCTCCTTCGTACCGCGAGTGGGACTTGAACC
>JBJECE010000029.1:0-53345 GCA_051870755.1 Paludibacteraceae bacterium | reverse complement strand
AAAAAAGGAGGACACATGCGCTGCCCTCCTTCGTACCGCGAGTGGGACTTGAACCCACACGGGCATTACTGCCCAACGGATTTTAAGTCCGTCTTGTCTACCGATTCCAACATCACGGCCTATAACTCCTCCCTCCGGAAAAGCGATGCAAAGGTACACATTTTTTTTTGCATAACAAACAGGTTGCACAAAAAAAAGTCCGACCTTGTGCAAGTCGGACTTTGTAATCGGCATCATTGCTGACGAATACAGTTACAATCGTGTACATCTTTGAAGCGCCAGCCGATTTTCAAACCGAACATAATCGGAATGGTGCGCGTGGCAAGACTCGAATAGTAGCCGTTGTATTGATACGAATCGAGGCTCTCGATGGTCGTAAACAGCGGCTTCGCATCTTTGTTGATGTACATATCGTAAAAACCATGCTCGGCATAGAGCGCCACATACATCTCGTTTTTCTTGTCGAGACGCAGAATGGCACCAAACATCACCTGGCCGGTCAGCAAAAAGTTTGCCTGATTTTCGCCACTTGGCAACAGCGTGTTGAACTGTCCGAAACCATGCTGCGGCAGTTGCTCGAACATGGTGCCGCCCCATTGGTCGTACCAACCTTTGGTTACCAAATCGCCCTGCGTTACCTTGTAGCCCGTGTAGAGCGGCAGGTAGAGTTTGACACCAAACGATGTGAACCACCCCGAATGGCGCGGACGCTGTTTCTGATAGAAAATGCTTATCGGTATCGAGATGGAATACTGCTGCTGACGCTCCGTCCAGTTAGCTATGTCGGCAAAGAGCGTGTAGGTGCGCCCACGGTCGTCGATGGCGGCCGACTGCAGATTGGCATTCAGCACTTTCGTCCCTTGAAAGGTCGAAAAATTGACACCGAAATTGGCACCCCACCCTTTGCGCGGATGAAACAACAACGAATATTTGGCGCCGATGTCGAAACTACCGCCCGAAAATATGCCGTAATCCTTGGTGCCGTAAGGCATCATCATGGCACCGCCACCCAACTCGATGTCGATGTAGGCCGGCGTTTTGGCAAAGGCTGTCAGTCCCACTGCCAACAATAATGCACTTATCACTATCTTTTTATTCATGCTTGAAATCCTCCTATCTTCCTGTTTTATTTGCATAGTTCTCACACTATTATTGGACTACAAATTTTTCGGTTATCACCTCGCCCGACTGCATGTGCACGCGTACCATATAAACGCCCGCCGGATAATTGATCAGAATGTCGTTTTCGTTATCAACCCTGTCGAGACGGAATACGACACGACCTACGGCATCGACAATCTCGAGGTTCGACCCAAATAGCACATCGGTGGCAAACGGCAACCCTACACGCAATATCTGATTGCGTTTCAGCGGGTTGGGCGATACGGACATACCCTGTTTGTTGTCGTACGACTTGATGCACGACGCCACAGCCTGACCGCCTGCCGTGTAGGCGATAACGTAGTACTCGCCACTGAAGCCGCCCAACTCGGAGTAGTACTGCAACGTAGCGCCGGTGATGCGTTCTCCGTTGCGATACCATTGGTACGACATATACTCGTGATTGCTATTGTCGCAAATGATGACATCGTCCCAAACTTCGGCTATCAAATCGACGCCAACCGTAAAGGCCACGCGATATTCGCCGCTCATACAGCCGTTCGGATTGCTCAACAAGATGGTTACCTGATAAGTACCTGCCGGCACGGTGGTCGGTGCATTTATCAGTATGTAGCCACTTGTCATGGTAGCGTCCATCACATCGACAAAGCCAAGGTCGTGCATTACGGCATCGAACAGCAACGAATAGCTGGTCGGATTGCCGCCAATGATGGTGTACGGAATATTGACAAACCTGTCGCCCTGACATGTCGGGTTGGGTGTTCCAAACTTGACGGCCGGTGTTTCGCTCTGTTTCACCTCGAACGTAGCCATATCGGTTGTCATCCACGGCGTTATCACTTCGACGAAATAGGTGCCGAGTGCCGATACGGTTATCGTGTCGGCCGTGCTGATGATGTTGCCGGCATACGTCCAACGGAACTGATAGCCTTCGGCCAGCGAGCATCCATCAACCCAAATCTGCGACGAACTGCCCGAGCAGAGGTAAGTCAGACCGGCCGGATTGGCTTTGAACGGCACCACAGTTACCACTACCGAAATGGTCGCTTCGCAACCTGCGTTGTTGATGGCAGTCAGTTTGTAGGTGTAGATGCCGGCTTCGTCGTGCTTGATTTCGCAATAGTATTTGCGCGAAATCTCAGTGCCGGTTTCGTCGTACCAGCGATAAGTCAAGCCTTTGTCGGCTGCTTCGAGGCGCAATGGCTGACTCTCGTAGCAGATGGTCGGGCTGATGACTTTCGGTTCCGGTTCGGGTTTCACGTTCAGCACGATGCGCATGGTATCCGCCGTGTTTTCACAGCCGAGGCTGTTGCGCCCGATAGCCCAATATTCGACTACCGTATCGTTGATGAAGTTCGGAATCGTTACCGAAATTTGCGGTTTGATTTCGCCCGTACTCCAACGATAGGTTTCGGCGTCGGCTTGGTCGCCTACAAGCACTACAGTAGCACCGGCACATACGGTCTGCGAACCATTTTCGACGAGTATGCTGCCCGTAGCATTGTTTGGCAGCGGCACCACGTCTATCTTGACGCTTGCGATGCTCTTACAGTTGGTACCGTTGGCGTTGGCGCTCGACGTTACCGAAACGAACCATTCCACATCTTGGGTCGGCGCCGCGATGACGATGCTCGACGGTTGGTTGGTCAGTTTTTCGCCCAACGACGAGTACCAATCGTAGTAACTCGACGACGATCCTTCGACACGCAACGCCACCTTATCGGTCGAGCCTTGGCAGATGGCATAAGTGCCGGTAACTTTGTTGGCTGTTACGATCAGTTTGTCCATCGGAATAACCTTGACGGTGAACTTGCTCGTAACCTGACAGCCGCTGGCGTTGGTTACTATCAGTTGATATTCGGTGGTCAGTTTCGGATCGACGGTTACCGCCTTCGCTGTACCCCAAACTTTACCGTCGGTATCGCGCCACGAGTAAACATTGTCGTTGCCCGAGGCATCGGCCGTCAGGGTTACATTGCCGCCTTCGCAGATGGTTATCTCCTTGTTGGCAACGTAATTGTAGGTGTCGGTGCCGGCTGCCGATATGGTAATGGCATCGGGCAGTTGGTTCACTTTCACCATAATCGTTTGCCGTGTACGGCAACCGGCCGCATTGTAGAAGTCGCAATAGTACATCCACGTACCGTCGACGGTCTGAATCGTGTTCCACGTGTTCAAGTCGCTCTCTTGCATAGGCGTGTAGATAGTACCGTCAGTCTTACCAAACACATACTTGGTATAACCGGCTGTGGCTTCAAATTCTATCGGTGTATTGATGCAGGCCTGCCCATTCTGCGACGATACTACTTTCACATCGGCAACGCCTACCTGCGGCACACCCGCCACATTGACTATATGCGTAGCCGGAACAGATTCGCAAGTAATACCGTTGGCCGTGTGGCGCGCCACAACAGTGAATACAAATTCGCCGGTGGTTTGCGGAGTAAATTTGAGCGACGTTCCCGTATAGGTATTCGTGCCACCATTTACTTGGTATGTCCATACGATTTCGGTATTTTTCGAACTGTACGGATTAGCAGTCGCTGTCAGAGTAAAGGTTTCGCCCACCGTTTCCAGACAGAATGTCTTGATGCCCGATACGGCAACCGTCGGCAACGCATTTACCAATATCTGGCGCGACACTTCGTACGAACAACCGGCCATGTTGGTTACTTTCACGGTGTAGGTTGTCGTCTTTTGCGGATACACTTCGAACGTCTGTTTGTTGTTCTCGGTGTAGATGGTTCCCCAATTATCGCGCCATTCGTAGGTCATATTCGGCTGTTTCTTGGCCTCGAGTTTGACGGCCGAACCGGCGCAGACGAAACCACCTTCAGGCAATACTACATCGTCCACATAGGCATCGATGGTAACCGTAGTGGGTGCTTCCATCACTACCACTTGGTGCGCAGCCGTAACCGGACATGCTATCGATGCCACACGATTGATAACCTCAACGGTGTAGTTGCGCGTCGATGCGGCAAGTGCATCTACCACGATTTCGGCACTCTTACCAATCTCTGTGCCATCTTCGTACCAATAGAATATGTAGTTTTTCATATTCAGTTCGGAGCCATCAGCTGCCACAACTTTCAGGATTATCTCCGGATCGTTTACACAAGCCACCGATTTACCATCGACCACTTTGGCCGACGACGTTATCATGATGTTCGGTACGGGCTGCACATGCACGGTAGTGGTAGCACTGCGCTCGCAACCGGTCTCTTTGTTGCGTACGGTCAGCGTGTAAGTGGTGGTAGTGGCCGGCGAAACCCAAACTTCGTTCGGTTTTTCGGTTGGCGCAATGTCCTCTTCGTTCTGCGAATACCAAATGTATTCAAATGGTTTACCCGACAAATTCGTGCCTTGCAAGCGAATATTCCGATTCGGACAAATCAATTGTGAAGCCGTAATCGGGGCGCCGTTGTTGTCGTACACACTGATAGTCGGCACGGGCAGCGGTTTGACGGTAACCGAGAAGGTCAGATTGGTCAAATCGGCCTGGCATAAACTATGTTTGTTTTGTACTATGGCCACATAGTTGTAAACCGTGTCGTTCAAGTTATCTGCCGCGCCCATTGGTCTGTCAACCAACGTAGCCGATGTTTCGGGCAGCACTTCGTTGTTGCGCAACCACTGATACTTCAAATCGTCGGCATTGGTACCTGTTCCTTCTACCGGTTTCACAGACAGTGTGATGGGATCGCCGGCACAATAGGTTTCGCCTTCGCTCATCGATTTCTCGAGCACCACTTGCGGACGGTCGTACACATAAATGGTGGTATCGGCACTGCGCTCACAACCGGTGGCAATGCTGGTAACCTTGTAGATGTAGGTGGTTGTGGCCGTCGGCGCTACGGTTATCTGTTGGTCGTAACCATATCTGCTCAGCGGTCGGCCGCCATCGTACCATTGATAGATGTACTCGGTTTCGTTGTGGGGTTGGTCTTCGATGCCTTTCAGTGTAATGCTTTCGCCTTTGCACAATTGGTTATCGACATCGGTGCCGACAATCACAATCGACGGTGCAGGCATCACATTTACCGACACTTTGCAACCCAGTTCGCCAATGGCCGTCTTACAGCCGGTCATGGTGTCGGTTACGATGACATGGTATTTGGCATCAACCGCCGGCATATCGGTGTAGCGCGACGACATCTCCAATTCCATCTTATTGTCTTTGTACCACTCGAACGTCAAGTTGGTCAAGTCGCCATCGACACGGAACGTAACCGTTTCGCCGCCACAGATGAGCGTATCTTTAGCCAAATTGTTGTTGCCATCAACCAAGCGCACATTCGGTTTCTTATTGACGTTGATTTCGATTTGGCCAACACGCACACAACCGGTCGCCGGGTCGGTTATCACATACGAATAGGTAGTGATAGCCGTCGGATAAACAGTGATTGATTGGGCAGTAGGATTGCTAATCACATCGGATGCCGTGCTTGACAACCATTGGTATTCAAATCCCGGTTGCTGCGGCGATACAGCCCTCAATATCAACTGTTCGCCCTCGCACATGGTTTGCAAACCTTTGTCGATAGCGATGCTCGGGTCAGGAACGCCAAGCACTTTCACGCGCTGTTCGAGCGGAGCAGCCGTGCAGTTGCCGTTGCTCACTTCGACACGGTAATCGGTCGTTTCGTCAGGCGTTACATTCACTATTTCCATCATATTCTCCCATTGCGGCTGTTCCACATTGTTGGCAAACCACTTGGTGTAGAGTGTTCCTACATCGGGCGTCAGCACGCGCAACGTGATGGCCTCGCCGGCACAAATGGTGCTATCGGCGGTGGCCGTAGCCGGCAGACTTATTTCCATGGTAACTACCGGTTTCAGGTTTACTATGATGCGCAATGTGTCGAAGCGCGAGCAACCTGTATTCGGGTCGGTTACCGTGTAGGTGTAAGTCGTCGTGGTAGTTGGTCTGACTATTTGGTTCGTCAACGTGGCATCGCTAAAACGTTCATTCTTATTGCTCGATGTCCACCTATAAGTATATCGATTGTCCTGCGCTATCATGGCTGCCAATTCGAGCTGCTGGCCTTCGCAAATAGTCTTCGAGCCGGCGCCAACAATGTGAATGCTCGGGTCGGGCACAGGATTTACCACGATAGACGTATCGAGTTGCAATTCGCAATTCGTATTGCGCACAATCACAGAATATTTCGTCGAAACGTCAGGCACATCCACTACCGACAGTTTGTTTGCCCATTCGGCCACAGGCACACCATCTTTGTACCATTCGGTTGTAACGCCGGTGGTTTCGTCGGTTAAGGTGAGTGTTACCGCTTCGGTTTGGCAAATCTTGTTGCCGTCGGCACCATCGGGATAATCGACACGCAGCGCCACTTTCGGGCGTTTGTTGACGACAACTTGAATGTTATCGTAACGCGAGCAACCGGTTACCGTATCGGTTACCGTGTAGGTGTATGTGGTGGTCGTGTTCGGATAAACCACAATATCCTTGTTGGTAGCATCGGCTATCACTTCGCCGGCCGTGCTCGATGTCCATTCGTACACAAATCCCGGTTCTTTGGCAAATTTACCGCCCAAATCAACGCGTGTACCTTCGCAGTTGACAAGCGAACCGCTACGCAATTCCACTGTCGGGTCGGGCACATAGTTCACCTTCAAATCGTAGTTCAGGTAAATAGGACATGTTGCGTTGCTAACCGTTACTTCGTACAACTCGGGTACAGTCGGTGCATGGTTGAATATCTCGAATTTATCCTCCCATTCGGGTATCAACACGCCGTTGCGTTTCCATTGTGCTTTCAATCCGGTGGTAGTACCCGCTACCGTATCGATTATCTGCATCGTGATGGAATCGCCCAAGCAGATGGTATTAGGTGCGGAACCTTCCGGCAGCGTAACCACCAATTTAACAGCCGGACGCGGTTTAACAACCACTGTGGTATCCACAATGTTGGTGCAGCCCGATTCCACATCGGTTACGGCCAACATATAGGTAGTGGTTTGCTGCGGATACTGCGTCAATTGACGATCGTTCATCGCCAACGTATCGAGCGTGGTGGCCGTCTTGCGCAACCAAGTTATGCTGTGTTTCGAGAAGTAATAACCGCCGCCATCGTGCGAACCCAACAATACCACATATTCGCCTTCGCAAATAATATCCGATGTACCCATGGCAAACGATATTGTCGGCGTCGGTGCGTTGCTCACGGTCAGTTTGCGCGTCAGTGTTGTATCGCAATGCCCATTTTTAACCTTGGCATAATAGGTGTATTCACCAACCGTAGGATTGTCGGCAAAGCTGGTGCGGCCGTCCTCGTGTTTCGTCAATAACGAATTATGCTTGTCATACTTCTCCCAAACCACAGTTTCGCCGGATTGCAGGCCGGTCAGTTCCAGCGTGTAATTGTCGCCGGCGCAAATGCGGGCAGGCACCTCATTCAACTGCACTTTCGGACGATTGTACACCACAATGGTGGTATCGACACGGCGTGTGCAGCCCGATGCGCGGTCGGTAATGGAGAACGTGTAAGTGGTTGTGCTTTCGGGTGCCACGGATAGTTGCCGGTTGTTGAGCACCAGCGTGTCGTTACCCTGCAACCATGCGTATGTAAACCTATCTGTACCCCAATAGCCAACCGAGTTTTTCGCTTCCATTAGTACGGTTTCGCCCTGGCAAAGCGTGTCGGTAACAGTAGAATTAAATTCGATAGATGGTCTCGGTGCGCTGTTCACCTGCACGCGGCGCGTAATGGTGGTATCGCAACTATTGATGTTGTGTACCTTCACCATATATGTGTAGTAACCTGATTTTGGATACTCTTCGATGGTTGTTTTACCATTCCAAGCACTTTGCGGCTTACCATTTATCTCCCAACTTACATTATCGGTAGCAGACACGCCGTTTACCGTCAACCGATAGAGGTCGTCCTCGCAAATGGTCTGATCGTCGGGTTCGGGCACATCTACCTGCGACAGCGGCAATACCACAATCATCGTATCGACAGAACGGATGCAACCGCTTATTACATCGCGCATGACTAACGTATAGACTGTGTTCGTACGCGGACTTACATCGATGCTCTTTTGGTTGACACTCGTCGATATTGTGTCCTTGCCCTGCATCCATACAAAGTCAGCATTAACTACATCGTACTCACCATAATTGTTAGATGCAAGCAACGTACGGATTTCGCCCTGACACATAATGTCCGTTTCGCCGTTGTCTATCGTAATGGCCGGTTGCAGCGCACGAGTGGAATTCAATTTGTGTTCAAGCACGCGCTCGCACAATGTGTAGTTGTCCGTGATGTGCGCACGATAGACGTAGTCGCTCGTCTCGGGATTGTCGTAGATGTCGGTCAGGCCTTCCCATTTAACAGCATCCGCAGGCTGATCAACTCCGCCCTTCGATTTTTCCCAAGTGATTGTGCAATTAGTAACATCGCCCACAATGCTCAAGTGGAATTCATCGAACTCGCAAATAACGGTGTCGGCTTCGGCGAAACTTACTTTCGGCAGCGGATTGACATTGATAATCTGCTGCACGGTACGTTCGCAACCGGTTTCGTTGTCGGTTACCGTCAGATAGTAAGTGGTCGTTTTTGTCGGATTGACGGTAATATCTTTCTGATTCGGGTTGTTGATAGTTTCACCCGTGTTGTTCGTCCACATATACGAGTGGTAAGTACCGGCCGGAGTATTAGCCACAGCATTTGCAGAGCCTTGTAAGACTACGGCGTCATTTTCGCAAACGGTCGTTGCGCCGGAACCTCCAACAGTGATAGATGCCAACGGTTTGGCCGCCACTTTTATCCAGATAGAGTCGCGCTCTACGCAGTTGGCCTCGTTGTACACATCTACCCAGAAGACGTATGACTGCTGTTGTCCTGCCAAAGTCGATGTCGGCGCATTGTAAACCGGTGTAGTTATCTGTTCCGATTCGGCGTTAGTACTCCATTTGTATTTGGTACCACCCGATGCCGTCAGTATCAGGCTTTCGCCCACACATATCGTGTCGGTGGCCATCTGTTTGCCGTTAATCTTGGCTATCGGTTTGGAGTAGGCCAATATCTCGTGACAAACCTCCGGACCATTACAGCCGTTTACATCAACCGAGGTTACACAATATGAGGTAGGATTGGAAATATCAGTCGGATAAACCCAAACTTTGCTGTTATCCACCGAACCTTGGTCGGTAGCCTCTTTCCAAGTGCCGCCTGTCCAACTGTATTTGTTGGCCACACCATTGGCATCGGTTACGCTCAACAGTACCGAATCGCCTACACAAACCTGCGTATTACCGGTTATTTTCAGTTTCGGCAGCGGATTCACAGTTACCGTATACTCAACCTTTTCGGCGCAACCGTTTTGGTTAGTCATGGTTACGCTGTAAGTAGTGGTATTGGTCAAGCCACGAATAATGCGTACCGGATTGGTAGATCCATCGTCCCACACAACGGTACAACTGCCACCGTTAAGATCAGATGCAGTAAGCGTTACATCATCGCCTTCGCAAATCGGATTGTGGTCAGGCGTAATCGTCGGATTTGGCGCATCCAATATGGTTACAGCGTGTCCCGGGTTCACCGCGAACGAGCAATCGTTATCATTATAAACCGTCAGATAATATGTGTTTTCCGTAGCCGTCGGGAATACGGTAACGCTCTGTGTCGTTGCAAATGGCGTTGCACTTACATTTGTTGTCCATTCGTAACGTGCCACATTTATCGGGCTTTCGGCTTGCAGTACCAACGACTTGCCGAAGCACACTTTGTCCTCGCCTTTGATAGAAACGGACGGTTTAGCGCTCACAGGCACCTCCACTTGGCCCAGACCTACACAGCCCTCTTGTGTGGTAACCTCCACAACGTATGTTTGCGAAGCAGTAATCGAGGCTTTCGGCACGGTGACGACAGCTGCCGTACCCAATATAGTTGTCGGGTCTGCTAATGTGTACCATTTGAATTCTTTATACGCTCGACCTTCGGAGTCAATATCAGGCGTCGAAAGTGTCAAGTCCACCTCACTTACACCGCCTGCATCCAAACATAGGAGCGCTGGCGTCGGCGTTACAACCGGCGTTTGTATCGGTATCACATTCACGGTAACCGTTGCCGTTTGCGAACATTCGAGCGGTGTCGGTGTTTTGGCCGTGATGGTATAAGTAGTTGTGGTTGTAGGACTGACGTAAATTGTATCGCCACTGCCACCACCGCCGCCGGTGCTTGTCCACACAATAGTTGTGCCGGCCGGGCAGTTATTCTTCGATGTCAGATACAGTATAGCCGTGCCACCCGAGCAGATAGTGGTGTCCTTGCATACCGACAAATCGGGCAGCGGAACAGCCTTTAATTTGATCATCACAGTAGTGTCGCAATCACCCGGAAGTGTAATTTGGCAACTATAAGGCTCGATGCCGGCCACATCCGGCGTGATAGTCTGCGTGGCTGCAGTCGAATCGGCAATGCCAACACCTGTCCAATTGTATGTTGCGCGTGTGAGCGACGAACCATTTATCGGCATTACCGACAACTGTTTCGATGAACCAACACAAACAGAATCCATAGCATCAATACCCTGTATGCCATTGATTGTCAAATCGGTAGGTTTGGCATAGATGGTAACCGTAAAGGTGGTGTCGGATTCGCAGTTGTTGTCGTAAACAGCCTTAACACCATAAACCACATCGGCAGACGGTTGGCCTACCGGAACGCTATCGGCGCAGTTGATGCTCGCATCGTCATCGTAGTCCGGCAACGGTACGCCGTTTCGCGTCCATTCGTAATAATTCAAGTTTTTGCCTATGGCATTCAGCACATAGGGTTGTCCGGCGCACACTTCTTTCGGACCTTCGATGGTTACAAACTCATTTACCTTCACTTCGATGGAGGCTTCTTTCGAGCAGCCCGATGCGCTGGTTACAATAACCGAATAGGTTTTTGTAGCTGTCGGATTGACGGTAATTTCGCGCGCCACGGAACCTGTATTCCACTTGTAAGTATAAGTCATCGTAGCAGACGATTCCGGGTCTGCCGTCAATTTCAAGCGTGTACCGGCACAAATGCTGGTACCTGCGCCGGCACCTGAACCAGCAATAATCGACGCCGTAATCTTGGCATCAGGCAGAAGCTCTTCTGTAATTGTAATGCTTGCATCCTGCGAACAACCGGCTTTGTTAGTGGCAGTAACGCGGTATTCGCCTCCGGCCGTTACGGTGAGGTGCGCACCCGTTGTTCCGTCTTCCCATTTGAACGTAACATCAGGGTCAGGATCGGAAGCCGTCAGTTGCAACATTCCGCCTTCGCACAATACGTTCGACGGTACGGACGATGTGATAGTCGGCGTCGGTTTTGGTGTTACAACCAATTCGTACTCTTTCGGTTCGCTCTGGCAACCGAATTTATCGACGGCAACTACATACACTTTCTTGTTCACAAGCAAGTCGGTGAACGTAACGTTGTCGGTACCAAGCGCTATCGGAACGGTAGCCAAATCGTCTTCGTACCAATTGTAGGTGCCGTTGATGCCGGCGCCCGTGGCTGTCAGGGTAACGGTGTGGTCGCCTTCGCACAACAAGGCAATATTTTGCGTAACGCTTGCTACAGGCAGCGATTTCACCACAATATCGATGGTGGCTTCGGCCGTACATTCGTTGGCGTCGGTTACAGTTACGGTGTAAGTGCTCATGCCCACTTGGTCGGGGCTAACAACAATGGCTTGTGTGGTTTCGCCCGTGCTCCATTGATACGACACATACGGATTCGGCATATTCGTTACCTCCAATTTGGTCGATTCGCCCAAGCATATTTGGGCCGGACCGGAAATTTGCGGGTCTTCTATCTTATTCACCGTTACTTGATGCGACAATATTCTTGAGCATTTGCCGTCGAATATTTCGACATTATAAGTCGTTGTTGTCAACGGTTTCACAATGCAAGTGGCATTGGTAGAACCGTCGTGTGCCCACTTGTAAGTATAGGTTCGACTATCGTCAGATACGACTTTAAGTGTAGCCGCCGATCCGGAGCAGATGGTTGTCGGACCTTCGATGTGTACTTTCGGGTCTTGTACCACCTCGACGGTAACATCGGCCGTTTGCTTACATCCGTTTGCGTTGGTAACTTCGACAGTATAAGTTGTCGTATAAGCCGGCAAAACCGTTTGCACGGCATTTCCCGGAGTAACGATGCCATCACCTGTCCACAAATAAGCATTACCGCCGGAGGCTGTCAGCGTAGTACTTTCGCCACGACAAATTTTCGTCGTTCCGGTGATGGTCGGCGTCGGCAGTTTGTTGACTACTACTTCCAAACTTACATCTTTCGAACAACCTTTATCGTCGGTTACGGTACAGGTGTAAGTGGTTGTTTGCGTGGGCGAAACGGTAATTTTTGCCAATGTTTTTTCGGCACCGGACATACCTTTCCAGAGGAAAGTCGAGCCGCCGGTGGCTTCCAACGTGGTGCTTTCGCCAAGGCAGATAGTCGATGTACCTAAAATGGCGGCTGCAGGCAGGTCGTTGACGGTTACCGTAATTTCGGCCGGCGTCGGATTTTTGCATCGTCCGTTCGATGCCCACACTTTATAAGTGGTGGTTTTCGACGGTTTGACGGTGATGGTCGGCGTATTTTCGTTGGTACTCCACAAGAATGTGGCGCCCGCCACATCGCTGGTCGCGGTCAGTGTCAGGCTTTCGCCTTTGCAGACATTATTTTCGCCTGTGATTTTGGGCGTCGGCAGCGGCATTACCGTAATGGTGATGTCCTGCGAACTCGAGCAACCGGCTTTATTCGTAGTTGTTACCGTATAAATGCTGGTGCTTGTCGGATAAACCACAACCGTTTGGTTATTGATTTGAGAGAGTCCGACATTGGTGCTCCATTGGTATTGATTCGATGCACTCGCCTGCAGAATAACCTCTTCGGCGGCGCATACCATAGTGTTGCCCGTCAAAACAGAGATGGTCGGCGGCGCTATTTGCGTCACATCGATCGTAATCTGATTAACACCTTTACAACCGCTCGCATCGGTTACTTCGACCGTATAAGTGGTTTTGGCCGTCGGCGATACGCTGATGCTGCGCATGTTGGTACCCTCTTGGCCGGTGCTCCATTTGTAATATTTATAGCCTGTACCGGCAGTCAAAACTGTCGAATTGCCCACACATACCGTATTGGCCGTAGCCGTCAATGTCGGTACGGGAAGCGTATTTACCACAACGGTTTCTGTTATCGAAGAGGTGCAGTCGCCCGACTTGATTGTCAGTGTATAATCGGTGTCGGCGGTCGGCGAAACGGTTATTGTTTTCGTCGTGGCGCCGGTGCTCCACAACCAACTGTCAGCATCGGGAGCCGACAACGTGGTGCTTTCTCCAAGGCAGATATTCAAGTCGCCCAAAATTTCGGCAACGGGTTGTTTTTGCACTACCAACGAATAACTTGTGCGAACCATGCAGTCGTTGGCGTTGTACACTTCCACGCTGTAGGTGGTAGAACCGTAGGCTGCGCCGGTTATGGTGTAGTGTTGGTCGATGGCGCCCGATATAGCGTCATTGCCCTTGTACCACTGCCAACGCACACCGTCGGAGGCAGAGAGCGTTACATCGTCGCCTTCGCACACGGTGGTTTTATCGGCTGTGATTTTGGCATTCGGCAAATCCAACACCGTGATGTTGATGGAAGCCGTTGTTTTGCAGTCGCCATCGCCAATGACTTGTACGGTATAAATAGCATCGGCTTTAGGCGTTACTGTTACCGAGGCACTACGCGTTCCATCATGCTGCCACAAATAAGTGGTACCGCCCGTTGCTGTCAGCGTAATCGATTGACCGCGGCAAACAGTCGTTTTGCCGGTATTTGTCGTAATGTCGGCTACCGGAATCGGATGTACCGTGATGGTGCCATCGTAGCGTTCGGTGCAGCCATTCAGGGTTACATCTACCCAGAAATCGGTGTCGTCCAGCAAGTTGTCGAACGATGCTGTGCGCTCTGTAGAACCATTGCTCCATTTGTAAGTTGCGCCTTGTGGCGAGACGGTCAATTTGGTGGATTCGCCGGCACATATCTCTTTCTTACCGGAAATGGTTATCGTCGGTTTTGGATTAACCACAACCGTGTATTGCGCTTGCGCCGAGCAACCGGTCAATTTGTTTGTACCGGTAACGACAAACGTGGTTGTGGCAGTTAGCGGGTCCGTGGTCATGGCTGCACCCGTCTTGCCGTTGCTCCATGTGTAATCGTCGGCGCCGTCGGCTTTGATAGTAGCCGTTTCGCCCTCACACACTTCGGTATCGCCACTGAAGGTAATCAGCGGTTTCGGATTGACGGTAACGGTAAACGCTGTCGGGTCGCCCACACAGTTGCCGGTGCGCGGCGTTACGGTGTAGGTTGTTGTCGTAGTAGGCGCCACGGTGATGCGGTCGGCCGTAGCACCCGTATCCCATGTGTAACTATCGGCACCCGAGGCCACGAGTGTTACCGATTCGCCTTCACATATTTCGTTCGACCCTGTGATTATTGCTACGGGCAGCGCATTGCGCGTTACATGTACCGATTTTGTCGCTATGCAACCGTTGGCATCGGTCAAAGTAACTTCGTAGTCGCCCTCGGCAGTCACGGTGATGGCCTTAGTAGTTGCGCCGGTGGTCCACAGCACATCGCCGGTGCCGACAGCCGTCAGAGTGGTGCTGCCACCTTCGCAGAAGGTCAGACTGCCCGTAATGTCCACCGTCGGTTTCGGATTAACGATGACGGTTCTGCTCAACCGCTGCGTACAACCGTTGTCGCCCGTAATGGTTACCCAATACGTGCCGGTGGTTTGTATGTCGGTCAGGGTCAAGGTCGGGCTGTCGAAACCGTTATAATCCCATTTGTACGTTTTGCCGCCCGAGGCGGTGAGTATTACCGTAGAACCTTGACACACGGCCGTTTCGCCGCCACTGATAGAGCCCGAAACAGGTGTCTTGTAGGTTACGATGGCCGTAGCCTGCGTGGTGCAACCACCCTTGCCGGTTACCGTTACGGTATAAGTGCCGGCTTCGTAAACATCTATCGACTGTGTTTTGGCGCCGGTGCTCCATTCCCACGCCACAGCATTCGCTTCGACAGCCGTCAAAGTGGTGTAGTCGCCTTCGCAAATTTCGGTTGCGCCGTTAATGACAGGAGCCGGTTTGTCGTAAACTTCTACTTCAACATTTTTCGATGCCGTGCAACCATTGGCATCGGTACCGACAACAGTATAAACTGTTGTTACAACGGGACTTACCGTTACCGAGGCGTTATTGCCAAGTCCGTCAGACCAGGTATAAGTCTGTGCGCCCGAGGCGGTCAGTGTTGTCGATTCGCCTTTGCAGATGGCCAACTTACCGGAAACATTGATGGTCGGCGGCGTATTGACGGTAATTTTCTTGGTGGCCGTATTCGAGCAACCATTGGTGGTACCTGTTACCGAATAGGTGGCGTCGGCCGTTGCAGTAACTTTGATGCTTTGTGTCGTTTCGCCGTTACTCCATAAATAAGTGCTTGCGCCATTGGCTGTCAGGGTTACCTCCGTACCTTTGCAAACCTTGTCGGCCGAAGCCGTAATCGTTACGGTCGGTTTGGTATTGACAACCACTTTGTAACTTACTTTGGCACTTGGGCAGCCGTTTTTGTAAGCCACAACCGAATATGTTGTGCTTGGCGCAGTGGGCGTAACCGTAATGGTCGGTCCCGTATCGTCATTATCCCAAATATAGTCGTCGCCACCCGAGGCAGTCAGAGTTATCTGTTCGCCTTCGCATACCGATGTTTTATCGGGTGTGATAGTGGCTGTCGGTATCGGATTGACAATAACTTCAACATCTTTCGAGTTAGTGCAACCATTGGCATCGGTACCGGTTACGGTGTATTTGGTTGTTACAGTCGGATTGACGGTAACCGTACTGCCCGACCCTAAACCATGATCCCACACATAAGTGTCGGCACCCGAAACGGTCAGCGTGGTGCTTTCGCCGTAGCAAATGGTGGTTTCGCCCACGATGTTGAGGGTTGGTTTGTCGGCAACTTTTACCGTCCACGATTTTTCGACCGAGCAACCGTTTGTGCCGGTAATGATACCGTAATAAGTTGTGGTGGCCGTCGGGTTAACGGTACGCGGGTTCACAGTAGAGCCGTCATCTTTCCACAAAACCGAGCCGCCCGAAGCAACCAATTCAACCGGTTCACCGGCGCAACTAACGGCCGGGCCGCTGATGTCGGCTGCCGGAATCGTTTTGATGCTGATGGTCTTTTTGGCAGTGCCTGTGCAACCGTTGGCATCGACCACTTCTACGGTATATTGCGTTTCAACCGCCGGCAACACCGTAATGCTTTGCGATGTGTAGTTGCCCGGTGTCCACAAATAACTTTGTCCGGCGCTGGCTGTCAATACGGTGCTTTCGCCCGGGCAGATGCCGTCGCCCATCGACGATGTAATCGTTACGGTTGGTTTCGGATTGACAACTACAGTAGCCGATGCTGTTGATGTGCAACCATTGCCATAAGTGGCTGTTACTGTGTATGTTCCTGCCGTCGAAACGGTAAGCGTGTTACCGGATATGCCGGTGTTCCACTGATAGGTGCCGCCGGTAACGCCCGAAGCGGTCAGCGTAGTGCTGCTGCCGGCACATATTTCGAGTTCGCCGGTGATGACAACCTGTTCTTCCGGATAGATTTTTACCGTATGTGTTGTTTCGCCGGTGCAACCATTAGCATCAGTTACAACCACCGAATAGGTAATATCGCTGTTGATGGTCGGCGTGATGCTTTGTGTTGTTTCGCTGGTACTCCATTTATAACTTGTACCGCCTGCGGCCGTCAAGGTGATGGTCGAGCCTTTGCACACTTGCGTCGGGCCACTGATAGAGGCTATCGGCGGCGTATTGACCTTTACGGTGTGCGAGGCTTCGGCACTCGGGCAGCCTTGAGCGTTGTAGGCCACGACTGTATAGGTTGTGGTAGCAGTGGGTGTAACAAATATCGATGCCGATGTCTCGCCGGCACCCCACTTGTAACTCGTGCCGCCCGTAGCCGTCAGTGTAACGCCAGAGCCTTTGCATATCGACGATTCGCCCGTGATGCCGGCAATAGGTAGTGCATGCGATGTTATAGTTATCGATTTTTCGACCTTACAGCCGTTTTTGTCGGTGGCGTGCACCGTGTATGTTTGCGATTTTTCCGCATTCAATGTCGTGGTGTACGATGTGCTGTTCGGGCCGCCCTCCCAATAGAAATCGGAAGCGCCATCGAGTGCTGCTATCAACGTAAAGGTTTCGCCTACGCACACATCGGTTTTACCCGAAATCACAATTTCCGATTTTGCGGGTATGGTTACCGTGTGGCTGGCACGTTTCGAGCAACCGTCTTTGGTAACGGTTACCCAATAGGTGGTTGTGCTTGTCGGCTTCACCTTAACAGTGGGTTGCGATGTTGCGATGCCGGTGATGTCGGCACAAGCGTCCCACAAATAGGTGTCGCCACCGGTGGCTGTCAGCGACACTTCGTCGCCGGCGCAACTTGTGGTTGCACCACTGATTTGTGCCGTGATAGTTTTCTCGGCTACGACCCATGTGGCCGTTGAACTACATCCGCCGTTGCCGGTTACCGTTACAGTGTATTTGCCTGCCGCTGTTACGGTGATTTCGGCCGTTGTTTCGCCGGTACTCCACAAATAGGAGCCGCCGCCCGAAGCCGTCAACTTCGCGCTGCCGCCTTCGCATATTTCGGTATCGCCGGTGATGTTGGCAACCGGTTTTGCATACACTTTCACCGTAGTCGATGTAGTAGCCTTGCAACCATTGGCATCGGTACCTTCGACGGTATAAACCTTGTCCGATGTGGGCGACACTTCCAACGTATTGCCCGTAGCCGAACCGCCATCCCACGACCAAACGTAGGTGCTTGCACCTGCAGCCGTCAGCGTGGTCGAACTGCCGACACAAATGTCTAATGTGCCGCTAATCGTTACATTCGGTGTGGCATTGACGGTAATAATGTGTGTAAAGGGGTCGCTCCAGCAACCGGCTGCGTTTTTACCTTTCACCCAAACCGTTATCGGTGCTGTACCTGTTACATCCACTACGATATTTTCGGTGGTTTCGCCGGTACTCCATTCGTAACTCTCGGCACCGGCAGCGGTCAGCGTAACTTTGGTGTTTTGACATGCCTTTTTGTCGCCGCTGATGGTAACGGTCGGCTTTTCGCGCACGGTAATAGTTTGTACCGTCGATGACGAGCAACCTGCCGAATTTGTTACTATTATATTATAGGGTGTAGTAACCGTCGGGCTGACGTTGAAAATACCGGTCGTATTTGTTACGCCACCGCATGTGTATTCCGAGCCGCCGGTCAAGGTGATGGTGGCTGTTTCGCCGGCACAGATGATGCCCGATGCCGGATTAAGCATAACGCCGATGGTTGGCGGTTCGTGTACATTGACCGTTACTTTGCCTTCGGCGGTGCAACCCGCAGCATTTTTTGCTATCACGGTATAGGTGGTTGTGATGTCGGGCGACACCTCTACGCTGGCACCCTCGCGTCCCAACTCCGACCATTCAAACGTGCAACCGGCATCGCCCGAGGCAGTCAATATGGTCTTGCTGCCTTTACAAATATTTAGATTACCATTTATAATAGGTGTAGTAACAGACAAAACATTCACCGTGTGCGATGCGGTGTTGGTACAGCCGTTGGCGTCGGTAATTGTTACCGTGTAAGTACGCGAAACCGTAGGTGTGAGCGTGAGCGTTGCACCCGGTGTTCCGTCGTCCCATGTGAACGTGCCGGTACCGATGGCTGTCAATGTAACAGACGTGCCGGCGCATACTTCGTCCGGGCCGGTGATGGAAACCGTCGGTATGGCATTGACGGTAACATTGTGCTGAACCGTTTGTACACAACCGGCATCGTTGGTCAATGTCAGTTGGTAGATATGGTCGGCAGCAGTGGGCGTTACCTGAATGGTGTTGGTTTCTTCGCCGGTGCTCCACTTGTACGAGCCATTACCTTTGGCGGTCAGTGTGATGGTTGTGCCGGCGCACACTTTGTCCGGTCCCTCGATTTTGGCATCGGTGGGCAGCGGCACCATTTCGACACTGAACGATTTGGATATGGTACAACCATTTTGGGTGATTGTCAGTGTATAATTGTCGGTGGCTTGTACATTCTTAATCTCGATGGACGGGTTGTTTCCCAGAACGGTCGCGCCTTTTTTCCATTCGTAGGTATCGGCCTTGCTCGATGTCAATGTTGTGTTGCCGCCTTGACACACTTTGGTCGATCCGCTGATGGTCGGCTCCTCGACACCTTTCACCTCCACCTGATGCGTAACAGGCGTTTCGCAGTCGTTTGCGTTATATACTAATATGGTGTAGGTGGTCGTAACTTCCGGATTGACGGTAAAGATACCGTTATTATTGACAGTGGACGTGCCGCTCAATTGGTACTTGGTACCGCCGGTTGCCACAATGGTTGCCGGATCTTTGGCTTTGCATACCGACGCCGTCGAATTGACTTTATCGATGGCAGCCGTTGGTTTCTCGACAACCGTAATGCCCTTTTTGAGTGTAGTCGTGCAACCGTCTTTGGTAACATCGACCGTATATTCGACACTTCCGAGTGATGTCGGGGTAACATATATCGTATTTGTACCCGACGTACCATTGCTCCACGCCCAAGCTGTAGCGCCGGCCACGTTGGCTGTCAGTTGCACTTGTTCGCCCAAGCATACGGTTTCGGGCGATGCTGTGATAGTGCCGGAAGGTTTGTCGTTTACAGTAACCTCTTTTTCGGCATGCAATGTACAACCGTCGGCATAGATTATATCGACCGTGAATTTTTGTGTACCGATGACGTTCAGCGCATCAGTTGTCATGGTTTGGCCGGTTTTGCCGTTGCTCCACACATACGATGTGCCGCCCGCCGGTGCATACAGCGTTACGGTTTCGCCTTTGCACACCGACGACAAGCCGGTAATTTCGCCGGTATGTTTCGGTATTACAGCAAAGATGTATGTTTTGGTAATCGGGCAGCCGGAAGCCGTCGTTACTGTTACCGACACTTCGGTGTCGTCGTCGGTAGGCGTAAAGGTCAATGTAGCATTGCCGTTGCTCAACGTACCGGTTTTGCTCCATGCGTATGTGCTGCCACTTGCTGCGCCGCTGACCGTTACCGAAATCGCGTCGCCCGAGCAAACTTTATCTTTGTCGCCCGAAATGGTGAGTGTCGGTATGACGTTGACCGTAATGGTTTGATAAGCCGTAGCCGTGCAGCCGTTTACATCGGTTACGGCAAGTGTGTAAGTGGTGGTTTGGGTGGGCTTAACCGTGATTGTGGTTTCGGTACCCAAATTTTTTGCGCCATCGCTCCATTGGGTGATGGTGCCATAGTTTGATGCCTTAAGTGTTACGGATTCGCCGGCACAAATGGTTGTTGTGCTCGGTGTAATCACAGGAACTATCGGGGTATTTTCGCTGACCGTTATCTTTTTTGTAACGGTACAACTTCCCTTGGTTACTTGCACCCAATATTCGCCCGCCACCGTAACGTCGAGGTATTGTGTGGTAGCGCCCGTAATCCACAAATAGGATTCGCCGACAGGAGCCGTAAGGCGTGTGCTGCCGCCCGGGCAGAATGTATTGTTGCCCGAAATGTCGCCGGTAGGTCCGTCGAGCACGGTTACCTTGTGACTGATAGAATAGGTGCAACCATCTTTAACAACTTTCACCGTGAAAGTACGATCCGCCGTCAGCGTTTCAGTCATGGTTTTGGTGGTGGCGGCGGCTTCGTCGTCCCACTGATAGGAATCGCAGTCGGTCGAAACGGCCAACGTAAACGATTCACCTTTGCACACTTGCGTCGGGCCGGTGATGGTCGGCGCGGTCGATTCGGTTACATTGATGGTAACCGGCGCACTGTTTGTGCATTTGGTAACGACGTCGGTAACCGTAACGGTATAGGTGGTGGTGGCATACGGCGTAACTTTCAGCGTAGCACTTGTGGTGCTTTCGGGGTCGTTCCACGCATACATGTACGAGCCGCTACCGCCGGTAACGTTGGCTGTGATACTTGCGATACTGCCTTTGCACACCGATGTTCCGCCCGTGAACGAAATCGATGGTTTTGTATTCACCTCTACTTCCACCGGACCGGCAGTGGCTGTGCAACCATTGCGGGTTACTTCCACCGAATAGGACGTTGTTATTGCCGGCGACACCGTGATGGAACGTGTCGTTTCGTTGGTGTTCCATTTGTAAGTTGTTTTGCCATCGTCGGGAGTCGAAACGGTGAGTGTAGCCGATTCGCCGGCGCAAATAGACAAATCGCCCGAAATGGTCGGCGACAACTGCGGCGACACGGTGATTGTTTTTTCGGCCTTCACCACGCAGCCATCGACATTGACGTTGCAATACACCGTCGAGGTGCCCACTTCGGTGGGTGTATATGTACAAGTCGTGCCGGTTCCGAGTTCGGTATAATCGGTGTACCAACGAACGGGCGTACCACCGCTCACCGACAACGTTACATTATCGCCAAGGCAGGCCGATGCCGGCCCGTTGATGGTGGCTATGCCGGGTGTTGTAACCCGTACGGTAACATACGCTTTTTCGCTGACGCAACCGGTTGTCGTATCGGTAAATTGTACCCAATAGTTGGTAGTTGTTGCCGGATTGAAGAAAGCGATATGCCCTTTTTGGCCGTCGCTCCAAGTGAACGTACCTTTGTCCGTACTTGCCGTAGCCGTTACCTGTACCTCTTCGCCGTTGCAGGTTACGGGGTCGGCAGGCGTAATGCCCGTAATGGTCGGCAAGGCCGTAACATTGATGGTGATGCTTTCGGTAGCCACCAAAGCGTCGTCAGCATCCTTGATGGTAACCGTATACGACGACGTCGGCACGTCTGTCGGATAAACCGTAATGGTTTGGCCGCTCATGCCATTCGACCAATAGTAGTTGGCGCCGCCTTGGGCTGTAAGTGAAACCGGCGTGTTGTAGCACACGGTTTCGGCACCGGCCGACAGCGAATACAAATGCACTTTGACTTTGGCTTTTGCGCCGTCGCACCCATCGATAAGCGCAGCCACCTGATAAGTGGCATCTGCCTGAACATCCGAAACAGTATAATTGGCCGAAACTTCACCCGCGATAGGATTGCCCAACGCATCGTACCATTGGTAGGAAGTGGTACCAAACGAACCGGTGGCCTGCAATGTAACATTTTCACCCTGCTTGACGTTATAGACCGATTGATCGACCGTAACCGTGGGTACCTTGCCCACCGTAACCTCCACGGTGCCTGCATCGACAACAGCATTGCCCGCATCGTATGCATTGTATGTGTAGGTGGTTGTAACTTCGGGCTGGTCATTCAACGGATTACCGCTGGATGATTGCGAATTGTTGTACTTGTCCTTCCAAGTCCACTTGTAGGTGTACGTATTGCTATCGTCGGGAGTCAAGGTAATTGTTACCTTTTCGCCGGGGCAAATGGTTGTGTTTGGATTAAGACTAACCGAATGCGTAACAGCCGAAGCACACAGCGCAGTGCCAAACAACGCGACAGCAATGATTGCGAATTTCAAGTTAAACCGGTTCATAAATATCAGATTTTTGGGTGATAATTCGTGTTTTTTTGTTTGTTGATAATCGCCAACAAGTTATAAACAATTTTTAATGAGCAAATTTAATGGTTTTTCTTTTATAGTGTGTAAAAAAACGACATTTTTTTGCAGAAAACTAACATTTTTGTTGTTTTATCGACAAAAAACCCAAACTCTCAACAAGTTATGAACAGCCGGCGCGTCGATTTTTTTGTCTGTAAGTGGCCAATTTTCAGAAAAATTGTACCTTTGCGGTGCATTTTGGCGCATGTGTTGCGCTGTTTTTCGTCATTTTTTTGCGAGTTATCAACAAAAAAAACATGGCATCATTCAAATTGACATCGGCTTACGCACCCACCGGCGACCAACCGGAGGCCATTCGCCGCCTGACCGAAGGTGTGGAGAACGGCGTGCCGTTTCAGACGCTGTTGGGCGTAACGGGTTCGGGTAAAACATTCACCATGGCCAACGTCATTGCCAACCTGAACCGACCGACACTGATTTTGAGCCACAACAAGACACTGGCGTCGCAGTTGTATGACGAATTCAAGGGTTTTTTCCCCGAAAATGCGGTGGAATATTTCGTATCGTACTACGACTACTATCAGCCCGAAGCCTACATACCGAACACCGACACCTACATCGAGAAAGATTTGGCCATCAATGCCGACATCGAGAAGTTGCGTCTATCGACCACATCGGCGCTGCTGTCGGGGCGACGCGACGTCGTAGTCGTGTCGTCTGTATCGTGTCTGTACGGCATTGGCAATCCCGCCGATTTTCACGACACCTGCATCACGCTCGCTTGTGGCGCCACCATCCGCCGCGACGACCTTTTGCGGCAACTTGTCGATGGGCTTTACACGCGCAACGAGTTGGATTTTAATCGCGGCAATTTTCGCGTCAAAGGCGACACGGTGGACGTTTTTTTGGCCTATACCGACTACATTTTGCGCATCGTTTTTTGGGACGACGAAATAGAGAGCATCGAAGCCATCGACCCCGCCAACGGCCACACCCTCACACGCTACGACACGTTCAACATCTATCCAGCCAACATTTTCGTTACCACACGCGACCGCATCAACCAAGCCATCGACCAAATTGCGCTCGATTTGGGGCAACAGGTTGATTATCTGAACGAAATAGGCAAACCGTACGAAGCCAAACGGCTGTACGAGCGCGTCAATTACGACATCGAAATGATACGCGAAGTGGGTTATTGTTCGGGCATCGAGAACTATTCGCGCTACTTCGATGGGCGCCAACCGGGCATGCGTCCATTCTGTCTGCTCGACTATTTTCCGCAAGATTTTCTGCTGATAGTAGACGAGAGCCACGTTACTCTGCCGCAGGTACACGCCATGTACGGCGGCGACCGTTCGCGCAAGCAAAATTTGGTTGATTACGGGTTCCGTCTGCCGGCCGCGCTCGACAACCGCCCGCTGAAATTCGACGAATTTGAAAGCATGGTGCACACAGCCATCTACGTCAGTGCCACGCCGGCCGACTACGAACTGAAGAAATCGGAAGGCATTATCGTTGAGCAAGTTATCCGTCCGACCGGTTTGCTCGACCCGATCATCGAAGTGCGCCCCAGCCTGAACCAGATAGACGACCTGATAGAAGAGATTGCCGTGCGTGCCGAACGCGACGAGCGCGTGCTGGTAACCACGCTGACCAAACGCATGGCCGAAGAGTTGGACAAATATTTCAGCAAAATGGGCATTCGCTGTCGTTACATTCACTCCGACATCGAAACGCTGGAACGTGTCGAAATACTGAACGACCTGCGCAACGGATTGTTCGATGTGCTTATCGGCATCAACCTGCTGCGCGAAGGCCTCGACCTGCCGCAAGTGTCGCTCGTAGCCATACTCGATGCCGACAAAGAGGGATTTTTGCGCAACCACCGTTCGCTCACGCAAACAGCCGGCCGCGCGGCGCGCAACGTCAATGGCAAAGTCATCATGTATGCCGACACCATCACAGCCAGCATGCGCCAAACCATCGACGAAACCAACCGGCGACGCGACAAACAACTGAAATACAACGCCGAACACCACATTACGCCGACGCCCATTGTCAAGACAAATCTTTCGTCGCTGCCGGTGCAAAAACCAACCGACACCGGACAACCGCGCTACTATGTCGAACCGGCAGAACCACTGCCGCTGGCCGCCGACCCCGTAGTCAAATACATGACGCCGGAAGCCTTGCACAAAGCCATAGAACACACGCGCAAACTGATGGAAAACGCCGCCAAAAATCTGCAATTCATCGAAGCGGCGCAATACCGCGACGAATTGATAAAACTCGAGCAACAACTATCGGACAAAAAACAATAAAACGCATTTTTTCGCAACGACATGGGGCAAAAAATGTTTCATATTGCATTTTTTTGCGTATCTTTGCAACTTGGATTTTTTTGAACAAAACATGCCAAATTTGAACGACATAAAACAGCCCATCGCCGCCGAGTGGAATGCGTTTGAAGCACAGTTTTCGTCCATCTTTCAGTCGGCAGACACGCTGTTGGACACCGTGCTGCGCTATGTGCACCAACGTCAAGGCAAACAAATACGTCCGATACTGACACTGCTGGCTGCAAAACTGACCGGCACCATCAGCCAAGCGACGCACCTTGCCGCCACGGCTTTGGAAGTGCTGCACACGGCCAGCCTGTTGCACGACGATGTGGTAGATGCTGCCGACGAACGACGCGGTATGCCGTCGGTGAACAACCGATTCGACAACCGCACAGCCATACTCGTGGGCGACTATCTGCTCACCAAGTCGATGGATTGCATCGAACAAACCCACAACGACAAATTATTGCAGTGCCTTGTGGCGTTGGGCAAAGAGATTGCAAGTGGCGAACTGCTGCAACTACAATACGCCTATCGGCAGCCGACCGAAGTCCATTACTACGAAATCATTCGCCGCAAAACAGCCGTATTGTTTGCCATCTGTATGCAGGCCGGCGCCATTTCGGCAGGTGCATCGCCCGAACAGGCTGAAAAATTGTACGCCTTTGGCGAGAATCTCGGCATCTGTTTTCAGATAAAAGACGATATTTTCGACTACACGCCGCAAGCCCAAGTGGGCAAACCCACGCTGAACGACCTGCGCGAAGGCAAATTCACGCTGCCCGTCATTCATGCCATGGAACAGGCGTCGGAGGCAGAAACCGCGCGCATCGTCGAAATAGCAAAAAATGGCGATTTCATCGAAAAAAACAGCGATTTCTTATACCGATTCGTAGCACAAAACGGCGGCATAGCATACGCCCAACAACAAATGGCGGCATATCGCAGAAAAGCCATGGATTGTTTGGCCGATTTTGCCGATTCGACCGAGAAAAAATCGCTTTGCGACATTTTGGATTTCGTGTTGCAGCGCCCCAACTGATGCAAGCGACAAAAAAATAAAAAACAGCCGATTTCATCGGCATTTTTGCAGACAATAAGTGGTTCTAAACACCGACATAAACTATCTGCAAGGTGTCGGGCCGAAACGCGCCGCCACACTCTTGTCCGAACTCGGCATACGCACGGTCGAGGATTTGGTTACTTATTACCCCTACAAATACATTGACCGCAGCCGATTCTACACCATTCGCGAAGCCAACGAAAATCTGCCTTACATACAACTGAAAGCCAACATCGTCGGATTTGAAAAGCGCGGCGAAGGTCGTTCGCAGCGACTCGTAGCCACCATTACCGACGGCACCGGCTACATGGAACTTGTGTGGTTCAAAGGGCTGAAATTCGTCGAAGGCAAATACCGCCTCAACCAGCCATACATCATATTCGGCAAGCCGCAACGCTACGGCAAATCGCTCAACATAGCGCACCCCGAAATAGACCTTTTGATGGACGGCGCCGAGCAAAAAATTCAGGGTTTGCAGGCGCACTACAACACGACGGAGAAGATGAAATCGTCGTTTCTCAACTCGGCCGCGCTGCGCAAAATGATTTACACGGCCCTGAGCGACCCCACGCTGCAAATACCCGAAACGCTGCCCGAAAGCATGGTGCGGCAATTTGCGCTGATGCCTCGCCATGATGCCATACACAACATCCATTTCCCGAAAAACGTCAATCTGCTTGAACAGGCGCAACGCCGCCTGAAATTCGAGGAGTTGTTTTTCATTCAACTCAGCATCCTGAGGCAAACCCAACTGCGCGAACAAAAATATCGCGGCTACATTTTCGGCACCATCGGCGACAACTTCAACCGTTTTTACCGCGAATGTCTGCCATTTGCTTTGACCAACGCCCAAAAACGCGTGCTTAAAGAGATTCGCTCCGACCTCGCATCGGGCAAACAGATGAACCGCCTGCTGCAAGGCGACGTTGGCAGCGGCAAAACCATGGTGGCACTGATGACCGCACTCATCGCCGTGGACAACGGATTCCAAGCCTGCATCATGGCGCCGACCGAAATTTTGGCCACGCAACACTATCAATCCATAGCGCAACAAGTAGCTAAAATAGGTCTGAACGTGCGCCTGCTCACCGGCTCGACCAAACGGTCGGAGCGCGAAACCATAGCCGACGAATTGCAAAACGGCACGCTGCAACTGATCATCGGCACGCACGCCCTCATCGAAGATAATGTCGTGTTCAAAAACCTTGGGCTGGTCGTCATCGACGAGCAACACCGTTTCGGCGTGGCACAACGCGCCAAACTTTGGGCAAAAAACATACAGCCGCCACACATTTTGGTAATGACCGCCACGCCCATTCCGCGCACGCTGGCCATGACCATCTACGGCGACTTGGATGTCAGTGTCATCGACGAACTGCCGCCCGGGCGCAAACCGATAGCCACCTATCACTACTTCGACAACAAACGCGCCGCCATCAACCAATTTCTGAAAAAACAGATTGACGCCGGCCGCCAAGTGTACATCGTCTATCCGCTGATTCAGGAATCGGAAAAACTCGACCTGAAAGACCTCGAAAACGGCTACCAACAAGTGCGCGAAGCCTTTCCAGACTACAAAATCAGCATGGTGCACGGCAAAATGAAAGCCGCCGACAAAGAACGCGAAATGGCCGCCTTTGCCCGTGGCGAAACACAAATAATGGTGGCCACCACAGTGATAGAAGTGGGCGTAAACGTGCCAAACGCATCGGTGATGGTCATCGAAAACGCCGAACGATTCGGCCTGTCGCAACTGCACCAACTGCGCGGACGCGTCGGGCGCGGCGCTGACCAAAGTTACTGCATACTGATGTCGCGCTACGAACTATCGAACGATACGCGCAAGCGCTTGCAGGTGATGGTCGATTCCACCGACGGATTTGTCATTGCCGAAGCCGACCTCAACCTGCGCGGGCCCGGCGACATCGATGGCACGCAACAAAGCGGACTGCCATTCGACCTGAAGATAGCCGACCTTGCACACGACGGAAAAATTCTGCAAGCGGCGCGCACCATTGCACACGACCTGCTCGAAAAAGACCCCAATTTGGAATCAGATGAAAATAAATGCTTAACTTTGCAGTTGGCAAAACTCACCAAAAGCATCATCAATTGGGGCGTAATCAGTTAGCATTATTTAGACTAAATCTAAATAACAATTTTGAAAAAATGCCGATGAAAACGCATAAAAATTAACATAAACATACAAATAATTATGAAAAAAATTATCCTTATCTCAACCATGTTATTGAGCATCGGTGCGTGCACAGTTTACGCTCAAGATGCCGTAGCCGAAGCGCTATCGCAAGCCGAAAAAGTGAGTTTTGCCACCAACAAAAAAACGCTGAAGTCGGAGCAAAAAGCGCTGCAAAAGTCATACGCCAAAGCGCTGAAAGAGATTGCCGCCCGCCAAGCGGCCGCACAAAAAAAGCCGGCACTCTACGAACAGTTGTCCGCCGAGTGCGAAACGTGGCACAACCTGCAAACGCGCATGGAACGCCTTGTGGCAGAAGGCAAATGGGATAGTGTGGCACACATCGATTACGACTCGCTGCAAAACGACATCAACGAAAAAGCGGCCGCCCACTACTACGACGAAGGCCGCAAACTGTGCGACAAAGGCAAAGACCTCGCCCAAAAACGTGCCGGCATTGCCGTAATGAGCAACGCCAAACGGTTCAGTGAGGCCTACGCCAACCGCATCATCAACTATCAGGACAGTATCGAACTGCCATACGCCCACAAGTTGGCACAATCGTCGAAAGAAGATGACCTTGCCATGGCGCTGCAACTATTCAACGATGTAGTCCGACGCCACGCTGCCGACTCGGCTATGCGCGCACGCATAGCGCCCGATCGCGAACGTCTGCAAGCCATATTCTACGACAAAGCCGAAAAACTATTCGACAAAGCAAAATTCCAAGCACAATACGATGCCGCACGCTACTATGCCATGATCGACAGTTTTCGCGATGCCGCCGACAAAGAACGTTTGGCACACAAACGCGGCGTGTTGAGCGTGGCAGTCATCGATGCAGCCGGCGCCACATCGGAAAAATTGAGCGATAAAACCTTGAAACAACTCAAAAAAATCTTCCCTGCCTATTTCGACTTTACCGACATGCAGGGTCTGACGCGCAACGAACTGAAAGAGCGGCGTTGCGCCGTGATGTTCGTTTACGACAGCACAGCGTTCGGCAATTATCAATACGCCCACCACAAAAACCACAAGGACAAAAATGTTGTGAAATATATGCTGAAAACATCGAAAGACGGTGTCATCAGCGAGAAAGAGATTTCCGAAAAAGAGTATCACAAAGGCAAAGCGCAAAATGACGGCACCGAAAACTTCAACATGTATCAAGGTCGCCTGCACAAAATGTGGATAGAATCGGTGATGGACATCAACTACACATTCGACATTGTCGATTTGCGCGCCGATTCGGCACAGACAGTTGGCACGGTAGAGCAAGCCGGCAAATACGCCGTCAGCGAAATCGGTACCGAAATCGTTACCTACAAAGGCGACCCGCAGTGCCGACCAACCGACAAAGAGTTGATCCACCGCGACAAAAAACTGAAGAACGAAGACCTCGACAACCTTGCCAAAGCGCAGAAAATTTACGGTTGGAGCATCGACGACTTTTTGTACAACCGCACCAAAGCGATAGACGACGAGGTGGAGAAAGCATTGCCCTACAAACACTTTGCAGAATAACATGCGCCACGCGATAATCAAATTTTTCAAGGGATTTGCCTACGCCTTTGCGGGGATAGCGGCCGCCGTGCGCAGCGAGCGCAACATGAAATTTCATCTGTTCGCCACCGCGTGTGTGATTGCCGCCGGTTTCGGATTTCGGATTTCGGCCGGCGAATGGATAGTGTGTGCGCTGTGCATCGGTATGGTAATCGGCGCCGAGATGCTGAACACCGCCATCGAAAAATTGGCCGACGCCGTCAGCGCCGAACGCAACGACAACATTCGTTTTGTGAAAGACGTGGCAGCCGGTGCCGTTTTGGTATGCGCCTTGGCCGCCGCATGTGCCGGTCTGATAATTTTTGTACCAAAAATCATCGCCCTATTCTGACATGACGTTCAAAGAGATTTTCGGCCATTTCATCGGCATTTTTTACCCGAATCTGTGTTGTGCTTGCGGCAATCATTTGGCCGTCGGCGAAGAGGTCATCTGCATGGATTGTCTGCTGCACCTGCCCCGCACGCGCCTGCACCTCGAGCGCGACAACAAACTCGAACAACGCTTTTGGGGCAAGGTCGATATTGAGCGTGCCACGGCCTTCTACTACTTTGCAAAAGGGTCGAAATACCGCTCGATACTGCACCAACTGAAATATAAAGATGGGCAGGAAATAGGTTTCGTCATGGGCAAATATGCCGGCAGTGAGTTATTAGAATCGGCTGATTTTCAAGACATTGATTATATCGTTCCCGTGCCGCTGCATCCCAAAAAAATGGCCATACGCGGCTACAACCAGGCCGAACGCATCGCCGCCGGGCTGTCCGAAGTGATGCAAACGCCGGTGGAAACCACCAACCTGTTTCGCGCCATAGCCAATCCGACCCAAACCAAAAAATCGGTGTACGAACGTTGGGAAAACACCAAAGGCATTTTCGATATTCACGACGCGCAACTATTTGAAAACAAGCACATTCTGATAGTCGATGATGTACTGACCACCGGTTCGACACTGATAGCCTGCGCCGAAGCCGTCAAGGCCAAATGCCCGAGCGCACGCATTTCGATTTTCACTTTGGCCGCTGCCTAAAATCTAACCGCCATGAGCATCGTTGCAATCACAACATATTGTTTCGTGGCACTCTATGTGCTGATGATTGCAGCCTTTGCGGTCGGCTGGCTGCGACTGCGGCCGTTTTCGCAAAAAATGCCGATGAAATCGCCTATTTCGCTCGTTGTATGCTGCAAAAACGAAGTCAAAAATCTGCCACGCCTTTTGGCCTCCATCGCGACACAAACGCACCCGAAGTTCGAGGTTGTTTTCGCCAACGATCACTCAACGGACGACACCGCAAAAATTCTCGATGAATTCTGCAAAAATCACGCCTTTGCCACCTATTTTTCGACCGAGAAAACAGGTAAAAAAAATGCCCTGCGCGAAGCCGTCAGTCGTGCCACAAACGACATCATCGTCTGCACCGACGCCGACTGCACGCTGCAACCGACGCACCTGCAAACCATTGCCGCCTATTTCGATGCCGAAAATCCCGATTTGCTGCTCGGTGGCGTGCGTATCGAAACACAAAAGTCGCTATTTTCGCAACTGCAAGCGTTGGAATTCGCATCGCTCATTGCTTCGACAGCCGGAGCCTGCGCACTGCGCATGCCCATCATGTGCAACGGCGCTAATTTGGCATTCAAAAAAAGCGTTTTCATCGAACTTTCGGGGCAACTATGCGACCGCGAGATTTCGGGCGACGACCAATTTTTGTTGTTTGCCGCCAAACGCGCTCGATGCCGCATTCGTTTTCTGAAAGCCGCCGACACGATTGTTACGACACAACCGCAAGCAATCCTCGGCGATTTTTTACACCAACGCGGTCGCTGGACCTCAAAAACCAAATCCTACACCGACCCTCAAACCATCGCCGCAGCGTGCATCGTTTTTGCCACATCGATGTTAATTTTGACCGATTTCATCGGCATTTTTTTCAATCGATGTTTTCTTCCACCATTTTTGATAGCATTCAGTTTGAAATTTATGGTCGATTTGGCCATTTTAAGCGCATTCCTGCCGTTTTTATCACAAAAACGACTAATACTTCACACACCACTTTTAAGCGTTCTGTACCCGATTTATGTGCTTTTTTCCGCTTTTATCGGATTTTTCAGAAAAATATGGTAAAAAAAGAAGGGGCGAATGTTCATTTATGTGTTATTATAGAAAAATTTGGAAACTTTTGGGAAGACAACTATTCTCCAAACTTTTTTGAGAAAATAAATATCTGCCATCACATACAAATCCCAACTCTTCCCAATTTACTTCATTCAACATATCACAAAGTTTTTGCAAATCACAATGTTGATTATGCGGAAAAATGGCAAGTATTGAACCATCGTAGTTGTTGCATTTATGAATAAAAAATGGTTTTTTATTACGTGTTTTGGCATTTACATAAATCCTTTTTGCGTCGGACACAAAATGATCGCGTCCCCATTGCCACCAATTTGTTATATCAAATTTTCTGATTTTCCTCTGCAAAAGTTCTTGTCTATATTGCAAAAGATAAGCATTTTGCATTTTATAAATCATCTTTTTAGTTTTGCCGGTTTTTTGGGTATAAGAGCAAACAAAATCAGCATTTCCATATTGTTCTGAAGTAAAAATTTTATCTGCACCACTAACAGCACCAACCTTAACAAAAAAAATATCACGAAAACGAATCGGATATAAATTGTTTGTAAACATCAATTGACCATTATTATACAAAAATTGTTTTGTTACATTACATTTGCGTAAAAAATTACCTTTTTCAAATCGAAAAATAATGCAATTAGGAGTTGCTCCCTTAAATATCTTTTGATCACCAAGATCAATCAAATCCGTAATAGTCCCATTCTGATAAATAAAAGCATTTAATCGAATACTTGATGTGGCTTTTAGAAAATCACGAGGTGTGATAAATATGAGTTCTCCACCATCATTAAGGTGTTTTATACACTTCTCAATAAAAAACAAATACAAATTACTCCTTTCGTCAAATAACGAGGAATGCAGTTTCTTTTTAGTATTCACATCAATATCTTGAAACCGAACATAAGGCGGATTTCCTATAATTGTATCAAATTTTTCTGATATTGGATAATCAAAAAAATCCATATTTAAGGCTCTTTGTGGACAAATAGTTGAATCACATTCTATTCCAACACAATCGGGTATCTCGTTAAAGAATGCGCCATTACCACATGAAGGCTCCAATACTCGACCTTCATTTTTGCATAATTGTAACATTACGGCCACAATTGTTGGGGGTGTAAAAACCTGCCCCAATGTTTCTATATTAAGCATACTCGGGGAAATAAGTTAGAAATGATAAATACGCATCAGCACGTTTTTTGACCGACTCGCCAAAACAAGCAAGTAAGAATTTCTTTGTTTCGCGATAATTTCTTAATATAGGTTCCTTGTTATTATTCCATCTACACTGAAAAGGTAAATTGTTGCCATTTGCCTGAATTTCCTGTAATGATTTTAATGTTGCAATAAATGCTTCATGCCCTATGTTCTTATTTACCACCAAAAAATAATAGTCTTTATCATTTTCCCGTGCATTTTTTGACATTTCAGCAAAGAGTTTCTCCCATGAAACTTCGTTCCCAAAATGCGGCTTTAATCCTGTCAGTGCATAATATACTCCTAATTTACAATTTAAATTATCTGCTGAAGTTGTTTCTGTAACCTTAATGTTGATTGGATACCATTCTGTTTCGTCATTATTAACAACAACAAAATCATACCATTGTCTTGCCTGAGCTGGATCTATTCGATAACCTTTAGGTGTAAGATAAAATGGTTCATAAAAATTTTGAAGATAGTTGATGATTTCACCTTCATTTAAGGCAGAATTTAATCGACCATCGGCACTTGTGATTGACAAACGCGTTTTTGCTGTATTCAACCACTTTGCCAAATCGTTTAATACTACAGGAATAACCTCCATAATGTTTTGATTTTTAAGTTATTAAAACTAAAAAAACACAATGTAGAAGGCATAAAAATAGCCCGACAAATATCTACACCATGATTGGCATAACTATTCATCGAGCAATACGAGTTATACAAATTTCCACACAAAAAACGTAAGCCGCCCTTACGATCTCCAGGAAATTTGCCGTAACCCGTATTCACATAAGTCCAGCCTACGCAAACGCATAGGCAAACGAACTTATTCGCGTGAATACATCTTTAATGGCAAATTTTCGGAGTATCTCGAATAAATAGTAAAAAATATGCACTTGCTGTCCGTTGACAACAAGTGCAAAGTTACAAAAAATATCTGAATGTTTATACTATTTTTTTATAATTTTTATTCCACACCCAAATTGACGGCGATGCCGGCCTTGAACCACCGACCGGGCTGTTCGATGCCGCCGTAGTCGTAGTAGCGCCGACCGATAAGGTTGCTCGCCTCGACATAGACGTTGATTTTGGAATTTTGCCAATAGACACGCCCGTCAAGCAGATAAACCGGCCGGTAACTCTGCACGGCGCCGTCCTTGTCGGTGTAGTTGCCTTCGCGCTGCTGATATGTGAACTGCCAACTTGCGCCAAAACCTTTGTAAATGCCGTGCGCCAAATTGACGGTCAATTTGTGTTTCAAATAGTCGAGCGCGTATTTCGACAACAGGTCGCCGGCGTCCTTGTCGAGTTGGCAATAGGCATAACCAACCTCCAAATTTTTCAGCCAATAGCCGTATTTGTAGCCGACCATAACTTCGCCGCCAAATGCATCGACGCGCGTGTGATTGACGCTTCGCCATTTTTCCTCTTCGGGCGTTTTCACCCAATCGATCAGATCTTTGCCGACACGATAGTACGCATTCAGGCTGACGCGGAATCCTTTGCGTCCCCAATGTGCGCCCAACTCGGCCGTCATACTCTGTTCGGGTTTCAGGTCGGGATTGGCTGTTTGCGTGGCACTCTGATAATAGAGGTCGGTGAACGTAGGCAGCCGCAGCGCACGACTGACATTGACAAACACGGCGCCATCGGTGTCGAACGTGTAGCCGACGTTGGCCGTGCACGCAAAGTTGTTGCGAAACATCGAATTGTAGTTGCCCGACACACCTATCGATGCCAAAAAATGGCCGGCGTAAAAGGTCTGTTCGGCAAAATAATTGACATTCAGGCGATTTTTCGATTTGGTATAGCAGATGGAATCGGCGGCTCCGGCCACATGTTTAGGTTCGTCCAGCGCATCGCCGAGCACGTTACTGAAAATGTGTTCGTCGCGCACTTCGATGCCGACGGCCGTCTTGCCGATGTCGTACAAAAACGAGGCTTTGAAATTGATGCCGGCCGCATCGGTTACATGATAATTGTGCCCCGTGTACCATGCCGGAAATTCGGCCACGCCTTCGCGAAAGAGTTCGAAGCGGTCGTAGTGCCGGCGATAAAAAATGCCCGATTCCATCGACAAAAATCGGATTTGTTTCTGCCAAGTCAATGCGCCAAAAATCGTCTTCGTGGCTTCGTATTGGTCGGGATATTTGAGCGAATAGAACGAATTGCTGCCGAACCCTTTCAGTTGGCCGCCAAGTTGCAAATTCCAATGGCCGGTAACCGAATCGGCACAAAGAGCATTGAAATAGAGGTTGCCGTATTTGTAGTCGGTGTTGTCGATGTAGCCGGTAGATTGGTTGTAGTTGCCCGAGAGCGCAAAACGCCATTTGTCTTTGTTGTAGCGAAAATCGAGTGCCGGCGCAAAATAACCGAAATCGCCGCCATCGACCTTGGCTTTCACGCACCGATGATCCGTGGTGTTGGTTACGATGTTGATGGCGCCGCTGAAGGCCGACAAGCCAAATTGACAAACCGACGTTCCTTGTAGAATTTCGATGCGATCCACCGTGCTCAAATCGAGTGGTATGTCAAGGTTGGCATGACCCGTATGCACATCGGTAATGTTTACGCCGTTGAGCAAAATCAACACTTGGTCGAATGTGCCGCCGCGCATCGAGATGTCGGCCTGCGCCCCATTGGCTCCGCGTGTGCGGATGTCGATGCCGGGCAAATAATCAAGGAGTTCGTTGAGGGTTGTTGTTGGGAAAGATTGAAGTTGTTGTGCAGTGATGGTGGAAACGACATGCAGCGCCTCGCCGGCTACCTGTTGTTTGACTGCAACAACCGAAACTTCGGAAAGATTTTGTATTTCGAAACCATCGGTTTCGTCGTCGGCAAAAAGTGCCAACGGAGCACACGTCAAAGCCACAAAGCAAGCCAATGTGCTTGTAATCTTTGACTTAACAAGTTGTTTTTCGGCAATGTAACTTGCCACATGTCCGATGCTGACTTCCAAATGCACCGAACGAAACGCAGCATACTTCGCCCGACAAAAACGTCGAAAACGATATGCCCGTTTCTGAATAATTTGTTTGTACATAAAAGAAAAAATTAAAAAGTTGAACAAAAAAACTTCCTGTACACACAAGAAGTTAAGCAAATAACGTTTCTTTCACGATTTCGCCAACCGACGGATGGGGGAAAATCAGTTTTTCGAGCACGGGAATCGCCATTTTTTGCCCAATGGCAAGCGTTGCCGTCGCCACAAGTTCCGAAGCCGGATTGCCGATAAAATGCGCACCTATCAGGCAATCATCGGCATCGAAAATGAGTTTGCAAAGGCCGTTACCGCCTTCGTTTTCGGCCACAAAACGCCCGGAATAGGCCATCGGCAATTTTTTTACCGTATAGGCCGCGCCAACACTTTGCAACGCCGCCTCGGTAGTACCCACGCCGGCCACTTCGGGATTGGTGTAAACCACACCCGGCACCGCATCGTAAGTCATAGCATCGTGGATACCAAGTATATGATTGACAGCCACTTCGGCCTCGCGCACGGCGGTATGAGCCAACATCGAGAAACCGGTTATGTCGCCGGCCGCATAAATACGCGGATGCGATGTTCGCATGTGTTCGTCCACCCGAAGCCCGTTGCGGAATCGCTCCAAAGCGAGTGTTTCCAACCCAAGATTTTGCAAATTTGGCCGACGCCCGACGCACAACAAAATTTGTTGCGCCGTGATGTCATTTTCGCCGTTTTCATCGGTAAATTTTACAAGTTGCGGTTGCAGTTCGAGTACACGTGCACCGAGATGAAATACGACACCTCGTTTGGTATATTCGGCACGCAACAAGGCAGCAATTTCAGCATCGATGCCCGGCAAAATTTCGGGTGCCATTTCGATAACCGACACCTGACATCCAAACGCCGAAAACAAACCGGCAAATTCCATACCGATAACACCACCGCCTACGATGGCGATGCTTTCGGGCACAACGGTCAAAGCCAACGCCTCACGGCTTGTCAGATAGTGGCCGCCTTCCACACCGCGAATCGGCGGAACAACCGTTTCGGAGCCGGTGCAAAGCAACAATTTCTCGGCTTCATAAAGTTGGCCGCCACAGTCGATTTCGACGATTTCATCGGCATTTTTGACGAAGGCTTCGCCTTGCACGACAGTTACATTCTGTAACTTGGCACGAATGCCGGCCGCCAATTTGCGCACCACTTTGGTTTTGCGCACCGTTATTTTGGCATAATCGAACGACACGTTATCGACTGCGATACCGTATTTTGCCCCTTGCAATGCCTGCTGATAGAGTTTTGCACTGTAAAGTAACGTCTTGGTAGGTATGCAACCCTCGTTGAGGCATACGCCGCCAAGGGCATTTTTTTCAAACAACACAACATCCAATCCGCCTTTTGCGGCACGTTCTGCAGCCGTGTAACCGGCCGGTCCGCCACCGATGATTGCCAAATCGTATTTCATAGTATCGTTGTTTTATCTGTATCTGATTTTTTGTCCTATCCGTAAAATCTTTTTTGAACTGATGTGATTCAGTTGACATAGTTTTGCAACGGTCGTGCCGTACCGACGGGCAATGCCCGAAAGCGTATCGCCTTGACGCACAGTGTGATATTGGGCTTTTGCCAATTCTTTCAGAGCAGCATTATGACTATAGGTATCGGCCAAAGTAATTACAAAAGGATTC
This sequence comes from Paludibacteraceae bacterium, assembly GCA_051870755.1. Lineage (GTDB taxonomy): Bacteria > Bacteroidota > Bacteroidia > Bacteroidales > Paludibacteraceae > W0P28-013. The sequence continues at coordinate 15,446 of JBJECE010000029.1, read as the reverse complement.
GCCCACAACGCTTTGTTGGTATAGTCTATCATTTTGGTCGTATTGAACGCATTGCCGAGAAAACGCACTTCGTAGTGCAAATGCGGTCCTGTAGAATGGCCGGAGTTGCCTCCAAGCCCAATCACGTCGCCGGCCGCCACATCTTGATTGATGGCACACAACACGCGCGACAAATGCGCATAGACGGTTTCCAATCCGTTGTCGTGCCGAATGACAATGTAATGTCCATAGCCGTTGCGCTCGTAATCGACAATGCGCACACGCCCTTTGAACGTAGCCCGAATGGTATCGCCCACGCAAACACCGATGTCTGTGCCGTAGTGCCAGCGATAACGCCGCATACCAAACGACGATGTGATACGATTGCTTTGCAACGGATAAACGAAATCGGATACATCGATAAAGGTCGAATCGGGAATGCTGTCGATTTTCACGCCATAAGGGTTGATACGCTCCGACGTCCACGAGAAGCGATAGAGTTCGGCTGCCGGATGTTGGTCGAGATACGACGAATCGTTGGCAGTGTAGGCCGAATCGGCAACCACGTCCCAAAAATTACCCTCTTCTTCGGAATAAAATTCGGATGTAGCGACAGTGTCGGTATCGTATGTTTGCGCCACACCGCACCCGACGGCAACGCACCATAACATCGCCGTCGTCAGAAAAATACGGCTTCGCATCAGTTTTCGTCTTTAGAGTAGATGAATCTGTGTGCCGCTTTGGCGTAGTCGAACAACTCTTCGGGTTTGAAGAAACGCGCCAACTCAACGGCTGCATTTTCAACCGAATCGCTCGTGTGAATGATGTTTTCCTGCATACTCATGCCATAGTCGCCGCGAATGGTTCCCGGCTGTGCGTTGCGCGAATTGGTTACGCCGGTCATGCTGCGCACCACCTGCACAGCATCGACGCCTTCCCAGCAGCACACAATGACAGGCGATGCTTTCATCGATGCACAAATGGTCGGGAAAAATGGTTTATCGACAAGATGCGCATAGTGTTCGGCCAAAATGCGATCGTCGAGTTGAATCATTTTGAGGCCGGCCAAGCGCAAGCCCTTGCGCTCGAAACGGCCGATGATGGCGCCCACAAGTTCGCGTTGTACAGCACCCGGTTTGATAATTACAAGCGTTCTCTCCATAGTTGATTTCGATAAAATTAAAAATGGCGGAAACGCGCCGTATGTGCTACGACACGTCTCCACCATTCGGTTAGATTATCTGTTTTGCATTATTCCACATGACCATATCGTGCCATGAACTCTTTCATCAGGTTTTGGAAATCCCAGTCCTCGCCGCCTTTGAACAGTTTGTTCGGTGCCAGCGTTGTAACTTTGCCCCATTTCGACTGAATGGATTTCAGGTCGATGGTCTTTTTGTCGCCGGTGATGACGATGACAATGGGCTGATCTTTGATGAATTGGTTGTAGAACGCCTCGATTTGCGCAAATTCGAGATTGTCGATTTTCGGCATATTCACTTTGGCCGGATCGTCGGTGTAGCCAAGTTTCTGCCAATAATCGAACGTCATGCTCTTGTTGCGGAACGACGGTTTGTCGGTGAGCGACGATTGGCGCAAATAGGTTTTGATGTTTTCGATGCGTTCGGGATAGAGCGGCATGTTTTTCAGCAAATCCATATACACATCGACGGCATCGGCCACCTTGTCGCCTTGCGTGCCGACATAGCCGATGAGGTAACTATCCTTGCCGGTGCGTTGCGGGCGTGCCATGTAGCCATAGGCTGTGTAGGCCATCGAACGTTTTTCGCGAATTTCGTTCATCACCAAGCCGCTGAAACCGCCACTGAAATATTGGTTGAAGGCATCGTAATCCACATCGGCAGCAATGTCGTACGGGCGACCGTTGATGTAGAAATAGATTTTGGCTTGTTGCATATCGCTGTTCGGCAAGAAGTAGATAGTTTGTTGGTCGTACTTCACGCGGTCGAGAATGACGGGCGATTCGCTCTTGGCCAAATTCTCTTTCAGCGGCAGGTTGCTCTTGAAGATTTCGGCGGCTTGTTGCGCATCGGTATTGCCCACGAAGTGTATTTCCAATTCGTAGCCCGTAGCATCGACAATGGCGCGCGTCAGGTCGGAAATGGTCAGCGAGTAGTTAATATCGACTTGGAGTTCGCCGTTCGATTCCGACAGATTGTACGAATACATATCTTTCAGCGGAATGCGGTCGATGTATTCCGATTTGTCGCCGTAGAGCACATACTGCATCAAAGCGTCGGACAGCGTGCTCGGGTCTTTGCGTTCGATGGCGCGGCTGCTACGCACCGATTGAATAACGCTTTCGAGTTTTTTGTTGTCCAATTTCGGGAAGAGCGTTTGGCGCGTCATCAGTTTGCAGATTTCGGCCAAATTCTTCTCGTCGCCCGTGAGCGAGATGTAGAAATAACTATCCGACACGCCGTAGGTGCATGTGGCGCCGAGTTCGCTGAATTGGCGACGCAAATCCTGCGCTTCGGTGCTTGGTTGCACGCCGGCCGTGTTCATCAGTTGGGCGGCATACTCCAAGTTCGGCATTTTTTGCGTGCCGACACCATATTTCAGTGTCAGCGAGAAGATGTCGTTCTCCTTGTTTTCGGTGCAGAAGAGCGTAACGTCGTCGTAGAGTTTGGTGATGGTAACGTCGGCAAAGTTGTTGTACTCCTCTTTCACGGTGCCGAGCGGCAGCGCATTTACTTTGTCGTCGTAGGCCGTTTTCGACTCTTTCGGCGGGTCGAGCGGCTGTATTTCCGGTTTTTTCAGTTTGTTCTTTTTGGGCGTACCCTCGTCGATGGAAACGGTTACATGGTTGCCGTTCAGATATTTTTGAGCGATGCGTTGCACATCGGCACGCGTGATGGCGTTGATGCTGTCGGCGAGCGTAAAGTAGCGTTCAACCGGTTGTCCGTAGGCAAATGCGTACGTCAAGATGTTCACTTTCGACGACGAGTTTTCGAACATCAGTTTCGTTTCCTGCAACATTTGTGCTTTCACCGAGTTGAAGAGCCAATCTTCGAAGGCGCCGGTTTTCAGTTTGTCCACCTCTTTCATGATCATTTTTTCGGTTGCGGCATTCGATTCGTAGCGATATTGCGAAGCGTCGAAATAGGGCACGGCCGCCAACAGAATGCGTCCGAGGTCGCGGCGCGAATCGCTCTCGGCCACAGCCAGCGAGATGTCGCCATCGAGCATCAGTTTGTCGAACAAGCCGGTGTTGTGGCGATTGTTGAGCATCGACAGTGTGAAGTCGAGCGCCAGCGCATCGGGGTCGCCCTCTTTCACGCCGTTGTAGCCCCACACCACTTGCGGATAATAGCCCAATTTGGCCGAATATTTCGGGTTGCCTTTGAAATCGGTCCATGTGTATTGGCCGCGTTCGGGCAACTCTTTGGGTTGTAGGCGACCGAAGTATTTTTCGATCAGCGGTTTGACGGTTTCGGTATCGAAGTTACCCACCAACAACAAGCACATGTTGTTCGGCACATACCAAGTGTTGTAGAAGTTGATGAGCGCGCTCAGGCTCGGATTTTTCAGGTGTTCGGGCAAGCCGATGACGTCGCGCGCATACGGATGTCCTTCGTAGAGTTTCTCCATGATGAACTCGCTGATGTGCGTGTCGTTATAGTCCTGATACATGTTGTACTCTTCGAACACGTTTTCCAACTCGGCCTGGAACGAGCGGAACACCGGATTGATGAGTCGTTCGGAGTTCACTTCGAGCCATTTTTCCATTTGGAATGCGGGGAAGTTGTTGAAGTAGCAGGTCAGATCGTAACTTGTGAACGCGTTCAAGCCTTCGCCGCCCATGCCTTCAATCAGGTTCGAAAAGTCGTCGGTGGCACCGAATTTGGCAGCCTGCATCGACACTTCGTTGATTTTTTTGATGAGTTCGGTGCGTTTCTTTTGGTCTTTCATCGGCACGGCCGACAATTCGTCGTACAGGCGGATGATTTCCTCGTAGAGCGGTTTCTCTTTTTCCCAATCGAGTGCGCCGATGTTGGCTGTACCTTTGAAGAGCATGTGCTCCAAATAGTGCGCCAAGCCGGTGTAGTCGGCCGGTTCGTCGATGGCGCCGGCGCGGCAAACAACGCGTCCGTGCACATCGGGCAGGTTTTGGTCTTCCCACAGCATGATGGTCAAGCCGTTGTCCAACTTATACTCCGTAAATCCCTTGCGTGGGTCGTTTTGTGCGGAGGCCATCAGGGTCGTGGCGCACAAAAGCATTGCAACTGCAAAAATTTTCTTTTTCATAAAGCAATTATTAAAAATTTGGTTGATTATTATTCGTTTTTGTCTTTCTCGTAGGCGAGAATGTCGCCGGGCTGGCAGCGCAGCACTTCGCACAAGGCTTCCAAGGTGGAGAAACGCACCGCTTTGGCTTTGCCCGTTTTCAGAATCGACAAGTTGGCCGGGGTTACATCTACTTTTTCCGACAACTCGTTGAGCGAAATTTTTCGCTTGGCCATCACCACATCCAAATTAACAACTATCGGCATATTCGCTCGGATTTAGATGGTTAAATCGTGTTCGTTTTTCATTTGCGTGGCTATTTGCAGCACTTCGTTCATCAGCAGAATGATGAGGCCGATGATCAGGTCGTCCCAATCGATGAAACGCGCCGAAATGGTGTAGTCGGCCAACTCGATGGCACGGTTGACGAAAAACAGTTCCATGCCGTTATATATGGTGCCAAGCAATGCCAAGACCAAAAATCCGATGCCGATGATGCGAAAACGGCGAATGTTGCGTTCGTCGAAAATCTGCGAGCGGTGAAACGACACGATGATTTTGACAAATACGACCAGCAAAAAGACGAATCCGCCGCATATCAGCACCGACACGATGAGGTGAAACACCTGCAAGGCGGTGTCGCCCCACGAGGCTTCAGTGTCGGCATCGCCGGCCGGCCGAAACACCACCAACGAGGCTTTTTGCGGCACGATGAGCAGTGGCGAGCCGTCCTTTTGATTGACATCGGTCGGAACTATCGCGTTGTACTTCGGTTCGAGCGACACACTTGTAAAACTCTCGGATTGCAGGGCATTTTCGATTTCGTAGCCGGCCATGTTGTAGCCGAGGTTAAAGCCTTGCAACGCCGACATCACCGCATCTTGAAACAATGCCACAAAAAAGCATATCAGCAAGAACGAACACAGAAATTTTAAGCGTTTCATAACGATTCGATTTACTTTTGCCTGCAAAGTAACAACTTTTTTTTGAAACGAACAAATTTTTTTATCGTTTTTCGATATTTTTTTATTGAAAAACTGCTTTTTTACTCAAAAATGCCCCGATTTACAAAAAAAATCGCTACTTTTGTGGGCTTGGTTGAGAGAAAATTTTGTTGTTTATGCCACCATCTGTTACGCCCAACGAACAATTTTTGCATTATGTTTGGTTTCGGAAACTATTTGCGCCGGAGCAAACCACTACCGACGGTCGCCGTGTGGAGATAATCGACACCGGCCAACGCAACACCGACGCCGGCCCCGATGTGTTCAATGCCAAAATACGCATCGGCGACACGCTGTGGGCGGGCAATGTGGAATTTCATCGACAAGCGAGCGATTGGTTGCGCCACGAACACGACCGTAATCCGGCCTACAATTCGGTGATACTGCATGTGGTGCTCGATGCCGACACCGACATCACACGTCCCGACGGACAACCATTGCCACAAGTGGTTTTGCAATTTCGCCCGCAACTCGTCGAGGCATACCACCGCCTGATGACGCCTCACCGGTTTGTGGCCTGCGCCGATGCGCTGCACGACATTCCGACCATGGAGCAGCACGCGTGGATAGACCGCCTTGCGACCGAACGTTTGGAGCAAAAAACCGCCGCCATCGACCAGCTGCTGCAACAAAACGTGAATAATTGGGAGGAAGCGTTCTACATCACCGTGGCGCGCAACTTCGGGTTTTCGACCAACGCGCTGCCGTTTGAACTGCTGGCCAAGTCGCTGCCAAACGCCATACTCGGCAAACACCGCAACGACCCTGTGCAGATAGAAGCCCTGCTGTTTGGCCAAGCCGGCATGCTCGGCGCCGACAACGCCGACCCATACTACGCCCTTTTGCAACGCGAATATCGTTTTTTGCAGGCCAAATTTTCGCTCACGCCGATTGATGCGTCGCTGTGGAAGTTTCTGCGACTGCGTCCGTCGAATTTTCCAACCATACGTTTGGCGCAAATGGCCAACCTCATCGTCAAATCGCACAACCTGTTTTCGCAGATTATCGAAACCGACGACAACGACCAACTCCGCCTGCTGTTTGCCTGCGAGCCGAGCGACTATTGGACGACACACTATCGTTTCGGCGAGCCAACAGCCGCGCGCTCAAAAAAATTGTCGCGCACCTCGACAGACGCCCTGCTGATAAATAGTGTGGTGCCGTTTCTGTTTTGCTACGGCAAATATCGCCACGACGAGCAGTTGCAACAGCGCGCCATCGACCTGCTGAACACCTTGCCGGCCGAGCACAATCACATTGTGGCCGGTTTTGCGGCATGCGGCATTGCGGCTGCCAACGCATTCGACACACAAGCCCTGATACAACTAAAACGCGGCTACTGCGACACGCACGACTGCCTGCGGTGCCGATTTGCGAAATATGCGCTGAAAAAATAGCGTTTTCCCCGATTTTTTGTACATAGAAAGTTCGCACTGCAGTGCGAACTTTTTCCGTTTTTTTACCGATGAAATCGCCATTTTTGGCACTTCCTCGCGCGCGCGTGCGCGCGTAGAGAGTTTTGTCGCGCCGTATATTTGTAGTCGAAAATTGAATGTCTAACCATAAAAATTTTACAATTATGACACACACAATCATCATCACAGCAATCGCCACAGCGGCCATCACCACCTACATCGCCGCCCGAGTAAGAAAAATACTACTCAACAACTACCTATTCGACCTGCTCGAATACAACGACATACTCGTAAATAAAAAATATAACAAAGGAAACACATACCAAGAACCATTCGCACACATAATAATAGTCGTCAAAGACGTACCACGCAAAACCATCAGATATAAATACTGCAAACTAATCAACGGAAAAATAGTACGCGACGACAGATACATCTACGAATATACACCCGAAGAACTACTCAAAAAATACACACTATGCCTGCGACAACGATACAACGCATAATAACAAAAACAACTCCATTTTTTTATTCACTTATTAAAACCTCGCAATGTATAGGCTAATTGTAAAAAATTATGAAATTAAAAATTTTCAAAATCTTAAATGCAATTTTTTGTTGCGTGAACCTGTGCCTTTGTGCGGGCGTTAACAAGCATATTCCCGCATTATTGATGGTGTTTATCATTTCAGAAACATGGTACGCCTTGTATCACAAAGTCAGTTTCGCTAAAACCGAAACTCCCAAAATTTCATTTTTCAAAAAGTTTGGTGCATTTTTATTAGATGTAATCATTGTAAATGTAATCAGTTTAGTTGTCCATTGGGGAGCGTTAAACATGTGCGGAGTCGGAATCGACATATATGATTTCGAAAACATAGGCGTTATAGAGTTGTTCGAAATCTATATCATAATCCTTCAAGGTCCAATTGCCATACTTGCGTATTTCCTTTATTTCGGATTATTTGAAAAGTCAAAATTACAAGCCACTCCCGGAAAATTGTTATTTCGACTGAAAGTTCAAGGAAACAATGGGGAACGCATAACGGCCTCTCAATCATTTTACCGGCAATTAGGAAAACTAAACGAGGTATGCGGAATCGGAATAATTGTTTACTTTTTTATCAATATGCTTTTAACAAAAAAATTGAACGGAAAATGTTTTCACGACATGATGGGCAATTCCGTAGTCGTGCAAAGATAAAATGCAATAAGATTGTCGGACGCTTGAAAATCGTTATTAAAAGATGAGTTTTGCGATAGCATGCTTTCGGATTTGATTGGTGATGGTATTATGTCAGATGAGCAGTATAATAAGTTGTATTATGATAGCGACAATTTGAACGATGTGCAGCAGTTATCTAAAGATGCAGGTATGCCGACGTCGGATTATGCGGGTATAGAAACTGATGTTGTTCCTAATGTAGAAGACAATGAATATATAGGAAAACAACAATCGGATAGTTCCGTCCGGCTCATGCTCCAAATAATGGAGCAAGGCACTAAGGGGCAGTCGAACTATCCGATTGCGGGTGCAAAGTTACAGAAAAAACTTCAAACTATCAAAGAAAAATATAAAAATATTAGAATTAAGACAGAAAATGCCATAACTGACATATCAAAATCGCTTGGAGCACGCAATACTGGGACAAGCAACTATATAAACATAGAGGCTAAAAACGGTAAAGTATTTACCCTTCGTATTAGTAACCACAACGCAATGGTATCTAACTTTGACAACAACGGAGAGAATAATGGAATAAGTATTGTAATATCTCGACACGAAAATGACGGCATTACAAACAATGGTAATGCGCATGTGATAGAGTTCTTCTATTCTGATAAAGCACTTAATAATGCAGATGGTACACCTATTGCAGATATTATCGGTGCGATTGAGCAGACGCTATATAGCGGAGAATATAAAGACCCTACAGGACTTGCACAGGTGCAAGAAGTGAATGTGCCGGTGGAATTGATGGAAAATAATAATGTTGGTACGTTTGACGGAACTAATGCGGATATTAGGTACAGTATCCGTAAGGGTGAAGCACCTAAAAATACAGGTATAGGAAATTTGACAGCGAAAACGTTCTATAAAACAAAAGAGGGCGTATCCCAACGTGCAATGACTTTAAGTAAATCTCTACACACAACGTCCGAAACGGATGGGGCAACCCTCAATGATGTTGCAAAGATACCGAAAATGTTTGAAAGTTCCAAAGAAAAAGGGGAGAAACTTATTGATGCGTCGCGTGGTGATGATGTAGATGTGCGTTTTTCGATGAGTCCTGCGACGGGTGTTAGTGCAGGTGATGCGTCGCGTGGTATTAGTTCTGCTCTTAAGGATATGTTGCGTTCGGGTAAGCGTTGGCTTCGTAGGGGCAGTGGTGATACGCAGGTTGATATAAGTGGTTCGCTTGGCAGAGATAGGTTGGCGCAGTATCATGTTGATGAGTTTTGCGATAGTATGCTTTCGGATTTGATTGGTGATGCAGTGCGTGGTGATATAAGTAAAATAGATGCGAATACGAAAAAAGTTTTTGAAATACTTGACAAGGGTATGTCTGATGATGTATCTTTGCAGGAGATGTCTAACGTATTAAAAGATATAGAAAATGATTTACGACGAGGAAACAAAGCGTTATTATTTGACCGATTTTCATATGAAGAACTCGAAAGCGGGCTTAAAGGCGAACGAGGAATGGCAGAAGCACTTTCCATTGTCTCGGGAAGAGGTGTTCGAGCAGGCTCGCAAGTGGAATACTCGGGATTACAACAGGCGTTAAAGTCTAAAGATAAGGAAGTTGCTCGCAAGGCTCGCATAGCACGAGATGAGTTGAACGAGCAGATGGAAGAAGACATTGAAAACTACGCAAGAGCCAAAGGCATTTGGATAGACAACACGAACGAAACGCTCCGTGAGCGATACGGCGACAGATTGGCAAGTGGCGGCGAGGGTGTTGTTTATTTTGACGAGGCAAACAACAGAGTTGTAAAGTCGCAAAGCACTTGGACATACGGCACGCTACAAGACAAACTTGATGCGATAGCACTACACAACTTTTTATTTCCAGATACTGCATATAAATTAGAGGGATTCGGGCTTGATAGAGAGGGTTCGTTTCAAGTGATTGTGTCGCAACCATACGTTGTGAGCAATGGTGAGAAACTGACTCAAGATGAGTTAGACGACTTTGCACGCTCTATCGGTTTTGAGAAAGACACTGACGGCAAGCACAACTATACGAACGGCAGGATAAAACTGCGTGATTTGCACAATGAGAATGTTATAAGAGATGTATTTGGTAACATTCGTGTTATCGACAATGTGATGCGTTTTGCAGATGTTCCTTCGGGTAAGTCGGATGGTGATGGTGGTCGTGGTGATGAATATGGTGTGGTTGATGATTTTCGGTTTTCGACTGGCGAAGATATTGTTAGTGCCGAAATTGAGCAAGTCAATGATAGGTTTAATAATGAACTTCAACAACAAATTGACGGAACACTACCAAAGGGGCATATCTATAAGTTGGGAATGCCGAGCGAGATATTATTGAGCGCAGGATTTCCAAATATGCCTATTGAGATGTCCTCAACACGTCTTGAAGAAAAATCAAAACAAGAAAATCATCCGTTTGAAATATCAGAGATGAAAAACCTCGTTAAGGAATTACAGTCTCCAATAGCCGTTTTCAAGTATGGTAACAATGCAAAAAACGTTATCATCGCAATAGAATATCAAGGGGAACAATTCCTTATTGGGGTTCATTTCAATCAAAATAGGAATGGAATAGAGGTGTCTTCTATAAGGGGTATATTTCCGAAAACCAATGCAAAATGGCTTAATTGGATAATACAAGGAAAAGCAGATTATCTGGATAAGGAGAAAATCCAAACCCTAATAAACCAACAGCGAACCAATCTCGCTGACGTGGAGTACTTGGATTTGGATTTGGTTGCAAAGATAGTAAAAGATTTTGAGAATCCAAGCGTTGAGAGAGAAAAATCTAATCGTGATGTTACAGAATATGAACGTAATAATAGGTTTGCGGATAACGTTGGTACGTTCAGCAGCGATAATGAAGATATTAGGTACAGTATCCGTAAGGGTGAAGCACCTAAAAATACAGGTATAGGTTACAAGGTTTTTGTCTTGAAGAACGGAAAACTTTATCCTCCAATGGTAGCCAACCCTAACGGAGATGCAACACCTGTAGGCGTATGGCTCGATGCAGACGCTGCTCCTATTGCAGGACAGAGCAAGACAGGACGTTCGCAGGTTAAAGCAGGTGGGAAAGGAACGCAAGGCGGAGGCGGAAGACTTGCATATCGTCCTGGTTGGCACTTGGGGAAAATACCATACGCTTTGCAGTTCAACCGAAATGACGAGAACGGAGAGAGGACATTGTTTCCTGCTAACTTTGTATGGGCGGAGGTTGAGTATGCCAACGATGTGGATTATCAAGATGAGGCTATGAGTTATGGTTATAACAAAAACGGAAAATTCCAACATAGTTATGCAGGATTGCCAAGAGTGCCGGAGAATGGTGCATATACCTACCGTACTAATCCTAATCCGGAAACAGACCCTTGGATTATTACGGGAGCAATGAAGGTGAAACGTTTACTTACGCCTACAGAAGTGGACGAAATGATTAAGGCGGCAGGTCGTGAGCCTCAACCAAGACAAGATGGTGCTGTAACCGATGCTGAAATAGAAGCAATGAACGCTGAGTTTGCAGAGAACTACAGTGATGAAGTAAAAAATAGTAACAATGATGCAATCAAGAATAGGATTGAAGCGTTATTCAATCAAGCCATATCCGGAGAGTTCAATGGCAAACCTATTTCTATCGGTCGATTGACTGCAGAGGGGAAGGCATATCTTGAACGTATTTCTGGTATATCGTTCAAAGACAAAGTCGATTTCGTTCTCAATCCGTCTGATTTGTTACACATCAACAAAGGGCATTTCGGGAACAATGAAACGGATGAAAGAAATATTCCTCTTGACATTGAGGACATACGAAGCATTGCTGATGTTGTTTCATCCCCTGATAGGATTATATATGCAAATGAAAATGCAGGCGAAAAGAGAAAGATGTTCTTCTTTCTCAAAGAAGCGGAAAATGGGACTTACAATTTGTTGGAGATATATACTGACAAGAAAGGAAATTTGACAGCGAAAACGTTCTATAAAACAAAAGAGGGCGTATCCCAACGTGCAATGACTTTAAGTAAATCTCTACACACAACGTCCGAAACGGATGGGGCAACCCTCAATGATGTTGCAAAGATACCGAAAATGTTTGAAAGTTCCAAAGAAAAAGGGGAGAAACTTATTGATGCGTCGCGTGGTGATGATGTAGATGTGCGTTTTTCGATGAGTCCTGCGACGGGTGTTAGTGCAGGTGATGCGTCGCGTGGTATTAGTTCTGCTCTTAAGGATATGTTGCGTTCGGGTAAGCGTTGGCTTCGTAGGGGCAGTGGTGATACGCAGGTTGATATAAGTGGTTCGCTTGGTGAGGAGTTGTTGGGTCGCGGTATAAATGGTAGGTTGATGCGTGTTGTTGAGTCGTGGTCTAATGGTTATATTAGTTTGCATAGGGTGTTTACTCATTTGAATGAGGCTCGTGTGAAGAGTGGTTTGAAACCATACGATGATGTGATGGATTTGGAGTGGCGTGCAAGGCTCGCATAGCACGAGATGAATCGAACGAGCAGATGGAAGAAGACATTGAAAACTACGCAAGAGCCAAAGGCATTTGGACAATCGCCCGAAAATGTGTATCTTTGCAATCGACTTGATTTTTTTACACACCACCATGAAACGACTGCTTCTCATCGATGCCTACTCGCAAATCTATCGCGCCTACTACGCATTCATCAAAAATCCGCGCATCAATTCCAAAGGGCTGAACACCGGCGCCATTCTCGGATTTGTCAATACACTCGACGATGTGCTGAAACGCGAACAACCCACACACGTTGCCGTGGTGTTCGACCCGGGCGGCAAAACCTTTCGGCACGAGGCCTACGAAGCCTACAAGGCACAACGCCAAGCCACACCCGAAGACATACGCACAGCCGTTCCGATCATCAAACAGATAGTCGAAGCGTACCGCATTCCCGTAGTGCAAGTCGATGGCTACGAGGCCGACGATGTGGTCGGCACATTGGCAAAAATGGCCGATGAAACGGGCGATTTCGAAGTGTTGATGCTCACGTCGGACAAGGACTACGGACAACTCGTTACCGACCGCGTGTTCATCTACAAACCACGCTTCGACGGCAAAGGTTACGACAAACTCGGCGTGCCCGAAGTGCTGGCCAAATGGGATTTGCAAAACGTATCGCAAGTCATCGACCTGCTCGGTCTGATGGGCGATACAAGCGACAACATTCCCGGTTGCCCGGGCGTGGGCGAAAAAACCGCCACAAAACTGCTGCAAGAGTTCGGCGACATAGACAATCTGCTGGCCAACACGGCACAACTGAAAGGCGCCCTGAAAACAAAAATCGAAGAAAATCGCGATAAAATCGTCTTTTCGCGCTTTTTGGCCACCATCAAAACCGATGTGCCTGTAGCGTTCGACGAAACGGCCTTGCGCCGTGAAGAGCCGGACAAAGCCGCCCTGACGGCGCTATTCACCGAATTGGAGTTCCGTGCGCACCTAAACAAACTGTCGGGCACGGAATCATCGACAAAACCGGCGCCAAAACAGAGTGCACAAGGGTCGCTTTTTGCCGATGAAACCGCCGAAAATACAACCATCGACACCACACCGGCCGAAAACCTAAACCTGACATCGGCTGCCGACACCGCGCACACCTACAAAATAGTGCAAACCGATGCCGAAATCGACGATTTAATCGGAATTTTATCGGGATACAACGCCGTATGTTTCGACACCGAAACCACTTCGACCAATGTGTTCGAGGCCGAATTGGTAGGCATGTCGTTTGCCGTCGAGGCACACACGGCCTACTATGTACCGGCGCCGGCCACACGCGACGAAATTTGCCGATTGTTGCAACGTTTCAAACCCATATTCGACAACGAAAATTGCGATAAAATCGGGCAAAATCTGAAATTTGACCTGATGGTGCTGCAAAACTACGGTATCGACATCAAAGGCCACTTGTTCGACACCATGATAGCGCACTATCTGCTCAACCCGGAATTGCGGCACGGCATGGACTATCTGGCCGAAATATTGCTCAACTATCGCACCATTCACATCGAAGAACTGATAGGCGCCAAAGGCAAAAACCAACTGAACATGCGGCAAGTGCCACTCGCACAAATAGCCGAATACGCCGCCGAAGATGCCGACATCACACTGCAACTGCACCACATTTTGGCCAAACAAATAGCCGAAAACCAACTCGAACAACTCTTTTACGACATCGAAATGCCGCTGGTGCGCGTGTTGGCAAAAATGGAGAGAAACGGCGTTTTAATCGATGATTTTGCGTTGGCGCAATCGTCGCAAAGCCTGACGGCCGCCATGACAAAAATAGAGCACGACATACGACAAACGGCCGGTGCAAACATCAACATCGCATCGCCCAAGCAGATAGGCGAACTGCTGTTCGACAAACTGAAAATAATCGACAAACCACGCAAAACCAAAAGCGGCCAATACGTTACCGACGAAGAAACACTCGAATCGTTGCGCGGAAAACACGAAATAATCGGTAAAATACTCGAATACCGAGGCCTGAAAAAACTGCTCAGCACATACATCGACGCATTGCCGAAACTCATCAACCCGACCACCGGCAAAATACATACCTCGTTCAACCAAGCCATCACCGCCACCGGTCGCCTGAGTTCGAGCAATCCGAATCTGCAAAACATACCAGTGCGCGACGAACAAGGCCGCGAAATACGCAAGGCTTTCATCGCCGAACCGGGTTGCGTGTTCCTGAGCGCCGACTACTCGCAAGTGGAACTGCGCATCATGGCACACCTCAGTGGCGACACGAATATGATCGACGCCTTCGGACACAACCACGACATACACGCCGCCACGGCCGCCAACATCTACAAAATACCGATAGAAGCGGTAACCGCCGACATGCGCCGCAAAGCCAAAACGGCCAATTTCGGCATCATATACGGCATCTCGGCATTCGGTTTGGCCGAACGACTGCAAATAACGCGCAGCGAAGCCAAAGAACTCATCGACGGCTATTTTGCCACATTCCCGCAGGTGAAAACCTATATGGACAACGCCATCGCACAAGCACGCACAACGGGTTTTGTCGAAACGTTATTCCACCGCAAGCGTTTTCTGCCCGACATCAACTCGCGCAACGCCACCGTGCGCGGATTCGCCGAACGCAACGCCATCAATGCGCCTATACAAGGCACCGCAGCCGACATTATCAAAATAGCGATGGTACGCATAGCCAAACGGCTGGCCGACGAAGGGCTGAAAACAGAGATGATTTTGCAAGTGCACGACGAATTGAACTTCAACGTGCCCAACAACGAAGTCGAACGTGTGCGCACGATTGTACAAACCGAGATGGAAAACGCCGTGCAACTACGCGTGCCACTCAAAGTGGACATCGGCATCGGTCAGAATTGGCTCGAAGCACACTAAGTGGTTCATAAAGTTGCAAAGTTTAAGGGTTTAATGGTTGTTGGTTTCGTAAATTTCGTTGTTTGCGTTGTTTGCTTTTCTGTTCATTTCTTTGCACGAGTGCAACTTCTTTCATTTCTTTTGCTTGAATTGGCTTGTTCATTTCTTTGCACGAGCGCAAAGAAACGAACCAATTTTGCGAT